>JAQULH010000012.1:3028-6631 GCA_029004215.1 Patescibacteria group bacterium | reverse complement strand
ACATAAGTTGTTTTTCTTGAAACTGACTCCGAAACATCAGCACCCAGCTTGCGAACCATTTCTTTAGCATTATCACGCGCCACGGAATCGAGCGTGCCGGTAAAAACCCAAGTCGTGCCGGACAATCGGCCGTGAGCCGCTTCGCTTGTCTCGCGCTCAACGTGGACAAACTCCAGGATGTGGTTAACTTTGGCCATCTCATCCTTGCTATGGAAAAACTCATGGATGGCTTTAGCCACCACATCTCCCACTCCTTCAATGCCATCCAGCTCTTCAAGTGAAGCCTCTCGCAACTTATCAAACGTCTTGAAGTGGCGCGCAAGCACAAGAGCATTCTCCGCGCCGATGTGACGGATGCCCAAAGCATAAATGAACCGTGGCAAAGTAACTTTACGATGTTCTTGGATTTCTTTGACTAATTTATTGGATAAAATATCGCCAAAACCTTCCAGCCCTCCCAAATCGCCCGGTTGGATGCGGAAAAGGTCAGCCGGTTCGCTCACGATGCCTTCTTGCAAAAATGTTTCCAGTATTTTCTCACCCAAGCCGCGGATATCCAGCGCATCCCTGGCCACAAAATGGCCCAAACTTGCCAGTTCCTGTGCAAAACAACGCGGATTGGTGCACATGGTCGCCACTTCGCCTTCCTTGCGTGTGACTTTTGAACCGCAAATCGGGCAATGTGTTGGCATATGGAAAGCTTTTTCCTTACCTGTCCGCAGCCGCGGCAAGACTTCGACAACTTTCGGGATCACGTCTCCGGCCTTCTCGACAATGACCGTATCGCCGATTTTGAGGCCTAAACGCCTAATTTCATCCTCGTTGTGCAAAGTGGCGTGCGTGACCGTTGTGCCGGCCAGTTGGACGGGATCCATGACAGCCACCGGAGTCAAGACTCCCGTTCGTCCGACAGAGACTTTAATATCGCGTACTATCGTCGTTCCTTGCTCAGCCGCAAATTTCCAGGCCACTGAACCGCGCGGCGTCTTGCCGACAATGCCTAAATCGAAAAAAATCTTGTCATCATTAATATTGATGACAACGCCGTCAATTTGGTAATCCAGTTTATCACGGACATTGCCGATTTTTTCCATGACTTTTTGCACGCCCTTGATGTCATGACACAAAGTATTGAAATCGCCCGAAGGAAAACCCAAAAGCTTCATGAGTTCATGCGACTGTTCATGCGTCCTGGTTCCAGTATCGCCAACCACTTGCCAGCCCATGAATGAAAGGTGGCGTTCAACCGTGACTTTTGAATCTAATTGCCTGACTCCGCCGGCAGCGGCATTGCGCGGGTTGGCTAACTCAGCCTCGCCCTTTTTCTTAAGCTCAGCATTAAGCTTTTTTAAGACGCTGCGGCGCATGTAAACCTCACCGCGAATTTCCAATTCACCCTCATGCGTAGTCGCTATGTGTCGCAAATGCCTTTCGTTGATTTGGCCTTGATATTTATGGCAGTAAGCATCCAGTTCGCGTTCGCTTGGCTCGCGCAAAACCAAAGGTATGGACTCGATTGTCTTAAGGTTAGTTGTCACATCTTCCCCCACGTTCCCATCGCCGCGCGTGGCGCCTCGGAACAATTTACCGTCTTTATAAATCAGAGCTGCAGCCAAGCCGTCCATTTTGATCTCGGCATAAAGGCCATGGTCATCGCAATGGGGATTAATTTTCTTGATGCGCTTGAGCCACTCTTCTGCTTCCTCAAATGAAAAAACATCTTCCAAAGAAATCATGCGCACCTCATGCTTAACTTTCTTGAAACCTTTGGCCACCCCGCCGGCTACGCGCTGCGTCGGCGAATCGGGCGTAATCAACTCAGGGAATTCTGACTCCAACTTATAAAGCTCATGCTTAAGCGCATCCAAAGCCGCCTCAGATATCTCAAGGTTGTTCAGGACATGGTACTGGTAGCGGTAACGGTCAATTTCTTGCCTTAATTTGGCGATCCTTTCAGCTGCTTGGGCATGGGTCATACTTGCATATGATAGCGAAAAAACGTTTGTTTTACAATAAAAACTTAGCCTCCTTACACCATGCCTAGATTATGATAAACTTGAAGATGATATTATGAATCCATCCCAAATCTACATCGCCATTTCCATTATCGTCTTGGCTCTTATCGCCCTGCTTACCTTTCTCGTAAATAAACCCCAAAAGGGTAATAAACTCACCCCGTTAGTCGGTCTTGCTTTCGCGTTCATCGTGGCGGGAATTGTTTTTGGCGATGACAGATTAATCGGTTATGGCTTAATCGGAGTCGGAGTCATTCTCTCAATTATCGACATGATAATAAAATTAAAGAGCAAATAAAGGCTTCATATGATAAATATGAAGAATACACTTTTTGTATTGTGCAAGGTTCTTTTGATTATCAGCATTGTTTTTTGGAGCATCATGGCTGTTTATCATTCATTTTTCAAATTCACGCCAAACGAAAGTTATTTGATTATTAAAATTTTGTTATTTTTTGAACCGCTGCTTTTCGCTATTGCGTTGTTTGGACTAATCAAAAAAATTAAGTTCATCTATATACTCTCCGTTATCTTTGTTTTCTTCAACGCCATGCTATCCATAACCGATGAGGTTGGGCTTTACGATATCCTCTCTTTGGTCTTTAATATTTTACTATTCGTTAATTTATTACTGGTTTGGAAACAAATTTTTAAGAATAATTTTGTCGTCGAAAAATAATCATTGCCTCTTGCGATAAATAAAGTCTTATGATAAAAATGGGGCCGCACATACCAAACGGAGGTGCCCATGAAAAGGCCCAAGGTGATCACTTTCGACATTGGCCACACTCTCTGCTTCCCCAGATTCGAGGATTTCATTCAGTTCCTGAAGAAACACTACGACGTAAACCTCAAAGCAACCGATCTAAGGGAAGCTGATCGACGCATCCGTTACGTAAATGGCCGTGAGAGCCCCAAAGCCCTGAAAGACTTGCCAATACCGGGTGTCTCAGTCGTTTATTCCGGAAGCCTGATCAGCGAACTCTTGCCGCATCGCCTAAACGAAACTCAGACGCTGGTCCGTTTTCTGAAAGACTGCATGCCAGTCCAGGACAGCTGGTTCAGCGTCATGCCGGAAGACGCCATCCCGTGTCTCGAGATGCTACAAGCCAAGGGCTTTCGTCTGGGGATCATCAGCAACGCCAATGGCAAGGTTATTCAGAACCTGACGGTAGCCGGCATCAATCAGTACTTTGATTTCGTGGTCGACAGCGGCTTGCTGGATTTCGAGAAGCCCGACGCCCGTATCTTCCGGCATGCCTGCGAACTGGCGGGCATAAAACCTGATAGGCTACTGCACATTGGCGATTCCGTGCGCTCCGACGTGCTGGGCGCCATGAACGCGGGTTCCCAGGCCGCTCTCTACGATCCTGACTTCCGCGTCCATCAGGGAGTTCTTCCTCCCCATGTTCCGCACTTCCGCTCCCTGCGCGCCTTCGCCGACTCCTTTTGCCCCGCCGAATAAGCGGGTTATTTTTTTACGTTTACATCATGCCGCAAATCAACTAAAATCAAAGTATATGAAAAAAATAGTCATGCTTAGTTCTGCACTCTTAGGCATAATTTTCTTGGCAGCTGGCTGCAGCCA
>JAQULH010000012.1:0-2928 GCA_029004215.1 Patescibacteria group bacterium | reverse complement strand
ACTGCATCCGGCAGCAGCTCCGGCAAAAAAATCTTGATTCAAAAAAACAATTTGGTCTACTTGATCGAAGGCGGCGCCGAAGAATGCGCAACTGTCATACCGACTTTCAAGTTTATAAAATAACTCCTTAAGGACAAACCCCTGCTCCCCCAACCCGCTTACATAATTGTTCTTGCGAGAAAACGATGTAACTGAAGATGCCGGATAAAATATCCTGGCGCGGCATGGTGACGCGCAAACGCTGGGTGGTTTTTTGGTATGAGCCTTCTGAACCTAGAGTAATATCACCCGGATAAGCCAAAGGATGACTCAAGCTGTCCAGTAAAGAAACGTTAATGTCTTTGGCGCTGCATTTTAACGGCCTGATGCGCATGCGATAAGCCTTGGTTACGTCCAAAGAACCGACATTAAAACCCAAATGCGAGGCATATGGGGCAATAACAATAATGTAGTCTGCCGCATTCGAAGGCCAAGTAACAGTCACGCCAACATCCCAAACAGTGTAACCGATTTCTAAGTCAGGCTGGCAACCGCCTGCTCCGGCATCCCAGATCAGGCTGGCTGAAGCCACGTTTGATTGTTGGCCGATATTATCCGGATCAAAAAGATCAACAAAAGACAATTCTTCTTCTCCCAAAAGCGGAATGGTTTTGACTGTCGATGTTTCATAACCGGTTGTTGACTTCCAACTCGAGCCACCGGGATAAATACTGGCTGCCGTTGACTCGGCCGAAAGCTTGGCATTATTCTTGCGCACGTCATAAAGCTGCATCTCAATTCCTGAATTGGCCATGTAATAAGCTCCTATCGCCCGGTCAGTCTCTATTGCGCGGCGTGAGCCTTCCAAAACTACCACACCGACAGCAATACCCAACAATAAAACCATGGCCACCAAGATAATGGCAAAAGCAGTGATGTTGCCGCGCAGCTTATCGTACATAAACTCTGGAGGATACTGTGGTTTGCGCTTCCATACTGACTTTTTCCTTATCGATCGGCGTATTAAAAGTCATTTTGACTTGGACTGAAACGTAAGGCTGCTGGTCGCTTGAATAAGTCCCTCCTTGCAAGACAAAGGGCGACAGGGACGGCCTGACATAAATATTAAACTTTTCTACGTTAACTCCTTTGGATGTGATGGGCGCCCAATTTGCGCCATCATCACTTGAAACAAGCAAACAAGAAACGCTTGGCGCATCTCCGCAGCGCACATCGCCCGGCTGGGATTTCCTCATCATCCAAGCCAGCTGATTTTCCGCCTTCAACCTGAGTGTAGATGTTACGGCATCAATGGCCAGTGGCGGCGCTGGGTAATCAATAGCCCCGTTGCGGGCGCTGCGTGCCATGTATTCCATCACAAACCTCATATCCTGCTGGATAGTGGCTGAATTTGATGTGCGGTGCGAAAGCCGGATAAAAGTAAGGTAAGTTTGCGTTAAAATCAAAAGCGAAAAAGTAAACAAAACCATGACGACCAAAAGCTCGACAACCGTAAATCCCGGCGCTTTCGCTTTCGAGATTCGAGCTTCGAGATTCGAGCTTCGCGATTTAGCGCCAATCATAGAAATCACTGAAAATGGTTAGATTCAACGGCCGGCTCTTCCGATACCACCGCATGTCCACTTTGGCGCGCAAACCAACTTCTTTGGTATAAGCCGGCAAGCCGGTCGGCGGGCAGACACACAAACCATCAGCTGCCGCTTTTTTGGTTGCATCGTTCGTGTCCTGGCAAATTGGCGCAAAAGTCACAAGCCTATAGATATCCGTGGTGGAAGTTGAAACCACGTTGGTAAACATCCCCAAGGAAGCCGATTTTGTTGACTTGTAAATTCTGGCTTGGTCAATAGTATTGGGCGTAAAGTCAAAAAAAGGATCTGGCACGCCTGTCCCGTCCCAGGCCGGTGCAGCCGTACAATCACCCGGCTGGTCCAACATGCCTGCATCGAACTGGCTGGATGACAGCCAATTGGAATCGCGTTGGTTCTGCACCAACTCCAAGGCCTCGCGTGCCAAGTTCATGGCAATTGTCTGGTCAGCATCCTGCTCCTGCAAATTAACATTGGAAAAAATCATGGTAACTGCCGCATACAGCCCAACCGAAATGACAAAAAGCACGATCAACATTTCGACCAACGATTGCCCCGGGCAGTTAGTCAATTTTAATTTCATAGGACAGATACCCTGCCGGTTACTCGATTGACTTCAACATCAACCGTACTGCTCGAAACTTTGTGCCACAAACGGAAGACCATTATGTCCGGCTCAAGGCCACTGCCATCATTTAGCCGCGTATTGCCGCTTTGGCGCATAAAGCTGACATCACCTGCTGTCTTTGACAATAAAGGGGCTGGCTTACCGGTCAACACATTTTTAATGACCACATTCTGGCTGGTGCCTTGCAGCAAAGGACGGCTAAGCAAAACTTCGGTTGGCCTGGTTAGGTGGAAATCAGCCGTCGAAGGCTCTACCTCGGCAAAAAGCGTGTAATACGTGGCACTGGATGAAGCATTGACACCAAAAGCCGAAGGCACGTGGGCCACACAATCTGCAGGATTGGTACAAGCAGCTGTTGAATCTTCACAAATTGAAAGCAACGAAGAACTATTGGGACAAGCTTGGACATCGCCAGCCGCCAAAGCGCGGGCTTGCATGCTGCGGATATCAGCCGCCAACTGCCGAGCAGAAGCTTTCAACTCTTCTGTTTGCCGGGTAGAGCCCAAGCTCGTCATCATGATAACAGCCAAAAGCCCGATGACAGCCACGCTGACCATCACTTCAACTAAAGTAAAACCGTTTTTATTATGCAAAGGCATAAGCCAACCAGGCCGTGATCCAAGGCGTCCACCAAATGGCTGCCAAGGCTCCGGCTGCCAAGGCGGGCGCGAACGGCACACGTGAGCCTGGCTTAAGCCTGCCGGATATGAGTAA
>JAQULH010000011.1:17803-37688 GCA_029004215.1 Patescibacteria group bacterium | reverse complement strand
ATAACTGGCCGACAAAAGCCCAAGTCGCGCTGATTTTATATTTGTCCAATAATTTCAAAAGCTTATCAACTGTTTGCCTTGTAGCCAGATATTCTTTTTCCCATTTCTCATCTCCATGCGTACCCCAAGCCAACTCCGTATCCAAAGTAAACATGAAAATTCCATTTTGCGATAACTTATTAAAAAGCTGTTGCATGGCTTGTGTAATATTTTCCCAGCCAAATTTCTCCACGGCTAGCTTACTCCCCTGTTCAACCAGTTTCTGTTTCAAGCCTTCTTCATTTTGGATGCGGAGGACTGCTGAGGCAATCGAGCCAGGATTATTAGGTTCGCAAAAAATACCTGTTTTACCGTCAAACAAAAAGTCAGGAATGCCACCGACCGGCGTACCTATGATCGGCAAACCAGCAGCCATAGCCTCAATAAAAGAATTGCCCAAGCCTTCAGAAAGCGAGGGGCGCACAAAAATATCCGAGCTTTGCAGCAAACTTGGCAGTTCATTTTGGTCACGTCTGCCAGCAAAGACAACTCTGCCGGTCAGGCCTTCCTTTGAGGTCAATGCCTCAAGTTTGGCTTGGTCTTCCCCAAAACCAATAATCAAAGCTTTATAGTTTTCAGGTAACTTAGTTAAGGAAGAGATGATATCGCCTGTCCCATTTTTCAGTACTAAACGAGAGACCGTAACCAGGACGACATCTGTTTCCGAAAATCCTAACTGTTGTCTTATCTTCCTTCGTTCGTCAGGGCTGATCTTGGCGGTAAAACGCACCAAGTCCACGCCATTGGGGATGACCTCTGGCGTCCCTTTGAAGCCCATCTTAACTCCCCACTCAGCCAAAAACCGACTAATAGCCTGTATCGCATCAGCGCGTTCAAAAATTTGTTTAAACCAAGGCCTAAAAATACCGACCCGTTTAAGAATGTATTCCGGAGGGTCGCCTTCCTGTAACGTCAGTAACATTTTTATCTTGGGAGTAAGCCAGGTAAAAAACAAACAGGCAAAACCTCCATAACTCGCCATCATGGACCAGGTTAAGTCATAAGGTTCGCGACGATTTTTGAGCCAAGCAGAAAAAGGCGCTAGGACCATAAAGCAAAGCTTGTCGAAGGCAGGCCAAGCAAAACCAAAACGGTAGATTGTAGCGTTGCCAATGTTCTGGACGCGCGAGCGGCCTTTAAAAAGCTTTGGCACGAATAAATCAAAATGGATTTCCGGATTACGTTTAATGATTTCGCCTAAAGCCACTTCGGCGCCACCTACCGGAGGTATAAAATCATCTGCTGCAAACACGGCCACTCTCATAG
Organism: Patescibacteria group bacterium; assembly: GCA_029004215.1. Taxonomy (GTDB): domain Bacteria; phylum Patescibacteriota; class Patescibacteriia; order 2-12-FULL-60-25; family 2-12-FULL-60-25; genus MWCR01. The sequence goes on along the minus strand of JAQULH010000011.1, from coordinate 36,383 downwards.
GGTTTTTACTTTTTCCGCACTCTTCTCTTTGAGTATGGCGTTATAGGCAAAACGTATGGCATTGGCAAAAACATCTCCTCTGCGGTTAGAGGCGGTTAATTTAGCCGGTCTTGCGACTTTTGAGGCAAACCTTTCCTGTCCGCCTCCGATTGTCGCGATCTGGTCAGCTCTCATCAGTATTGTGCTTAACAAAAACCGCGAGTACCAAGGCACGCTTTCCAGACGCTGGTCAGCCAATGAAATTAATAATGGCAATCCCGAGCGACGACGCAGACCAATGGCAGCCAAAGCAGCATAGCTAGCCATAATAGACCACATGAACAAATACTTATGTTTCTGAATCAATTCTTTGGCCTTTCGGGCGCCTAAGACTGGCAAGAAAAATTTATCAAACCAAGCGCCGCGCCCTAAGCGGTAGACCTCAACATTCGGCAGAGGTGATGGCGCATTCTTGGCTTCCAAAGAAAAAGCAGAAGTGATTACGTCAAAATGCACATCTGGCATGCGTCTCATCAACTCACACAAAGCTTCTTCAGCTGGACCGGCTGCCGGGTAAAAAGTCGTGGAAAAAACCAACACGCATTTTTCAATGCCAGCCTCGCGCTTCGTCTGCTGAACAAAATCTTTGATATATTCTTCGAGCTTGTGTTTTTGTTGCCAGCCGAGAGCACCTACTTTGGATGTATCAACGACTGAATCCTGTCGATTGCCGCGCCGTTCGGGCAGCATGATGACTTCATCGCAGAACATCTTGGCAACACCCACGACAGAATAGCCTTCGGCTGCACCAATGCCAAACTCATCCCCTTGTCCTTTGTCGCCAACTAGAATCAAACCGTCGACAATGTCTTCCACGTGGGTAAAATTACGCATCTGGGTACCGGGCGCCACCACAGTCAAAGGCTGGCCATGCTTATACTCTTCCATGAAAATTCCAATGACCGTGGAGTACGGGCCGTGACTGATCTCACCCGGACCATAGACATTATAAAAATAAGTTATGGCAAACGGCAGGCCATACCATTGGCCGTAATTTTTTACGAGTTCAGTGTTTGTAGCCTTGGCCCAGGTGTAAGGCGCCAAGTCACGTCCCAACCCTCCGTCGCTGAATTTAGTTGAGGAACCGGCGTAAACAATCTTGCATCCGCGCTTGCGGCAAAATTCCAAAACAGCAAAAGTTCCAGCCTTGTTCAGGTCCCAAACCATACCCGGTTCTTCCATGCTCTTTTCCACGCGTGCGTACTCCCCAAGGTGGTAAACAAGGTCGAGTTTTTCAGGAACCAGCTTTTCAATATCCTTAGTATGTCCCTCGCGGTATTCGACTCCGGCCACGTGGTTATCGCGCGAACCAGTGAAGTAATTATCCAACACAATGACACTGCAGCCCTCTGCTACCAGGCGATCACAAAGATGCGAGCCAATAAAGCCCGCCCCACCCGTTACCAGGACCTTTTTTGCGTCCATATAATGGCCAATTTATACGAAATCTAGCTAAAAAGCAAGGATTGGGCTAAGATAAGCTTTAATCCAAGTCTATGCCCCCTGAGCGACCAATTCTCTTGATGGTGACAAGCCAGGATTGGGGTGGAGCCCAAGCCTATATTTTTAATTTGGCCCAAGAGCTCAAGGCACGTAACTTGCCAGTCATCGTCTGCGCCGGGGGCAGAGGCGAGCTGGGCAACAGGTGTCGCGAGGCTGGAATTGAGTTTCAAGAGTTGAAATGGATGGCTCGCGACATCAATCCCATCAATAACCTGCTCTCACTTTTAGAACTGACAAAGTTATTTCGACGTTTACGACCGCAAGCAATCCACCTCAACAGTAGCATGATGGGTGTTGTCGGATCTTTGGCGGCTAAATTGACCAAAGTACCCCGCGTCGTTTACGTAGCGCATGGTTGGGTTTTTAATGAGCAGCTGCCAGCCTGGAAGAAAAAATTTTATATTTGGATAGAAAAAACTTCTTCCAGCTGGAAAGATATCATTATCTGTCTTTTTCCCGATGATGAAAAGTTGGCGCGAGAATTAAAAATTAAGGCGCGCGAAAAAATTGTGACAATCCCCAACGGGATTGATGTTGGTAAATTCGAACAGCAACTTTTAGACAGAGATTCAGCCCGCACAACTTTAAACGGTCGAGATTCGAGATTCGAGATTCGAGATTCGATGATCGTAGGCACGATTGCCAATGCCTACCCGCCGAAAAATCTTATTTGGTATTTAGATGTTTGCCGATCAGTCCACGAACAAAAACTTGACGTGAAATTTGTTATTATCGGTGACGGCCCGCAGATGGATGAGTTGCGACGTAAACATAAGGAGCTGAAACAGGAAGATTATGTTTTATTGGCTGGACGGAGGATGGACGCGCCACAACTTTATCGCGCTTTTGATTTGTTTGTGCTGCCTTCAACCAAAGAAGGCATGTCAATGACTTTGCTTGAAGCCATGGCCAGCCACGTATCAATCATTGCCACAGACGTGGGGGCTAATCGCTGGATGTTGGATAGCGCTGGCATTATCGTCCAACCAAATGACATGCAGGCTTTGACGAACGCAATTCTTGAACTGATGAGTGATGGGCTTAAACATCAAACTCTGGCAAACGGAGCTTATGAGCAAATCAAAAACCGTTTTGCCTGGAGCAAAACGGTTGATGAGACGGTTAAGTCTCTCCTTCTTCAGAAGTAAATTATTTCCGTGGTCCGCGATCCGATTGCGAAGCTGTGGCTGTAGCCACAACCGTTGGCTGTGTCGGCTGGTTTTGGATAGGACTGACCGCTGTTGGCTTAGTGGTGGTCGCGAGTCTTAGCGATTCATCAATCGTTTTAGCCCGGCCATCAATTAAAGCTTGGAGCTGGTTTATCGTGGTGGGATCAAGTTTGATGACAGCACCTAAAATCATGTTGCGCTGTTCAATTAATCCCTGGTGTTCCATGGCTTTGGCAATCTGAACATACACGGCTGCCGGTGAAGCCGGTAAAGTCGGTAAAATATCTATCAAGGATTTCAAACCATCTTTATCGTTCATCAAGTCATAAGCCTGGGCCAGCAACAGAGCATCCTGTCCGCTGCGCAGAGGATAAGCCAACTCAGATTTGACGGCTTTAATGATATACTGCGCACCTTCTTGCGGCTTGTTTTGGTCAAACCAATAACTCACGCCAACGTACCACCAAGCCTCGCCTATCCCGGGATCAAACTCAGCAGCTTGCTTGTACTGCGACATAGCATCTTCTGGTCGGCCCATGTCTGACAATAAGCGCCCATAACCAAAGTATAATTGCTGGCGTTTGGGGCTCCATTCAATCGCCGCCTTATATTGTACTTCTGCTTCTTTCATCAGGTTGATATCCCGGGTAACCTGGGCAATCGATTGCAATAAGTTGGCATAAATGAATCGCGGATGAGAATTCATGCCATGGCTGACAAGATGGCGCTCCGTAATTTGCTTGGTCAAATTAAACATCTCCTTCCATTGTGGCCACTTAGTTAGCTCACCGGCATCAGCCAGGGCTATCAAATTCCTGGAAAGCAAGAATGTCTGTTCATCAAGATAAGGCGTTTGGATAGTTGCAGCTTGCTTGGCATAATCCAACATACCCTGGAGGTTGCCGGCCGCATAAGAGTTATTTGATTTTATGGACAGATAAGAAGCATAGGCCGGCATGGCCGAAGTCAGGTAAACCAACAATACGAAAACTACCTGGATTAAACCAAACGTGACCCAAGGTACTGGCCTAACCTTTTTTCCTGCTTCCTGGTTAGGCATCGCACCTTGTGCTTTGGCACTATCACCCGTAAAAATCGGATATTCAATACAAACCACAAAAGCATAAAGCAGGTAACTCATGCTAAAAGCCGCCGGATGGTCAAACACAAAAAGGTTTTGTAGGAAGTAACCGGCCGGCAAGCCTATCAGTATGGCCGTGGTCGACATATCGATATAACCTTTGCGACGGGCTTTGATGATTGTGAAGTAAAGCAATCCCCAAAGAGCCACAAAAGTCACAAAGCCAAAAATGCCTGTCATGGAAATCACGTCCATGACTGTATTGTGTGCCCGGTCAAACCACGTTTCGGCATAACCTGCGCGTAAGGATTTGGGGTTATAATTTTTGTTAAATAGGATATGGAAGTCATCCAAGCCCCAACCGGTCAGCGGCCTCTCCAAAAAGCCTTTCCAGGCAATATCCCAGGCAATAAAGCGCCCTGCTGTCCCCGTCTGGATGTAGAACATGCGGCTGACAGTTGGAAAACTTGTGGCAAATTGTTTGAAAACCGTTGTTTGGACGCCGTAGGTCACTATGCCAAGGTAGGTCAGGCCCAAAAACAATACGGCAGCAATGACGCCTAAACGTATTTTTTTATTATGGTGCATCACACCGATACTAATAGCAGAAACCACAATGCCGAAAATCATTCCCATAAAAGGCCCACGCGATCCGGCAGCAAACATGGAAGTCATGGATGCGATAAAGGCGATCACATACCAGACACGCCAGCCATTATTTTTGGTCTTCATCCAGAGCAAGGCGATAAAGAATAGGATAAAGAGCTGGTAGGCGCCCATATAAATCGGGTTATCCAGTAAACCTCCCACGCGCCCGCCGGCCGGAAACAGTAAAAGGTTCGGAAACGGCCGTTGCAATAAAGCTACGCAAGCCATGAACACACCCAAAATAACTTGATAGTTCAAAAATTTTTGCCACTGTGGCCAAGTTTTAATCAGCGAGATCGTCATGGTCAGCCAAATGAAAAAGTGGATCAATGTGAATAATCCGTTCATGCGTTCCTGGTTCCCCCACCAGGCCCTAACCGGGTCAACCGCAAAAATCACTGACAGCAGCAAAGCGACAAAATAAGCACCGATAGCGCAATATAATAAAGACCACCTTGGCCTATATTGAGGCTCTATCCAAGCCAAAATTAAATAGGCAGGGAAAGTTAGGCCAATCAAAATCTGGAAAAAAATCAGCTTAGAAAAGACAAACGGGAAGATGACCACTGGCACGAATACTAGGGGCATGAGCAGGCCCCCATAAATTCCTGCATAAACAATAGCTTTAAGGACCTTGATGGCTGTTGATCGTTGCATATGGCACATAGGATAGCAGAGCCGATGGAATAAAAAAACCCCGCATGTAGAGACGTTGCAATGCAACGTCTCTACGCGGGATTTTTTATTTTTTGTATTGTCAGCCCCAGACGAATCCAGGGCTTCGAGCTTCTAACCCTCCCCTCATCCCCTCCCCCTTCCCCCGCGAACGGGGGAAGGGGTGTCCCGTCCGCCTTAAGCGGACGTGACGGGTAGAGGGAGATGATTAGTTGCTCACTGAGGCGCTCTGCGTCAGGTCATCGACGTTAACGTCGTTGGTCCAGTCGTAAGAGCCTGCTGAGGTGTACAAGTGCGGGACTTCCGAGTTATCGGACCACACAAATGTACCCTCGTTGGTGGCTGCGCCACTTGGGCGGCCGCCAAGATCACCAGTGTCCAGGTTAAATACCCTGGCGCTGGAGACGCTGATTCCACCAGTACCACTGCTATTTATGAGGTAAGCAGCGGCGACAAAGGTGGTACCCGGATCGCGGTAGAACGAAGTGGTCACGTTGTTACCCGTTCCAGCGCCGTTGACTGTGGCACGGAGTGAGTAGACATGGCCAGTACCGCTGATTGACTTCTCATTCACGAAGGTAACGACAACTTTGAACGAGTTGACGCCTGCCGGCACCGTAGTGCTGTAGAGGTCAGCGCCCGAAGTGGCGTTTGTGAAGTAGATGTCTGCGGCCGGGATTTCTGTTGAATCCTCATTCAAGCGGAAGTTAGCCAACGAGACGCCGGCTGACTTGGACACATTGAAGACGATCTGTTTGAGGGCAACGCTGCCAACTGGGTTGGCACCGATCTGGACGCGATACAAGTCCGTGGTCTGGCCTGCGCTGAAGACCGTGTTGGTCAAAGGCAGCTTGGACACAATAGGCTTGGTGGCGCGAATGATCATTGGGTTGCCGTTCAAAGCACCGCTGGTGAAGTACACGCGTTCGCCCGAGGCCGCACCGGTCGTGCGGATGTTGAGCATACCGGCGTAGTTAGCATCCCAAGCGCCTGTCTGGATGTTGTTGATGATGCCCAAAGCCGGCTTGTGGCCTGTGCGAGTGACACCCGCAGCAGCGCCGTGCGCCGTTGATGAGCTAACCACATCCGAGAGTTTGCCCCAGAGTTCGAAGTTCACGAAGCCACCCTTGGGAACCGTGATTTCATTGCCTGTGAGATCGACATCCTTGGCACCAGTAGCACCGCTATCCAACTGGCCAGCGCCCTTGACTGCACCTGCTGCAGCCACGGCAATCTGACGGTAGTTGGCGTTGTCGCCGCCGGCAATGTTCTGTACGCGGACCTGGTCGATGACCATGTCTTCGTATTGAGCTGTTGCCTTATAGCGGGCAAACGGTACCCAGACGTCATTGGACACCTTGCCGACCACGATTGTGGTAGCCGGGTTAGCATCTGTGGCGACTGTGATGGAACCGGAGTTGATGATGGTCTGGTAAACAGCAGGTGTAGCACCCAACTGTTGGCCACCGCCTGTGCCGTACAACTTGACGTTGACACCGGCAGTGCTGACCGTGTTGGAATCCTCATCCTGGGCTGTGACCATGTCGGTGGCAGCCAAACCCACTGAGATCAAATCTGTGTGGGTCGTGGAAGCGGCCGAAGAGAGCGTGGCCTTGACCGTGAGGGACTTGGTCGTGCTCTTTAGGACCTTGAGGTTCATGTTGGTAATCGGAGCTTCACCAGTAACCGAGTCTGGCGCATGGGCCAAACCGACGATGTTATCGCCATCATACAGGGCCAACGAAATGATGCGCTGGCTGCAAGCGGCGAGACCGGCTGCTGTGTTGAAGTTGGTAGCAACACCGGCAACCTGGCCGAGCTGGGCCTGACACTTGAGCACCACGTTGGTGACAGTGATGTCAGACTGGGCACCGGCTGTGAGCGAGAGGCCGACGACCGGCTTGTTCTGGGCCTTCTTCACGATCGTGTCCGAGATTGGCGTGGAAGCCAAATTGACGTCGAGGGCCGAAGCCTTAACCGTCATGGCATTGCCATTGGTATTGGCATTCGGGACGATCTTGGTCAAAGACAGGTTTTCACCAGTCGTGACGACTTTGACGTCACCATCGATGAAGGCCTGGAAGATACCGCGGTATTGCTGGTCAATGAAGTTGACATCAACTGAGTTGGCCAAGTCGGCAACTAAAGCCAAATCCTTGGTCTCTCCTGCCTTGATGGTGAACGTTTCATTGAAGTCAAAGTTCTGGGTGGTCGGGCTGCCGGTTAACGACAGTTCCTTAGGACCAACCAAGGTATTTCCAGTCTTGGTGTCGACAACCTTGATGTTGCGGAAGAACGGTGTGGTGGCTGCCACGTCATACAACCGGCCGCTGATAGCAGTCATGTTCATGCGCAGGTGGCGGATTTCCAAATCGTTATCCGGTGAAGTCAAGGCGAACTTGAAGACAGGAACTGACAAGCGACCCTTGGCAATGTTGGAAGACACTGGGCCATTGAAGGCGAAGGTCAAAGCACCGCCCTGAGTCGTCACTAGACAGAAGTGCGGACCGGCTGTTCCGTCAAAACCGGCGATGTTTACTGCAGCGCCTGAGTTGTAGACAGTGTCGGTTGCCATGATGTCAGTGGCGTACTCGACATAGGTGTTGATCGTACGTCCGGCGCGGCCAGCCACATCGGCATGGAGCGAGAAGACGCGTGTAACACCATTGGTGATCAAGTACGGCGTGTCAAAGTTAAGCGTAATGTGACCCTTAACATCAACCGAGGCAGCGGAAGCGACCTTGGTCGTACCCTGATAAAGGGCGAAGTTGCTCAGGTCAGCGTTATCCACTGAACCGGATTGGTACAGGGTTACGCGATTGACTTTGATGTCATTGGTGCTGGCAGTCAACTTGAAGGTTGAGATTTCAACATCCTTAGCACCGATGTTCGGGTTGGCAGGCTGTGGGCCAGTTGCGATGGTAATCGTACCAGCAAAGGCCGGGCCAACGATGAACACGTTGCCACGCACCGGGAAGGAGCCAGCAACAGTGCCTGAACCGGAGAGCACGACGCTCGCGGCATCAACCAACTCGAAAGCATGGTTGCCACCGGTTGTGAGCGGAGTACCAACCGTACCGGCGAAGTCAGCATAAATGTAGAAGGACTTCATGCCGCCGGCCGGGACAGTGATGCTCAAGGAATTGAATTCAACCATGTTGCTTGTGACGTTGACCGAGCGGCCTGTCGTGAGACGAATGCCGGTCTGGTCATACAAGTACACGTTGGCAAAGTCAGCTGTGGAACCGACTCCCACGCGATGGAAGCGCAGGCCAGTCACCAAGGCATCGGCATTGCCGGCCGTGATAACAACCTTGACCATCGGGACGCTCATGGCGTTCTGGGGAACGGTCGCACCGGACGGGGTATCCGAAGCCAAAGCTACGGTTACGCTGCCGCCTTGGGTCTGTTGCGTGGTGCCGCAAGAGACTGTCCAGAAATTATCTGGTTCAGCGCCTGTGACATCAGCACCGGCTGTGTACGAGATGGTCGTAACAACCGAGTTGATCATGTTCCACTTGTTGGCAGTGAAGGCCGCGTCATCCGCGATCTTACGCTTCTGGCCGCCCATGATGACGTATTTGTTGGAATCGCCCGCATAAGTGACGAGCTGGCCATCAGGATGGACATTAGTGGAAATTGAGGAACCGACCGTGTAGTTCTCGAAGAAAGCATCCGGTACATCGACAACGCGGGTCGCCCATGCATCGCCATAGAGGGCCTTGGCAACTGATTCGGATTCGATCCAGTGCAAAGTACCGCACTTGGTGACGGCATAGGTCTTGGGATCAGTGGTGATCTTAACGAGCTTGGTGCCCGGGCGGATCGTCACATTCTTCCCAAGGGGAATGGCGGCGAGTTCTGCATCCGTAATGGTCTTAACGGACGAGAAATCGTTGAACCATGAGAAATAAGTTTTCTCATTCGGGAACACATAACGTGTCCCGTCGTTGGCGTAGAAATAAACTGAAGGACCCGAAGCCTTGATCAAGTCACCAGCGTTGAGCGTGGCGGCATTGGCCGAGATCGGGAAAGCCAACGAACCTGCACCCACGGACCAGAGAATGGTCACCAAGGATACGAAGGTGGAGAGAACTTTCTTGAATGAATTATACATAATGTGAACAATTGTTTTGCCATACACTTTTAATGTGCATGGCGGATTGCGAGGTGCATCCGTTGAAGAATGCATGCTCGCGATAGGTTTTTAATGAGTAGGTTGGTCACTCTTCCCGTTTCGCGGGATCGACCTTTGTAAGAGGACCGTGGCGAGGATTTTACGTTTCCGGGCGCTGGAGTTCGAGATCCCACAGGAACTAACAACGTTAGTTCCCCCGCCCGTCAGGACATCCGTCTTTGATGACAGGTGCCCTGTTCAGCGGGGCAAGTCGTTCGCGAACGACTTGCCGGGGGATCAGAAACTCACGGTGCCGGTTTGGTGGTTGTTGGATTTGAGTTAAGAGTTTTGTCCTCAGTTTGTGACGTTGATGTCGTTGTTTTGGTGGTACTCGTCGCAGCAGTGCTTGTCGCCGAACCAGTATTCTGAGATTGCTGATCAACCGCCGTCTGATCGGCTACGGCATCAGCCTGCTCAACCGTCTTCTGGGCGGCAAAAGCTTGTTGCGTGCCAAGTTTAACCTTTTCCATCGCTTCATCAATCTTATCTTCCGAGACTAGCTTGTCTGCCTCGTTAAAAGACTTTTGGGCCTCAGTCACTTTTTCCAAAACTGCCGCCGTACTGGATGTCATGGTCTTATTTGATATCGGCAAAGACAATGACCCGGTTGAAGTTGCCGTATCCGGGTTTAAACCCACGGATTGGGCCATGGTCTTAACTACAGACTCATTATGCGTCTTCATGATATCTGCCACATCTTGATCAGTGACTACGTCGCCGGCCGTTTTATTCGTTTCCACTAAAACCTCGATGGCCTTAACTGACGTATCAGAAGCTGCAGCTTGCGCTTCCGTCACTTTAACTTTTTCTTCCGACGTCATGGTGTCTTTCGATTCTTGCAGGGCCAGTACTACGGCGTTTGATTTTTCATCCACCATCTTGGCTGTTTCCTTAACCGTTTCTGGCGAGGATTGGCCTTGCATATCATCCAATTGCTGCTTGATCGTATGCATGTCCCGCTTAAGGACCTCCGCTGTTTGTATAACTTTATCTCCGCGATCCGAAGCTGACCCGGCCGCCACTTGTTTCATTTCATCCACACGCCGACCGGTAAACTCAGTCTTGAGCATGACGCGCTCTTGGGGATTTTTGGCCAAAGCCAAGCGCGCTTGTTCAGTTGCCAACTTAACACTGTAAAGAAGATCGCCCGGCAAGGAACGCTCAGCCGCTGACACCGAAAGCAACGAGCCGCCGAAGATGGCCAGAATTATGGCCGCAATCGAAAAAGCCGGCTTGCGCATCCATTTGCCAAACGAGAAAAGCGGGGCGAAAAATTTGACCCACTCCTTGAAAACAGATGACCTTTGGACAACAGATGTTGGTTGAGAATTCTTTGCCTGCATGAGCAAGGTTGAACGGGTAGCTAAAACCCACGCCGCGTCCGGTTTGGTACGGCGTGCCATGTTCCTGATCTGATTTATCTTTTTTAGCAACTGGTATTGGCTCATGGTTCGTTAGCTTGTTTAATGGCCTTTAACCCACGATGATAGATGACTCGCACATGGCCTGGCTCTTTGCCTAAGATGGTGGCTATCTCCGTAAAGCTCAATCCATCAATTAGTCGCAAGGCCAGCACATCCCTATAATCTTCTTTTAACCGTTCCAATTGTTTAAGCACCAAGGCCAATTCGCTTCTGGCTTCCATTTGAGCCATGCTTCGACCTTGGTCAGTGTGTAAACTAGTAGACGTATTTTCGGTGTCTAATGTTACATCTAAAGACTCCGGGGTCGGAGATTGTTCTGATTTTCGATAAAAATCTGCCACTAAATTCCTCGCAACTTGGTATAAAAAAGCTCTAATGTTAGTAATTTCTTTCTGTTGCTGGATGAGCTGCCAAAGTCGGGTGAAAGCCTCGGCTGTAACATCTTGGGCATCCTCCTTTTTGGGCAATTTAAATACAACAAACCTATAGATAGGGCCAACGTGCCTATCGTAGATCTTGGCAAACGCTTCAGCGTCTCTTTTGGCGCGAATGCGGTAGAGGAGATAGCGATCAACGAGTTGCATTATATAGACTTTATTCGGATCCTCCCTAAAAACAAGTAAGTGATATCTTGCCACGAAAACCCTAAGAAAACAATCCTTAAATGGCCTTTCATTAGCCTTTTTAAACATTTGTCTAAGCTAGCTTTGACATTTTAACCTTTTCAGGCCATACTAGGGTTAAATATGCCTAAAGAAAATGAGGTTACAAATATCCGCCTAAGCATTTCACAAGCTGCTAAAATATTTGGTATTTCTGATAGGACTATCCGCCGGGCTGTGGCTCTTAACCAGATCCGCTATATCATTGTCCGTAACCGTTACCAATTAAATTTCGAATCACTGCTCGCTTGGTCTCAACAGAGCTCGCATGCATCTAAAAAAAGGGACAGCAAAGGAATTGGCCAATGGGTAGAAAAATGGAAGATCAATAATCCGAAGTTTTCACCCAGACCGCCGCAAACAAAATGATTTTAGTTAACCCAAATAAATCTCATCCAGTTGTTTGAGGTGCTTTTCCCAATTGTGATTATTTTTTGCGAGTTCACGCCCGGCATCGCCCATTTCCAAACGCTGCTCTGATGAGAATGATTCCATCTGATTGATAGCTTCTATCCAAGATTCAACATCCCCTGGCTTTGCCAAAAATCCATTTACGCCATCTTTCACCATTTCCGGAATGCCGCCAATGTCTGACGCTATGATTGGCACGCCGGCAGCCATTGCTTCCAAGACTGCCAGCGAAGAATTTTCATACATGACGGTTGGCATGATAAAAGCCCGAGCCTTGTCGCGATAGTCAGCTAAAGCCGTCCCACCCAAAAAACCTAAAAACTTTATGCGCTCAGGAGCAAGTTCTTGGGCCAACCTTTGAAGCTGCAGCGCTTCTGGACCTTGGCCGATGATCTCTAACTTTGCCGAAGGTACTCGGGCAAAAGCCCTGATGGCAGTTTCAAGACCTTTTTCGTGGGATAACCTCCCAACATAAACATAAGACGCTGTTCCTCGATCACTGCTTACGCGTTCAGGAATTTCAACTGGGTTTGGCACATACACCATTTTGCCTGATGGCTCACCCCATTCTATCATTTTATTTTTCATGAATGCCGACGGGCAGATAAAAGCTCCAACGGTCCGTTCATAAGATTGCTTGAACTTAGTGCTGGCCATTTCTAAGGCAGCCAAGGAGCTTGGCCAAAAACCGTTTAAGCAGTTATGGCGTATGGCCTGGCAATAATGCCCGCCCTTGCATCTTTCACAAGCCTTGCCTTCCGTGAACATCTTATAGTTTGGGCAAGCTAGTTTATAGTCATGCAAAGTCTGGACACAAGGGATACCCGACTGCCTGACTTCGACCAAAATGCTGGTGGACAGGTGATGGTAGATGTTATGCAAATGAATAACGTCCGGCTTAATATCAACCAACATCCTGCTAAAAGATCTCTTAGCCTCGTTGTTCCATAAAAAACTTATAGCTTTCTTTACATCACGCCGTGCGCCCTCTGACCGGTCATAATTATATCGGGTAACAAAATACTCCTCATCAGCTGATGGCAGGTTCTTTTCAGTCTGCGTGCTAAATACATGCACCTCATGGCCAAGCTTTCTTTGCCTGGCCATCAAGTCATGCAAATAAAACTCCGCGCCGCCGCGCAGGTCGAAAAACTTGTTGACATGCAAGATCTTCATAGCGTTCGATAGAGTTCCGCATATTGCGCAGCCATGCGTTCTTCGGAAAAACGGGACCAGTCTGCGGCCGCGGCGTGCTGCGCCTTGGCGACCCAAGGCGCCGGATCTGCCAGGGCTGACTCGATGGCCGCTGTCCAGGCAGCCTGGTTGTCTAAGGGCAAGAATGTCGCTTGTTTTTCATCCATTAACTCACGCAGCACTGGCAGATCCGCGGTCAAGACCGGCACGCCTGCGGCCGCTGCTTCGATAACTGCCAAACCAAAACCTTCCCAACGCGATGGGAAAACAAACAAATCATGTTGGGCCAACAAATCAGGCACGTCATTCCGGACTCCCAAAAAATGCACGCGCGGACTTATCTTTAAGCTGTCAGCCAAGTCTTTAAGTTCTTGTGCCTCTGAACCAACGCCAACGACAGTGAGTTGCCAAGGGCGCTTGATCGGCTCCAAGGCCCGTAAAATAAGCTCAAGATTTTTTTGCTTTTCCAACCGGCCGACAAAAATCAACTTTGGGACATCGTGGAAAAGCGACCCGGAGCGGGTTTTTATGCGCTTCAGATCCAAACCATTAAAAATTACTTTTATCTTCTTTTCCGGGATGCCAATCTTTGCCATTAAATATCGTTTTACATTTTGGGTAATAGCCACATAAAACCGAGACAGGCCGGATGAGAGCCTTAAAGCCAAGGTGCGCCATGGGCTAAAATCTGCGTTGACGTTATGCTCGGTCGTGACGATCTTATGCAGGCCGGCTGAACGGGCAGCTAAGCGACCCCAAAAATCACTGCCAAAAAGGTGGGTGTTGACAACAGCCGGCCGCAAATCCATCAGTTGACGGCGCAAAGCCCAAAAGTTTTTCCAACGTTTCAAAAAACCTTCGCATGGCAAGATGATATATGGCAAATTTTTTGCATTAAATTCTTTCTCCAAATCACCGCCTCTGACATGTGCCAGAACGATCGACGCATAACCATAGCGCGGCAGGAGTTCAGCTAATTGCAGGACAATACGCTCAGCCCCGCCCATGCCCAAAGTCGGAATCAACTGGACAGCCAGCGGACGCTCGTCAGCGACTTTCAGTTCCATCAACCAACCATCTGCCAACATGCGCGGCCAATAAGCGCACAACCTGCCATCAAGAGAATCTGACGCATGAAAAAATCGGCTGCCACGCTTGATCCAAGCGCGCCCGACCAGGTAAAAAAATTCTTTAAACCAAACTGCCGCATTATCAGAACCAATTATCCAAAAACCTGCCTGGCGCAAGACGGCTGACAATCTTTTGTAAGAATAAAATTGTAAGTGGGGGTCTTGGGCAATGCTCTGGACTATCCCCGCTCCCAACCATTGTTTTTTTATGCGGTGCTTTAGCCAAAGGCCCCAGCTCGAACGGTTCAAAACCCTCCGCAATTTTTCCTCAAGACTTTGTCCGTTGGGCACTGATAAAAACAAAGTTCCATGCGGCGCCAACTTATCTCTGAGCTGGTCGAGAAAGGTTGCAACATCTGCTTGGTGTTCCAAGACTTCAGAACAAATAATGGCGTCAAATTGTTTGGAGGCAACAGAATCCAAGCCGCCGACGATAAAAGTCGCGGACACACCAGCCTCATCAGCCGCTTGTTTGGCAGTTTTGATGGCAACATCTGAAAGGTCAACGCCGACGACGCTAAAACCCATGACTGCCAGCGGAACAGTGATGTTGCCGTTGCCACAACCAATGTCAAGAATTTTAAATTCATTTGGATTGCGGTCACCGGCCAACTGCATGATCCTGTCTATAAAAAAATCCAAACGCCGCAGCCCGCCTGGCTCGCGATGGTAAGCTGTTACTGCATGGTAAGGACGCGAGGGACGCATAATCAGCCTGGGGCAAAAGTATTTTCAGCTTCTGATTCTTCAGAATTTTTGAGGACGGTCAAGCCGGCCAACATTATCCCGATAGGCAGCCACATATGGGCACTCCAATAAGCCGTGTTCAGGAACTGGTAAGCAATGGCACCGCCGGCCCCAGCCGCCAGGGCAAAACCAGCCAATCGCGAATTGCCCTTAAGCTCAGCAAGTTGCCGCCTGGTTAAAAGCATTCCACCGATTAAGAAAATTGCATAAGCCAACAACCCTGCCAGTCCGGTTTCAACGGCTAATTTTTGGATAAAGCCATGCGCATCCAATGGATCTCCGAACTCTTGATAAAAGATTTGGGCATTGCCCACGCGCAGGATGAAAGTTCCGGCGCCGCTGCCGACCAACGGCTGCTCAAGGAAAGCTTGGTAAGCAATGTCAGTCAGCATCCAACGCGTTAAGTTTGAGCTTTGGGCTGTTGTTGAAAAACTGAAAGATACTTGCAAGATGGCCAATGGCAAAAGCAATAAAGCCAAAGCGAATAAAGCCGCGATATGCTTTTTGACGGCGGCCCGCCATTCGGTTGCCAACATAAAAACCAGCTGCACAAAAAATACGATCCAGGCTGTGCGCGCAAAAGTCAGCAAGGCGACTAATGTTTGTACGGCAGCTAAAGCAAAAAGCACGCGGCGAGTAGCTTGCTTCTTAACCAAGGCTGCCAAAGCCAAAGCTATCGGACCGGTAGCCAACAAAAGTTCTGCCAGTACATTATGGTTTTCCCCAATCGGATTTGTTCCGAAAAGCGCGATAGGTTGTGCTCGAATAAAAGATCCGGCGGCCGGAACCAAAACCAAAGAGACCAAACCGTTAACCGCGGCTATACAACCAACAGCCGTTAAGACGCCAAGGGCCGCCTTCAGCCTTCTTTTGGAACGGATCAGGTTAACCGGCAAAGCCACAAAAGCCATATAGCAGAAGATGACCGGGCGCAAAACAAACTTAATGACCAAAATTGGGTCAGGACCAAAGGAGCTAAAAGCTGATACTAAGTGCGCAGCTACCAAGCCTGAGTAGTACTTCCAAAGGGGAAGTTTGGGTTGCCAGCCAGTATCCCTGCGTTTTAACCATAAAACCAGTACTTTAATAGCCCAAGCCGCCAATACGAAAAGTATGATCAATTCACCTAAAAAGATGTCTATTGAGCCACCAAATGCCCTTTCACTAAAGATCAAATTGCCTGTTGGTATGGTTACGGCTATGCCCAAAAAAGGCAGCAAAAATAAGGCTACATAAAAAGAAAAGTAGGTATAACGATAAGCAAAAATCAAACCACCGGCCAACCCGACTAGCAATAAAGGCGTTATGTTAAGCCCAAAAGCAACCAATATGCTACCTATAAAAAGGCTTAAAATCAAAAACCATGCCAAAAGTATTTCATTGCGCTTTGGATGATTTTTTTGCTTATCTTGGCCATTTTCCTCCTGCATCAGATTTATTATATCATAAAAACCTTTTACGGTCGTTTAGAAAATGGTGGAAAGACCGCTGAGTCAAAGCTCAATATTACACCGGGGCTCTTGACAAAAACGGTTTTTTCCCTTTAAGTAGAGTCAGAAGTCCGCACCCAATACCGGGCAGCGGATGTTCTTCGACTGCAGCAAGACCCAACATGGGAGGTTAGTGATGAGAAGATTGACGAAGTGCGTTGTGTCGGGATCGGCTGTCATTGGTATCCTGGGAGCTGCAGCATGCGGCAACCTGGGTCCCGTGGAGCCGACCTCCAATCAGAAGTTGCCCATTGCCGTTGGCAATGAGTGCGACTGCACTCTCGACGGCCAGAAGATCGTTTGTGACTCTGGCGAGTGCTACTGCCTGGACAACCGGGCCGTCACGAAGTCTGCGTTCGACAAGTACTACTGCGACAAGTCGTGGCCGTACACCGTCTGTCAGGACAAGCGAACGTTCGCAACCTGCGGAAACGACGGCGGAGTCGGTGGCGCGGGCGGAACGGGCGGCAGCGGCGGAGTCGGTGGCGCGGGCGGCAGCGGCGTGACCTGCATCCCTGGACAGCAGACGAGCTGCACGGATGGTTGCGCGGCCGGCCAGACCGGCTACCACGTGTGCCAGGCCGATGGCCAGAGTTTCGGCGCTTGCCTGAACTGCACGTCCACTGGGACGGGCGGAGCCGGTGGAACGGCTGGCGAGGCTGGAGCGGCTGGGACGGGTGGAACCACCTGCCAGTGCGTACCCGGCAAGCAGGACAGCTGCGCGTGCGGCGGTACTGTCATGGGAACCCAGGTCTGCAAGGCCGATTGCTCCGGATTCGATCTGTGCGTGTGCCCTGACGGCGGAGTCGGCGGGGCTGGTGGCACGGGCGGAGCCGGTGGAACGGCTGGCGAGGCTGGAGCAGCGGGCACCGGCGGCGCCGGTTTCCTCTGCACTCCCGGCAAGCAGGATTCCTGCCCGTGCGGCGGTGGACTGCCTGACGGCTTCCAGACCTGCAAGGCCGACGGCTCGGGCTACGACCCGTGCCAAGGTTGCAACAGCACCGGTGGCAGCGGCGGAGTCGGCGGCGCGGGCGGCGGAGGCGGCACTGGTGGCACCACCATGCTCTGCGTCCCCGGCAAGCAGGATGCTTGCGCGTGCGGCGGCGGGCTGCCTGATGGAACCCAGACCTGCAAGGCTGATGGCATGGGCTACGACCCGTGCGTCTGCCAGGATGCAGGTGCGGGTGGCGCAGGCGGAACGGCTGGCGAGGCTGGAGCGGCCGGCACCGGCGGAGGCACGGCGTGTGCCCCTGGCACCAAGACCACTTGCGCGTGCGGCGGCGGTATCAACGGCGAGCAGGTCTGCAAGGCCGACGGCTCGGGCTACGACCCGTGCGTCTGCACCAACTTGACCTGCCACGACGGCGAGCTCTGCTCCGTTGCAGGACTCGCACTCTGCGAGCCGTGCGTCGAGACCCTGAATGGCCAGCCTCGCTACATGCGATGCCAGAAGGACATCGTCGTCATCGACAAGCCGTGGGACCCCGTCTGCTTCCCTGATGCTGATGCCGGCACGTTGGCTAACGACTGCGCCATGCTCGGAGTCGCCGGGCAGATGACCGTGATCATCAAGGTCAGCGATGCACCGCCTGCGGGCAAGGTGCTCGGTACCTTCGGCGAAGTCAGCTACTACAGCGGCAACGGCACGAACCTGCCCTACGCGGTCTGGAAGCTCGGCAATACCGGCGAGACGCAGATCATCGCGACTCCGGTGCCTG
This sequence comes from Patescibacteria group bacterium, assembly GCA_029004215.1. Taxonomy (GTDB): domain Bacteria; phylum Patescibacteriota; class Patescibacteriia; order 2-12-FULL-60-25; family 2-12-FULL-60-25; genus MWCR01. The sequence continues at coordinate 18,315 of JAQULH010000011.1, read as the reverse complement.
CTGTGGCCGGCGTCGAGCTCACGTTCGAGCCTGGGTTCACCAACGCGGGCAACAACACCCTCGCCGGTTGGACCTACCGCTGCAACCAGACCGGTTGCCCGGCAACGGACAGCTACACGGTGTGCGCCGGCAACGCATACGTCGGCAGCCTCTCCAATGGCGTCCTCGACGGCAAGTGCGAGACCAAGCTGTCTGCCAACCTGATCTTCCAGCAGCTCCACTGCTGGAACTGATCACCCGCCTTCCCCTCCCCGCTCTTTCCCACCTCGTTCCTTCCCCCTCTCCCAACCAAGCCCTCTGCGCCATCTCGCGCCGAGGGTCTCTTTTTTTATTCGTCTTTTGTCATTGCGAGGAGGGAGTCAGACGACTGACGCGGCAATCTCCCCTTTTGTCATTGCGAGGAGGGAGTCAGACGACTGACGCGGCAATCTCCCCTTTTGTCATTGCGAGGAGTTTGACGACGTGGCAATCTCTTAGATATGCAAGATCGTAATTATTTCGTTTACATTCTT
>JAQULH010000011.1:7207-17703 GCA_029004215.1 Patescibacteria group bacterium | reverse complement strand
CTTTTGTCATTGCGAGGAGGGAGTCAGACGACTGACGCGGCAATCTCCCCTTTTGTCATTGCGAGGAGTTTGACGACGTGGCAATCTCTTAGATATGCAAGATCGTAATTATTTCGTTTACATTCTTACCAATAAAAAACATACCGTTCTGTATACGGGTGTGACTAACGATTTAATGAAACGTCATTTTCTTCATAAGACAAAAAATCAACCTGATAGCTTTACTGCGAAATATAATGCCAATCTTCTTGTATATTACGAAACTACGAGTGATGTATGTTCTGCGATATCAAGGGAGAAACAAATCAAAGCCGGTTCACGAGCAAAGAAAATAGACTTGATCAATCAAATGAATCCGGAGTGGAAAGATTTATCAAAAGAATGGGATCAATAGCAATCTCCTTTTTGTCATTGCGAGCGAAGTCTGACGTAGCGCGGCAATCTCCAGAGATTGCTTCGTCGCTGCTGCTCCTCGCAATGACAGGGGGAAGGTCGCTCGGAATGACATGACGGTTTTTAAGTATTTTAAGAGGCGACCTGTGTTAGTCGCCTCGAGTCTCCTTGCCCCGCAGTCCTGCGGGGCGTTCGTGTTAAGAGTCCAAACGTTATTGGTTGACGGGGTCCCACTGCCTACGGCACTGGTTGCCAACGACCCCGAGCGTCATGGCGACGGGCTTGTGCTCCGTCGTCTCGCCGGTCACTGCGTACACTGGCTGGCACACGTTGCCGTTGCGCGAGCAGTCCCAGCAGTTGCCGGAACCGTCGCAGCCAGAGCCGCTCATGCCGCCGTACTGCACCAGGAATGCCTTGGGCACGCGGCTCGTGGGCAGGAACTCCGTGGCCCACTTGCTCGCGCTGCTGTCGAACGACATCGACACCCAGAGCAACCAGTCGGTTGCGTACATCGGCGTCCCCAGAGAATTGGGGCCGTCCATCAGGATGCGAACCCACTTGCGGTCGCCCTTGTAGCAATCGTTGTCGATCCCATCGTTCTCGACCTCGATGCAATCCGGGCACTTCAAGTAGTCGTTGTCGTCGCAGTCCGAGCCCTTCAAGCTTCCGTCGCCATCCTCGTCCTGGGCAGTGGGTTGGATCCACTGCGCATAGAACTGCGTGTTGCAGGACTGCTGGTTGTTGCTCACCGCAACCGGCCAGGCCACGTGGCGCTTGTCGCCGTTCTTGGTGACGAAGCACTCGTACTTGACCAGCACTGTGTAGGACGGTGTGGACTTGCAGTCCGCGTGCGCCCAGAAGTTGCCGGGCTCGGGGTTGATGGCCGTGTTCATGATGATGCGGTGGCCGTAGCCACTCGAGAACGAGAAGTGGGATGACTTCACGCTCTTGTTGGTGTAGGGCTGGCCATCGTTGCCCCAGGTGACGTGTGTCGGGCTGACGAAGTGGACGCTGCTTCCGGATCCGATGCCCTCGTCACTCACGTATGTGTAGTAGTCCGAGGGTGCGTTGTCCGGATAGGTTACGTCGCAATCGACTGTCACCACGTCGTACGCGATGCCGCCGGATCCGCCGGTTCCCGATGAACCGCCAGCTCCGGATGATCCGCCGCTGCCGCCCGCGCCGCCAGCCCCTCCATCAGGGCACTGGCAAGCCAGGAACGACATGCCGTCGGCCGTGCACCACTGCTTGGCCCAGACGTTGTTGCCGCAGTAGCAATCGTAGGCTTGCTGCGGTACGCAGAGCGTAGCCGCGTCAGCTTCTGCTTCTGCGTCAGCATCAGCGCCGGCGTCCTGCTGCACCATGGAGCAATCACATGCTCCCCAGAGACCGTCGTTGTTGCACTGCCTGACGCCGCCGTCCGGATCCGAACCGCAGGCGCATGAGCCTTGCTTGCCCGGTACGCACTTGTCACCAGCATCCGACTCACTGCCTGCTGATCCGCCGAGGCCAGCCGAACCGGCTGTGCCGCCGACGTTGCTGCCGCCGGTGCCCGCTGATCCGCCCGTCCCGGCGCTTCCGCCAGTGGACGTGCCAGCTGAGCCTCCGGTGCCGGACGAGCCAGCACTGCCGCCGGTGCCCGCTGATCCGCCCGTGCCAGGGAGAGGGCCGGTGCATGAGCAGCCGAGCCATCCAGAGCACGTGTTGGGATCGCAGTATTGCGACCCGTCACGGCCGTCGGTGCACTTGCAGGCTTCCGTCTCTCCACGGTCGCAGACGCGCGGCTCGACGTTGCAGGGATCCTGCTGGGCTGAACCAGCGCTGCCAGCCGTATTGGCTGGTCCGCACTGGCAAGCACCGTAGCCCGAGCCATCGGCCAGACACTGGCTGACGCCGTAGGCGCTGCCACACTGGCAGGCGATCGCGGCATTGGGCTCACAGGCCTTGGGCGGCGGACATGCCGTGGGGCATCCGCTCTGCGCCGAGCCTGCAGCACCCGCTGCGCTCAGATCCTCGTCGAACTTCTTGGAACCGTTGCAGGCGCTGAGCGCCGTCAACGCGGCCACGATGGCCAACGTCGAGTACTTCCAGTTGATGAGCTTCTTCATGACAATATCCTCCAGAGCTTGTTGCCGAGCTGAGCTCGGTGTTGAGCCGCGTCGTACGCGACTTAGTTCACTGCTGATAGACAATCCCACCGTCGATGATGATAGTAGTCTTGCCCGGCACACCATGTACCTGACATTCGTCGGCTATCTTGTCGACATCTCGCGAACGTGGATCGTCGCACTTGGTGTACTTGAACTTCGGATCTACCGAAAGCTTCTTGTATGCCTCTTCCTTGACTGCCACGCCGTCGAAGCAGAAACCAGGACCGTCGTCGGTCATGATCTTCTGCCCTTCGAATGCGCAATCACAGCGGCCGCCCAATACGAGACCGCTTGTGCGGCCGGTTCGCATGCCGCCAGTCGAAGTCATAACCACTGACACGCTTGAGAGCGGCGCGGTCGGCTTCTCGTAGTTCATCGGTCCCGCTACAGTCTCTCCCTTACGGTCGAGCTCGCGAAAATCGATGATGGTCAAGATGACAAATGCAACCGTGGCAAGCACTGCTGCTGCGACGATTGAATTCCGTTCAAAATTCTTCATCTCATCCTCCAAAACTGGTTGAGCCGCGTTGTGCGCGACTGGTTGTTTGTTGTTTGGACTCTTAACTTGTCTAAGGTGCCCAAGGAGCACCTCCTGGACGGCCCAGAAACATGCGGAATCCGCCCAAAAGAATAAGTAAATATAGCACAAAAATGCCATTTTGTCAATGGTTCGTGACAACCAATTATCGCTTTTGTCACAAGACTGACGTTAACCCAATTTTTTCCTTATCCACAGCCAAAAAAGGGACGGGGAATATTGAAAATGATAAGATAAAAAAGCCTTCCATCGGTGCACCTTTGGAAGAGCAAGCAGACAGCGGCAACGGGTAATAGGGCCCGTCAACCCGCGTAGTCAGGTCAGTGTCAGGATAGTAGCGGCAACATGCGATTTGACTCTGTTGACCGCAATGCCGCAGAGAGCGGCTACATCAAACCCGGTGCGATAAGAGGCACTGCAACTAGCAAGAAAGGGCAGATTGCCTAGAAATCAACCGGACATTCCCCCACTGCCTAGTTCGGCTCATTCCCAAACGACTGCCGCGAACACAGCGGATTTCTGTCGTCGAGCCCAACGAAGCACTAAACCATGTTCCTTGAACAAAACGACTTCTACTAAGAAGGAGTTGGAAAATGCTACTCGCAATCAGCATCCTACTGCTGTGGTTCTGTTACGCTGTGTTGATGCCCGAAGTCCGCAGTGCGCTTGCGCATTTGCCGGCTTTGCCGTCGGTCCTACCCGTGATCGGCACTGATGGTTCAGTAGGAATCATCCTCGCATCCACTTCGTATGCCTCAGCTGACCCCCTCGAGCAACATTGGGGTCTAAGGCGAGTTGCCAACTGCGGCGAAGGGGGTTAGCTCTTCCAAGGGCTGAATCATCTAAACCGCAGATAGGCGCATATTCCATCTTCCACAGTGACTTTTCACCAGCCACAGTGACACCTCCCAAAAAGCGCCCTTTCTCTCCCGGGTGCTATTTTGTTAGCTCATTAACATACGGCCCTTGACAAAAGGGCTAAATATGGTATCGTCGCTGGTCGGCCTGAGTTGGCCGAAAGAAGCGAGACAAAGCGATGAGAGCGCGATTTGAGAGAAATTGGATGAACGGCGCTAGCGTCGGCCATGGTAAGAGGCAGATGCTCTTACCCGGCCTTGCCACCGATAGTTTCGTTCCGACCTTTGACCATGCGCAGGCCAATATCTCATCAGACCCTCTCAGCCAGGATTATGGCAAGAGACCTGTCGCCAATTGCGGCGAAGGGGGTTAGCTGCTCTACATCCAAAATCCGTCGCTTATCTCGCACTTCGTGAGAGTCGTAAGGCGCCCCTAACTCGCTCCAGGGCGCTTGTTTTTTTACCCTTCGTATTGTTTAGCCTGCTGCCACGCCAACTCAAACATGGACTTCAACATATTGAACATTTCCGGGCTTTCAATCAAAAAGACGTAAGGCTTGTCTTGCATGAAAAAAATAAAAATCTTATTTTCGAAAAAAATCATGTCACCCGTAAAAGGGAATGTTTCATAAGGGATGGTCCTCTTTTGCCACATCGCCTTGTCGTACTTTGGATCAGGCATCCCTGGCTTAATCGCAACAATAATCCGACCATGTACGCGGCTACCTAATTCCAACCTCTCATTTTCATTAAGCTTTGACAATGCAATCGTCCCTTCGTCTCTGGCCACGAAATTCAGTATTTCTCCATTGGCCATCCCCACCATAGCCCGACAAGTGGAAACGCCTTCTTCGCCTTCATAATACCTGACCATTGGTTTGCTGGCCGAAGCGGAATTGAACAAAGCCATGAAAAGCGGCAAAGATTGCTTGAGGCGATTGGCTTTTTCTTCAGCGGCGCGCAACTCAGTTTCAGAAAGGCGTTTGAGATGCTCCGGCGATTCAGCCACGAAAAAAGTTTTCCTGCCCTTATCAAACGTTGACATCAACCCGCGGCGCTTGAGCGACTCAATCATGACATAAGTCGTGGCGCGGTTAACGCCGGCTTTTTTGGCAATATCCTGGACGCTGGCCGGGCCAAGCTCAAGCATGGCCAAATAAACCAGCGATTCCTTTTCTGACAGGCCATATTCGGCCAAACGGGTTATTAGATCCTTCATAGCACTAAGTTAATCCCACTCGGTTAAGACCGGCAAAGTTTTTTCAGCCGTCAAACGCCAAGTGTATTTTGAAGCGCGAATGATACCGGCCATGCGCAACTTTTGTTTGAGCCCGGTCTCATCCACAATCCTGTTCATGGCAGTCACCATAGCCTCTGGTTCGCCGGGAGGGAAGAAGATCGCCGCTTCCGACCCGATAGCCTCAACCAAAGCGCCATTATTGGACGAAAGGACGGGGCAGCCGCAAGCCATGGCCTGGATCGGAGGAATGCCAAAACCTTCATACCATGAAGGATGTATCAAAGCTTCGGCTGCATTTATGAGATATGGCATGTCCGCCTCTGGCACATAGCCCAGCTGCAAGATGTAATCTTTAAAAGAAGATTCTGCCAAAGCTTTTTTGATTTCTTCATAACCAAAACCGGGATTGCCGACCAGGGCCAAATAAATCGGGTCGCCCACTCCGCGGCGCGCCTTAAAAAGCGAAAAAGCCTTGATTAAGTTCGCAATATTCTTCTTAGCTTCCAACCTGCCAATCGCCAAAAAGTAAGGCCTGTGCAAACGGTGCCTCTTTAATCTTTCTTCAACAGCTTCCGTGTCTTGAATCGGGCGGTAAAGGTCATGGTCAACGCCATTGGGCGTGATGGCAATCCGATCTGACGGGATGCCGTAACATTCGGAAATTTCGCGGCCGGAAAATTCAGAAACAGTAATGACGCGAGTTGCATGTTTGGCAATATCCTTGGTGCTCCATTCGTGGAATCTGCGATCACGCGGCCGATAAAGATTTGGGTAACGGTGGAACCCAACATCATGGACAGTAACTACACTCTTTTTTGGACAGACGCGTGGCAAGACATGAGCCGGAACAAACAAAACTTCTGGCGGCCTGCGCATCATTTCCCAAGACAACCTGGCCTGGGTCCAACCTTTCATTAACGGCCAATGGGCGCGCACTTCATACCAATTTTCCGGCAATTGTTCCAAGCCGCCCTGTAACATTTCATTGGTATACAAAATCCATGAGTTGTTGTCCCCCTTTGTCAACTTTTTTAATTCTTGGATCAGGTGCCAGGCATACCATTCAACGCCGGTTTTAGCCGATTTGTTGGCCCTTGATGCATCAATCCCGATAATCATGTCAACAATATAACATATTTACGGCTTGATGCCGATGTAGGCTACCATGGCCTGGGGTTCTTCGGGCTTATCACGTTGGAATGAAAAACATTTTTCTGTTTCGCAGTGCGTACACTCCGGGCTTATTTGGACATGGGTGACACCTGCGTTGGCTAATTGCAATTTCACGATGCCTGACAAATCGAGTTGGTATGCATCTCCCTCTTGAATGACAAAATTCGAAAAAGACATAAACAAATCGGCCCGGTCCTTGAGGACATTGTAGTGCCGGTTATGCGGTCCGATATAAACTTCCAAATCAGCGGGCTCTGTTCCAAAGGACGATTGCATGGCTTGTACCATTTGCCCTGACATCTCATTTAACACGCCTTTCCATCCCGCGTGCGCGAGGCCAATGGCGCGGTGTTTTGGATCAAAAAAATAAATGGGCAAACAATCTGCGGCTGTGACAGTCAAAATGACATCCCGTGAATCAGTGACTAGCCCATCCGTATCTGGAATAATTTTACCTCGGTCAATTTCAGCCACCCTTTGGACATGGGTGCCATGCGCAAGATAACCGGCTACTAGATTATTCGTGTCCAAATCCAAAGACGAAAAAAACCTTTGCCGATTGGCCAGGGATTTTTCCATACTGCCTGCCTGCATTAACTTCATTGACCCATCCTTCTTTTGTGATATGCCCCAAACTAGATTGTTGAACATGTCACGATTTAAATTACGAATTTCCCAAGATGCTGCGTTTGTAAGAATCCAAGTTTTCGAGGGCAATGCCCGTGCCTTTGGCCACGCAATACTGCGGTTCATCGGCCACAAAAGCTGGAATGCCGGTTGCCTCGGAAATAATGCGGTCCAGGTTCCTGAGCTGGGATGTGCCACCCGAAAGCACTACGCCTTTTTCCATAACATCAGCCGAAAGTTCGGGTGGGGTGTTGCGCAAGACCTCTTTCATGGTATCGATAATGCCGTGCAGTTCGTGTTGGATGGCATCCGTAATGTCGTCTGACGTGATGTTGACGATGCGCGGCAAACCATTAATCATGTCGCGGCCTTTGATTTCCATTTCCAACTTACTTTCCAAATACAAGGCCGAACCGATTTTTATCTTGGCGTCTTCGGCTGTCCTTTCGCCAATTGCCAAACCGTATTTGCGCCGCACGTGTTCCTGGATAGCCATATCCAATTTATTGCCGCCAATGCGCACTGAAGCGGATGATACGATGCCACCCAAAGAGATGACGGCGATTTCCGATGTTCCACCGCCGATATCGGCTATCATGTGGCCTGAAGGTGAACCAATCGGAATATCCGCGCCGATAGCAGCCACGATCGGTTCTTTGATGATGTAAGCGGCGCGCGCACCGGCCGCAATAGTGGCATCGATAACAGCGCGACGTTCAGTTGATGTTATGCCTCCGGGCACGGCCACCATGACTTCCGGCCTGAAAAAACGAATGCTGCCCAAAGCCTTGTTCAAAAAATACCGCAGCATGGCTTCGGTCGTATGGTAATCGGCGATAACTCCATCCTTAAGCGGCCGGCGGGCCACAATAGTATCCGGCGTGCGGCCAATCATGTCTTTGGCCTCTTTACCCACTGCCAGGACGCGCTTGTCAGCTACCGAAACAGCCACAACCGACGGTTCATTAATCACAATCCCCTTTTTTGGTATATAAACCAGGACCGTGGTGGTCCCCAAATCAATAGCAACCTTTTTCGCGAACATGGCCACCATCTCACCACCAAAGCAGGCCCCTGACAAGGTGTGGAATACTCAGTATTTGACCTTAAAATTCCTATCCTCCCTCAAATCAGCCTGGGCTTCATAAGTAGCATCTCCCCACTTTGATTCTGGCTCGGACGGATCAGCGGAAACTATGGTTCGCGGCAGGATTACTTTGACGTTGATTTCCGTATTATCAGCTCCCGGTTGTTTGGGCCAATCCAGTTGATAGTTGTTTTGCGCCAGGCAATCGCTCACGCTCGGCGGCAAAGCATAAGAAAAGCTCAGTTCGCCTGTTTTGCCCGGCTCAATGGCCCAAAACGCGCCAAACACGGTTTTGCCCAATTCTTTCATGATATCAGTCTTGCCTGGCACGAACTTACCGCCCGTTTGATTCAAGTCACCGGCCATAGCGCCCTTGGTGGAAATCCATTGGCTACCTTCGGGCACATAGACTCGCGTATAACTGCGGTAGCGGGTATAGCGCCAATCAATCTTGGTGACAGTGTTGTTGTAAGTGAGCGTCAGGTTGGCGACAGGCTTTTGAACGTCGTGCGCATCCAAAACATAAGAGACTGATTTGACCATCTTGCCGTCGGTCTTAAGCGCCGCCAAGTTGGCATCTACTACCCAAGTGAAATCGCAGACCGTCGGCTTAGCCCGGCCGCTCCAGCCACGGCGATCAACCAAGCTCTGCAAAGCAGCATCACGCGAATAAACCATGATCTGCTTTTCGGTAAAAGCGTTTGTCACCAAGTTGAGTAACTTCGGCCAGTCTGATTTTGGCATGGCCTGCACTTTGCTCAATATCTCGGCGCCCAATTCACCCAAGACGGCCTTACGATCTTCCAGCTTAACTCCCTGCTGTTGGAAACCGATTTCAACTTCATATTCCAACAAGTCCATAAATGATTGGTCATCATAACTCTTGCCGTTGATTTGAATTGGACCAACCAGGCGTAACAGCTCGCGGAAGAATCCGGGCTCAAGAGCTATCACGCTATCTGTCTTCTCGGTTTTTCCTTGTAACGCGCTTTCCCTTAGATAAAAATCCAAGACACGTTCGGCTGATTGCACAAAATCAGGCGACCAATTGGCATCACGCATGAACCAAGCCTTGACCCCCAAATTTTTCACCAGCGGTTCTGGCGGGACTTCCTTCCAAACGGCTGACACCGGGTTGTCAATATTATAAACATCAAAAAATTGGTAATCGCTGATATCTCCCCCGTCCAAAGTAACTTTTGCTACGCTGCCGATAAAACCTCCAGCCGGCCTGATTTCATCTGAATTTTGGAGAATCAATAGATATTGTTTCGGGTCAGGATAACCGGCCAAAGGTATCAAGGCCTCAAGCAAAGGCACGCTTTGATCCATGGCCTGGCGCATAATCGGCAAAAAATCTGCCATGGGTTGCAAGACCTTGGCTAAAGGCGGCAATAACCTATCCTGCGGTATGGCACTCCACAAAGCCAAAGCCAGATCTATTTTATCGCGCGCCAACCGGATGTCCGGCAAAGAGGATTGCAGGGTCCGCAAAAGGTTACGCTTGTCGTCCTTGGTCAAGTCTTGCCAACGCTTAGTGGAATCAAGCGAGACATTTGTTTGCCCAACAGCCTGCGAGCCGCTGGCCAAAGCTTCGGACATGGCCTTAGCTACATTCAACAGATCGAGCAAACTATCCAATGAATGCGCCCCTACCACAGACACATCCTGCATTGTCCTGACTTGGGTCCCAATAAAAGGCAGGTCTCTAAAAAATCCCACGCCTTGGAGGTTATGGTTGATATCTTCCAGTGCCTGCTTAGCCCTGGCCGTCTCATTAGCCGCTGAATCAAAATCACCCAATTGCAATCTGGTCTGAAGGCTGGCCAAAGCCTGCCTGGCTTCCCACCCGGCCCAAGCCGCCCGACCGACGGCAATGGCCGGCGGTATGAGCAACACACCCAAACCAATAACAACTAAAAGGATCAGGATTTTCAAAAAACCTTTTTTTCGTCCTGGTCGTCCAACGTCCTTCGTGACTTGTGACTCGTGACTTGTGACACGTTCGACGTTGCTTGGAGCTGCTGGGTGCTGGCTTTCGTTTTTAGGCTTTATAAAATCCTCGCCTTTGGGCGAAGGCAACTCCGGCACGGCAGGGCATGTTAGAAAATTGGGTGAATCTTTCATGTCTTAGGACCAAACACCGAGGAACAAGGATACAAGAAACAAGATACAAATAAGCTTCAAGAACCAAAACTACAAAAACATCAAATTTGAAAATTACTTATTTGGATGTTTGATGTTTATTTGGTTTTTGTATCTTGTATCTTGGCGTTTTACTCAATGGGTCTTGTTTGCAAATGCGGGTGCGGCTTACGCCAATATTTACGAAAATAGTATAGCGCACTTACGATATGTGCGCGCGCCGGCCTGTTGGTAATTAAGTGCCACGGCCAATCAATATGGCTCTCACGTTGATGGTAGTGCACAA
>JAQULH010000011.1:0-7107 GCA_029004215.1 Patescibacteria group bacterium | reverse complement strand
GGGTGCGGCTTACGCCAATATTTACGAAAATAGTATAGCGCACTTACGATATGTGCGCGCGCCGGCCTGTTGGTAATTAAGTGCCACGGCCAATCAATATGGCTCTCACGTTGATGGTAGTGCACAAGTTTAGCCTGGGGCACATAAGCCACACGCCATCTTTTTTCCCAGGCGCGCCGGCAAATATCCATCTCTTCGAGATACATGAAAAAGTTCTCATCGAATAACCCAATCTCATTCAAAGCAGTGCGCCGCATCATGATAGCCGAACCCATCAGGACATCCACCTCCAAAGGCCGCTCATCCAATTGGACATCGCGCATCAAAAAGTGGTGGACATACCTGCGGCCAGCCGGCGTCCTGCCCAAAAACGACCTGCGATACAAAGCATACATGGGCGTTGGAAAGCGATAACAGGAGTCCTGGCGCGTACCGTCCGGATTGAGCAGGATAGGACCGGAAAAAGCAACATCCTGGTGCTCATCCATGAATTTGGCCAATTTTTCCAACTCATCCGGAAAGATCGTCAGGTCCGGGTTCAACAACATGACATATGAGCCGCGAGCGCGCTTGAGCGCAAGGTTATTACCAGCACCAAACCCGACATTGCGCGGCGCATCGATCACCTTGACCCACGGAAAACGTTCCTTAACCATCTGGCTCGTACCATCATCCGGCGCATTGTTCACCAAAAAATATTCAAAAGGAAATTTCAAGTTCGCAGCTTCAACGCCTTTGAGCAACATGCGGATCAACCCGGGTGTGCGGTAACAAACAGTAACAAAAGACACCTTAGGATCCGGCCCTAAGTTGGCATTGCCAATATCTTTGGCATAATTAACCGATTCATTCATAAGACCCGCCCCTCCTTAGACAAACCAAGCTGACAAGTTTTTGTAGACTGCTGGGATTAATTTTGTTATTCGACGGTGCTTGCGCCATGCCGCCGGCAAACCAATCACAGCATCGAGGTATCCGCGGAAAGTTGACCAGGACACAAGCATGGTAAACGACTTGGCGGCTTCGTAAGGCAAGAACCACAAAAAACTATGCAAAAACTCGCCAAATGTCAAGTTCTTGACCAATACCCAGCAATGGTTACGCGTCGACAAATAGTTGATGAAAGCCGGTTTAGTCCTCCGTCGGCGCCAAGCTTCCAGCCAGCCAACTTTGGAGAGCGCTTTCGCCAACCGATGGTGCCAGGCGATGGCTTGCGGGACATAAGCCGTCTTCATGCCTAAATGCCGCATGCGCCAAGCCATATCAACGTCTTCCTTATAAGCAAACAGGTCTTCATCAAAAAATTGCTGATCAAGGCTGGCGCGCTGCAAACTGGAAGCTCGGTACAAGGCGCAAGCGCCGGTGCAACCAAAAACATCTAACGTCTGGTCATATTGACCGCGGTCTTCTTCCCCTGCCCCGCGGTCATAAGCCCGTAAGGCGCGCGAGATTGATAAGCCGGTCGCATCCAAAACATTAGTCCTGACCGTCATCTTGTTATCGACATCGGAATACTGCAGATGGGCGCGTAAAAGTTTCGGACTGCAAGCATCTATTTCCGGATGGGAGTTCATGAACTCCACGAGATTCTTGATGCAATGCTCATCAAACTCAATATCCGGATTGCAAATCAATATATAGCGTTGCGACAAGTCAGCTTCCTGCCACGAAGACAAAGCCAAGAGGATGGCCTGGTTATGCGCCCGGGCAAAACCATAATTACGCATGTTGCGCAGCGTACCGACATGCGGATAATTGCCTGCCAGCCAATTACTGGTCCCATCAGTCGAAGCGTTGTCTACGATCGTGATTCTTAGCGGGATAGTTTGTTCGTCCAAAGTTTTCAAAAGCGCAGGCAAATAAGCCATGGAATTCCAGGCAACGATATTGACCGAGACTGATGATTCAGACATAGCCTTAAGGATTATGCTTCACGTGATCGCCGCGTTTAGGCGATACGATAAAACCCAAGTACTTGCCCAACATTAAACGCGTCTGGGAATCGATAGCGGGAATGGCGCCGAAGAGGACAAAAGTTACAGGCAAAAGTATCCACTGGAACAACATGACAATCGGCGTCTGCCAACGCGAGACGTGATTCGGCCTAGGCGGTAAAAGCAATAATGCAAGGAAGGCAGACGCGAAAACTCCAATCATGGCGAAACGCATGAGCCATTCCAACGTGAATGGCGTATTCTGGAACACGGCGTAGGAACGGAATTGTTCTGGCGCCAGCCAGAAAGGCAGGTTGCCCAAAAGGAAAATCAGGAGCGGGACCGTCGCCCAAGTGTACATGCCCTCCAGCTGCTTGAAGAGGAACTTGGCCTTAGTCCAAAAAGGCATCTTGGGATCGCGCACAAAGTGCGAGACCATGTACGGGAAGTTCTCAACGCCATAGGCCCAACGCTGCATCTGGCGGTAAAGGGCAAAGAGAGCCTTCCAATACGATCCACCCATGACAGTATCCATGGAAACAGGTAAATGGATCGGTATGACCCGGTAATCGCCGCTGTAGCGGATCAAACCCAAAAGGAAAATGCGTGAATCCTCGCTGACTACATCCGGACTCCAAAAACCCACGTCGACCAGCATGCGCAAAGTCATGGAATGGGAGGAAAAAGTCATCATGCCCTCGGCCCTTGGCAACTCTGTCATGAGCCAGAAGGTCGTACCGAACATGGCCACGCGGACTGCGGCCGGCGATTCCCAAAGATTGTTGTTATAGAGCACCATGGGCTGATAAGAAGCACGATGCGGTTTCTCGACCGTCAGGAACTTATAGGCTACGCAAGCAAAGTATTGCGGGTGAGCCACCGTATCTACGTCAAAAGAATGCACGATTACATCATCTATTTCGATATTCAATTCCTTGATCTTTTCCAAGACACGCAATCCCATCCAATGGACATTTGACCCTTTACCGATCATTTCTCCTGGCAAGTCCTTGGGATGCAGGGTCGTCATGAGCAATGAGAACTTATCGCTATATTTCTCTTGGATGATCTTGGCTTTGGGTTCAAAGGCTTCCTTGGCCCTTTCCTCACCGCCCAATACGACAATGAACCTATCCTTCTGGTAAGCGGCGTTCAGCAACGAATCCAGGCAGTCTTGGAGCACAGGCAGTTCCTCGCGGACCGTAGGCAACATAATCACGTGGTAAATCCGCCTGAAACCGGGCTGGGCTTGCGCCTTGGCCAGCCAATCAATCTTTGAGTCACGCTTGAAAGCGAAAAAAGATATGATGACGAACGGCAGATAATAGACCACGCGGAACAGCCAATAAAGATCGTAGACGATAATGAAATAGACCATCCAAAGCGGGCGGTAATATGAAAGGATGAGACTCAAAACCAAAGTCAGCCAGACAAGTGCGCCGGGAATTATTTCATATAAACGTATTTCTAGCCGCTGGAGATTCATAAGCTACTTGAGTTTAACTGGGTTTGGTTTTTGCGTTGTTATATTTGGTTCCTGATCATAAATAGGAGCCGCATAACCTGTCGGTCGACGCTTGTTAAGCGACCGGGCGAGAGCCTCAAGGTCATCAACTTCCAGAGCTTTAACTGCCAGGAGTGGCAGGTTATAAATCCTGGCTAAGAGATTGGCAACCAAGGTCCCGGTGCGGATGCTGGAAAAAGTGCCTGGCCCGGCCACCACGCAGACGCCTTTGGCTTTGGCCAAATCCGTTGGTTTAACTTTTAAACTGACAGACGATATCAACCCGGAATATCCGGATTGGGTCGGCCAGAGTTTTGGGCTGCTTTTTTCATCAAGCCATCCAAACCGCGCAGAGTCGCGGCTACGGGTATCGATGAAAAAATACTTGGCCATAAACTAAGCCCGCTTGCCTTCCGCCAAATCAGCTTTCCCCTCTTCCAAATTCAATAGGTCAATGGCTACGCACTTGGGTGAAGTCAGTACAGAGTTCACAAACCGGTCAGCGATTTCCTGGCGATAAGCAAACTCTTGGGCGGTCAGGCTGGTGAAATTTATTTCCAAGCCCAAATCCTTTTCAGCTTTTTGGACAATGCGCTTCAACCGCTCCGGATCGACTGTGCCAACAATGAACAAATCAACCGGGGCTTTTTTTCCCAAGAACGCTCCCAAGAAAGCCAGGTAAACAACATTGCCAATCGAAGCAATTTCGCGATCCAAAGCTTTTTCCAAAAGTAAATGTGATTTAGTCATCAAGGCCTGGATCTCGCTCAAGAGCGGAAAATTGCGGTTGACTTGATAATATTTGCGCTTAAGTCCCGGACGCTTGGATTGGCCATCATCTTTTTCCTCGATTTCGGCCAACAACCCAAGGCGAGCCAGGTTCTCTATCTCGCGCCTGACGGCATTAATCTGCGTATCTATCTTACGTGTCAGCTCGCGGATAAAATAAGCCTCGTCCGGCTTATTTAAAAACAGGGTCATGAGTTTAACCCGGGTCTTTGACCCAAAAAGGTGTTCAAGCATATAGGCACCTATATCCTGCCCTTTTCACCCGCCCTTGACAAGGCCATACCGTTTACCCACACCCGGACGTATAAAGGTAGACGAAGACTAGGTACTTTGCGTATACTTGGAGGGACAAAAACACATGGCTGACACTATATTCCGCTTTACCGAAATCGAGTACGGTAATAGCCCGGCCGATGAAAAAATCGTGGGGGTTTTTAGGTTCGAACAGGCCCAACCAGGCAAAACAGGCCCACAACACGTAGTTGTGGCCGAAGTCTTTTCAACACTTTACGCTTACGAGCGGCTTTTGGACTTAATCAGCACGACCGTGGAGCAATCGCGTGCCCTGACAGCCGGCATGACACTCGACCCGTTCGCCCGATTTGAAAAACTCGTCCAAAGGTTGAACGAAGCCATTTTCGCATTCCAGGAAAAAGAGCCTACGCCCATCAACTGGAGCAAGCTCAATATCTATCTTATCGAATGTTCACAAGATCAACTCTGCTTGAGCGGCCACGGGCACCTAATGAACCTCTTTTTGCAGAGCAAGCCGGATGGGACATTCCAAACTTTTGATCTTTGCGGATCGCTCGACCAACCGGAAACGCCTGACCCCAAAAAAATCTTTTCCTCTGTCATTTGCGGGGACATGAAAGCCAATGACTTGTTTTTCATCGGTTCATCCAACTTCGACCGTTTGCGCGATGACCTGAAGATTAAAGACAGGCTGTTTTCCCAACCTCCGGTTTCCGCTGCCATGGAGATCAAACAAGATTTGGAAAGGACCCAGGTCCCGGATGACTTCGCTGCCATCCTTATTTCCTGCCACGCCTCAGACAAGCCTGGCTTGGGTGGCCAAATGCCTGTGGCTAAAAACCAGGCGCATGAATCAATGAAGCAGCTCAGGGAAAGCGAACTCAACACCAACCAAACGCTGGCTCCGTTATTAAACCCGGTCAAGAACTCAAAACCGCCGTTAACTACCGATGCCATACCCAAACAACCCAAACCGGCTCCTGGCGTCACAGACCTTTGGCAACGTTTGGCGCAGATGGTTCCAAAACGCGGTACCAGGCCAACGCCCGCCACGGCTACTGCCATGCGCAGCCTGGATGCCGGCCATGGTTCGATTTTCACCAAGCGCCGCAAATTGATTATGGGTGGGATAGCCCTTTTGGCAGTTGTCTTGATTGCCGGGATATTTACTTACCAACATAATAAGAAAGTTGCTACTGAACGGGCAGCCTGGGAACAGAAATTCTCCCAAGCCACTGACTATCGCAATCGCGCTGAGAGCTCGCTCATGTATGCCAAGGACAGCCAGACACGATCAGAACTTCAGCAGAGCGAAAGCATCTTAAGCAGCCTGGATACTAATACTGATGATAAGAAAAAACGGGTAGATACGCTTAAGTCTGAAATTGCCCAAATCCAAGAAAAGTTACGCAAGGCTTCGGTTGCCTCAAATGTCAGTGAGTTATTCTCTTTGCCTATCACTGCTCCGGACGGGTCACTGACCGCTCCGGTCCTGACTGATAAGGCTGCCTACACGGTGGATAATTCTTCCCGCCAAATAGTAAAAATTGATCTGGGCAACCGCACTCCGAAAAACATTCCTCTGCCCAGCCAGGCCAGCCAAATCGTGGCTGCCTCATTGGGCGATAAATCCATGGTGCTCTTGGACAGGAAAGGTGCGTTCTACGCCCTTAACTTGCAAGATGATACTGTCCAAACCCTGAACAAACTTTCCCAAGCGACTTCGACCACCATAACCGACATGGTTATCTATAATAAGAAGGCTTATGTTCTGGACGGGGCCAACGGCAAGATAACCCGCTACTTGAAAACCGCTACTGGTTTTGGCAGTGCTGCCACTTATGCCCAATCAACAACAGTGCCTTTGACCGGAGCTGTGGCCATGGCCATAGACAGCAATGTTTTCGTGGCCAAGGCTGACGGCAGCGTCCTGCGCTTGCTCTCAGGCAAACAAGAAGCTTTCTCGCTCAGCCAGATTGATCCGCCTTTGCGTGCCTTATCCAGCATCTGGACTGATATGGATGACACCAGGTTGATAGTGACTGATCCGGCTGATAAAAGGCTTGTCCTATTCGACAAGAACGGCCTGTTAACCGCCCAGCTCACTTCACCTGAATTCTCTGCCCTGCGCGACGTTTCCAGCCGCCTAAGCCAAAAACAAGCTTTAGTCATCAGCGGGAATCGACTCTTACTAGTTCCGTTGCCATAAAAAAGACGCCAAAAAAAGTAGAGACGTTGCAATGCAACGTCTCTACTTTTTTATATTCGTTGTTATTTGAGGACTGCCTTGCCACCAGCTTCTTCGATCTTCTTCTTGATCGCTTCAGCATCGGCCTTAGGAGCCTTTTCCTTAACCATCTTAGGAGCGCCGTCCACCAAGTCCTTAGCTTCCTTCAAGCCAAGGCCGGTGACTTCGCGCACAACCTTGATGACGCCGATCTTGTTGCCACCGGCTTCGGTGAGCTCGACATCAAATTCTGACTTCTCTTCGGCAGCGGCAGCGCCCGGGGCGGCCATGGCCATGACCGGAGCTGAAGCTGAAACACCGAACTTCTCTTCAAGAACCTTCACGAGCTCGGAAAGATCCAGCACGGAAAGTTTCTCGATTTGTTCCACGAGGGCCTT
>JAQULH010000010.1 GCA_029004215.1 Patescibacteria group bacterium | reverse complement strand
ACTCTTACCGACTATCTTCTGAGCCATCTTTATCGTTTCAGAAACAATATACCTTACGGTTTCAATTAATTCTTTTTGATTTTGGATCGATCCATTCATACTCCTACTTCCCATGGCACTTCTTAAACTTCTATGGCGTACCACGGGGATTTTTTGAGCTTTTTTCATGGCTATTCAAACAGTAAATTCCAGAAAGACACTCATTTTTCACTCGCCTTCCGGACCCGCCCTGACAAGAGCAGTTTTGGAAAGCGAGCGAACGTGTGTAGTTGTAATGTCCTACTTACGATGATACGTTGAACTGCCTACGCTGTCAAGTGGATTTCTTTCACACCCGTATTTGTGCCACCGCCATACGGTTTTTTTGTCGCTTTTTAGCATTTTGGCTATCTTTTGGAACGGAATACCTTTTCGGCGGTACTCCATGACTTTCGCGACTTTGTCCCAACGCAACGGGTTCGGCATATGGTGTGGATTGTACTGCCCCCGTATTAGATTGGTCAAATCCCCTGTGGATTTCGTTCGGCCGGCCAGGTTCATTGAACAGTTGCCACCTGGCTTTTAGCTCATTTCCAACCATCCAAGTGTAGATCTTCGTGCTCTCCAAAGTGGCATGGCCAAGAATATTCATGACGTCCGCATTACTTCCCGTTTGCTCAATAATCGTGTGACCCATGTGATGCCGGTACGCATGCGCGTTCTTGTACGGGATGCCGGCGCGATTGCAATAACGTCGTAGCATTTCCCCCACTCCCTTGATCGTAAATCTCTTGCCGGATCGAAGCGTCGGTCCGGAGCAGATGGAAATGAAGACGGCCTCTGCTTCCTCGTATACAATTTTTGATTTTAAGCTTTCACGTTTATGTAGCCACTTGAGCAGTTGCTCGTTGGTTCCCTCGGTCCAAAATATTTGCCGAATAGGACGCGAGCCTTTGTTTTTCTCGGTTCGTATGGTCGCCTGGCGGTTGACCACGTCCAGATCATCCACGTTTAGGGATAAAAGCTCGCCATTGCGCGCGCCAGTGTCCCAAAGCAGGTTGATGATGGTTCGGTTGCGAATATGCCTAGGATCATTTGTTTTGACCGGCACGACTGAAAGCACCTTGGCGTACTCCTCCTCCGTGATCACGCGGGGGATATGAAATTCTTTGGCCGGCAACGGGATCAGATCTTCATTGATCACCTTGAGCCCTCGCAGACGGTAATACTCAAAGAACTTCTTAAATGCCTGGCATTTTGGAATCAGGCCATTCATGGCCCAACCACATTCAACCATCAGGTTCAGCAGTCGGGTAATATGGGCCAACTCTATTGACTCTATCTCCGGATTGCCAAGATGCACGCACAAATTCCGCAGCTCCCGGTCATAGCCACGCACGGTCACGTCCTTCACTTTGAATTTCCTCCAGTCTGTAAACTCTTTTATCGCTACTAACATTTTCATATGCGTTGCAAAAATCCGCCCACCTGATTCACACGGTTTAGGGCCGTGGTGTCAGATGAGCGGAGGCTTCCGTCAATATTAAAAACGGGCGCTCTCTTTTTGCACCTGAACATCGTGGCGTCTCTAATCCGCACGGTCAGTATGGTCGTTTTTAATTTGGCCTCCTGCCCGGAGAGCTTGCATCGGCAAAAACGGCCTGAGCCGTCGTCAGATGTCGGCATAAAAGAGAGAGGAAGGAGCACCGCACCTACTATTAGTAGGGCACATTTTCCGGTTTATGTCAAGGAGCGAACTAAAATCAAAATAAAGACGGAATTGGTGGCATTTCAACGATTCATGCTATGATCCACCCGTGCGTTGACACATTTTTCAAATTCTGATTAATTTGCATACTAATATGCAGAATGGCATCCGCGGATGGCAGCCTTTCCTTGACGAATTTAAGCGCCGCGGCGAAGAAGAAAAACAAAGAGAGCTCGAGTGTGGAGGCCCGAGAATGGCATGGCGCCGCAAGTGCATAGAATTTGTTTTTACCGTAGTTGGAGCCCTACTGATTCAAAAATTCATTCCAACTGAAAGCGTTATAGAGAATTTTGCTTGGGCGTTGATTATTTATACAATTTTAAAACTTTTTTCAATGAAAAAGTGGATGCCCCAATCTTGGATATGGATCTTGTCAGGCGAATGCCTTTCGCAGATTGAGAATCAGAGCTTCTTGAACAAGATCCTCTGGCTTGCGATAATTATATTAGTAGTAATTTTTCTCATCCCCTCAATCGACTATTCTTTCCTCACCAAAAAAGTAAAGGCCTATGGAACAAACTAACAGCCCTCGCGGGCCAAGCTATGCTGGCACATTTGGAGTCATTCTTTTGGCTCTGATTTTGTTTGCCATATCAAGTTGGCAAAGCTATACCAAGCGAGTACAAAATGAAGTCTTAGAGCAGCAGATGAAGAAGGTTGGTGAAGATGTCCAACAAATCCAGAAAACCATTGACACCAAGGTGGCCCAAACAACCACCACTCCGTCGATTTATCCTGACTTCGATTCCAGACTGACGATGGCGAAGCTAACCGTGCTTAGCGACTTTGAAAGCTGGACGCCGAAGGCTACGAAAGACCCGTCCAAGACAAAACGCGTAATCATTTTGGAAAAGGGAAAAATCGCCAAAGGCTATATATACATACGCGCTTCTCTGAACGGCAAACCGTTGACGCAATGGGAAAGCGTCTTTTTGACGATGAACTTCAAGGGAGGGCATCTGTTCAGGCCCCAAAGCCTGCCGCTACCGACGGGTGACGTGACTGAATTGTTTTACGCGCTTAACGACATCCCTTATTTGCCGAGCGTCCCCTATTCGGAACAAAGGCAACCCGCTCACGTGGACTGGTCCAAATATTTTAACGACAAGGGCCGCATCGTCATGGACACATTCATTTCCTCCATGCGTCCGGCTAAAATCGAGTCTATTGATCTTTACTACGTCTGCGAGAATGGTGAGGATTGTTTGCTGAAGCTCGGCCAATGACCCTTGACAAATTCCCATTTTTGCGCTAAAGGTTGAGCTATGAATCAAATTGTTTTGCCGGACGAGCCAAAGCTTAAGGATGCTGTGCTAACACCGGAGTTGGTCAAAAAAGGATCAGAAGAAAATTCCGGATGCCTGATGGCTTTGGCCAAATTAGTTTTGACTTATATTCTTTGGAAGATTTTCGGGCTAGTCGCCGCAATCCCATTAAGCCTTGCTCTGGCTGTTTTAATTGTGAATTTCAATGTCGCAAAAGACACAGCGAAGCTACTAATTGAAATTTTTGTTTTGCTCTGTCTGATTCCGGCCTATCTCACAGCGCGGTGGATTGTAGAAAAGGTGGCAAGACGCAAAAAGGTATGAAATTAATAAAAACACATGGGGAGGATCCCACTTTTTTTCAAAAAATACTTCAATGGTCCGTTGTGGGTGTTTTGGTCTCCACCATGGCGGTTGTTTTTTATGCGAATTGGTTTTACCCACACGGTAATTTTTATCCCACTGGAGATGTAATTTGCGAAAACGATGACAGAGGACCGTGCCACGAACAATACAAAGAGGATCTGAGATACGTAAGCATCCCTAAATGGGTAAAAACCGTACGTCAAAATCAATCAGGAGCGATGTTGTTAATCTTCGCTTCGGGCATTTTTACGGTCGTGTCTTACGTTGGTCTTGATAAAAAGCAAAAAAGTTAACGCTTACGTTTGTACGTATTCGTCGCTATCCCAAATGCATCAGCCATCATAGCGATCAGGTCCGGTGCGGAATCTGGATCCTTTAGAAGCTCGATGGCGTTTGTGATCGGCAAAGGAACAAAAGCATTATAAAGCTCTCCCTGAATGGTGGGCTTTTCAAAATTTGAATCCTGGTCTTTTGCCCAATGGACGCCGACAGAGAACGCCGGGGAAGCTTTATTCGTAATAAAGCTAATCAAAGCATCAAAGCGCGTAGTTTGGCCAAAGCCAGATTTGTATTTAGTGATCCGTCCAGTTGTACTGCTCTTGGATGACCCAGAAATCAGTCGCGAGGCAAATGTAACTAAGGAGGACATGCCACCAGAAACCTCAAAGCTCGTGTTTCCCCAACGAACCTTACCAAAATCTGAACTGCGCGGGTCCAACTCGACACTGTCCTTATTTATTGCCTTCGCAATGGCCAGTATTCCGGCGATACCTCCAACGACTTTGAGCAAATTATATGCTGCTTGTTTCCGAGCAAATCCACTCGTCTTTTCAAAAGTGTGTGCCGTCAGAAAATCGAAATTAGCCTTTACATTTTTAGGAGCAAAAAACATGGTATTGATGACTTTGCCGGTACTTTCTAATCGTCCCAAACTTCCGCGTCCAGTCAGGGAATTTACCAAACGGCCAATAGCCTCTGCCTGGAAAGAGTCTTTGAGGTCAACACCATTGTCCAAGGCGATTTGAATGTAGCGATCCGCGATATCGGCACGCAAACGGGTCAGAAACCCGTTGTAAGCCACTTCACTGGCTTTAAAGACTCGGCCAAAGGCCGGAATCTTCTCAGGCAAGGATGTAGGATAGGCTTCTTCACCGGTACCGATATCAAGTTTCATCCGCTTATATGTCCCATCGACTGCATTTTCACGCGAATAGATTTCGGCTTTCACTGCATCCATGGCCACATCCTCACTAGTTTTATTTTTAAGAGTGATCCAAATATCTCGAAACGTTTGGGCGGCGCCGGTGGCCCATTGCTTAGGATGTGTGAAAATCGCTTTAAATCCCTGCCTCCCCAAAGCACTTACATCCAAGGTGGCTTTCATTGATTTGGCAAAGCCGGCGATCTCAGAAGCGGCTTGGACCGAAGCCCCGACGGGACTTGCCCTAAAGCTGTCCAACGACAATTTATTGGCTTCACGCTTCAAATCATTTAAGTAATTCTCCATCGCAACCTTGGCGGCGCCGTATGCCAGCCGGTCATTTGCGATATTTTCCTTAGCTTTGGCCAAGTTGATTGAAAGCTCAGTAATTTGTTTAGCCTCTTCAAGGGTCACGTCTATTCCTAGCCGGCGAGCAGCTAGATCCTCCATGAAAGCCTTTTGGTTTTCTGGGTTGAGGATCCGCTCGTCCATTTTTTGGATGCGCGAAATCAAATCGTTTCGCACTTCCGGCTTAATACCCGTGACTTGTTTGGCCCAGTTAATCATCCCGCGCTCCACGTCCTTCAGGAGTAATTTGCTCTCAAAGAGTGAATTGACCTGGCCGGCGTTGTCTTTGCCGACTATCTCCTCGAAAAAAGCATGCCGCTCCTTGCTAGTCATGTCGGCCAGCTTTTGCGGATCGATCTTACCCTCAACCAAAGCCTTTTTAAAGGCATCTGCAAGCGGTTTTACCAAACAATAAGGCATAGTTTATTTACAAGTGATCGAATCAATGAATGATGACCAGGTCTCTTGAGTGGCCTTGGTTCTCGTCTTTTTGACCTCTTTTTCCATTTCGTCGATCACGCTCTTTTTAGTCTTGTTAGACTTTTTAGCGGCCGTCTCTTTAATCTTTTTGAGGATCTTGATGTTTACCACAGCCGAATCAGGCGAGCGTTCGGCCAGCATACGCATCTCTTGGGCATGAATACTCGTCTCGGCCGTGAGTGGGGAGTTTGCGATCTCCAAGGCTAGTGCCGCGTCGCGCGTCTCCATGGCGTAATCCTCCATGGCCTTTATAAGCGTTCCAGCGAGCAGACCGTCCGGCAATTGCTCCTCTCCTCGGATAATGCGCTTGGCGCGGTCCATGTCGCTTTTTAACAGCTCTGATGCCCTTCTAGCCTGGTCCTTGATCGTCACGGGTGTGTACTCGGCCGTACCCTCAAATCCCTGGGTCAAACCCTGCTCAATGGCCTTGGCCTCAATGCTTTTACCTATATTTGATTTTTTGACATTGACTTCGGGGGCAGTTTCCGGTATATTGGCAGTGTTAGCTTTTGGATTTTGAGCTTCTTTAAGAGCAGAAAATTCGGGTCGGCTGCCAGCGTTCGCCTCTGGCGAATATGCAGATGGAGGGAACTCACCGGTCTCCGGTGCTCCCGTCCTCCAAAGAAGCTCGTAACCTGAAAGGTAACCACTGTCAGTTTTAAAAGCGGTAACAATCAAGTTCCCGTTTTTTTCTACTACCTCAAGTACAGCCGAATACGGCCTGCTCATTTTTGTCTCTTGGATCTGTTTAGTGAATATATACCGATTGTCCAAATCACCCTGCCTAATTTCATCCGGCCTGGTCAATATTTCTTTGGCAGATTTCATCAAGACATCCCCAGTCTCCCCTTTTTCTGACAGATGCTTCAATGATCGACGTGTAAATGAAATCTCTGGACTTGTGGCACCAATCACATCCAGTAAGGTATTCGGGATCTCATAAGGGGCTTTAATAATTCCGTTCGGATTCTCAATAGGCTCACCCCTTGGAATTTGTTTTAATTCGTCGAAAGCTCGCTCTAGCTCGGCCGCGACTTCTCTTTGAGCTTCTTGAATGGGGCCGTTAGTCTCATCAGCCCGCGAAGAAACGGAAGTCTCATCAACGGGGGTAGATCCTGCAACTTGTTCTTGATTTTCTGGATTTGCTCTTGCTTCGTCATATAGTTTGGTTAATTCGTCAGATTTCCATGCCGCATTTTCGGCAGCATCAAAGAATGGAACGTCAGGATTTTCAGCCACGAACTGTTGGGCCAGTTTTTGCCCCTCCATTTCGCGGCGCACCACCTCGTATAATCTTATCTCTTTAGCCTTAGTTGGGACAGTGCCGTTGGTAATGTGCTCAACCACGAGATCAAACAATGCCCGGCTACGCAATTCAGAAGGCACCCAATTCGGGAATGTGGATCGCTTGGCCATGAACCGCCTCTCCCCGCTATCATAGTCATAACTCATGATTCTTTCGCCTTTTTCAGCGTGGATCAACTCGTTCATTATGCGATCCTGCTTAACCGCCAAATCCATTTCTTCCGTCGTGGTCGGATTTTGCATCATCTCAATTTTTGCCACGGCCGGTTTCTCTTTCACCGTCGCGGCTTTACTATGCGCCCTAACTGCATCCACGATGGCCTTTAATTGGACCAGCTCCGATTTAGTTTCGGCACTGGAAACGGCCTGGTTGGCAAAGTCGAGGATCCGGCTCTTGGCGGCCTCGATGGCAGCCTCCCGACTCATATAAACCTTTTGATGAGGTACATACAGGCTCAAACCGCTCGTATCTGCCTCAATTTTGACCGTAAAGCGGCCGTCCTCGTACGGAACAAGTTCAACACTGGCCAAGGACTTGCCACCGTCTACGGGCACGTTTAAAACCTGCTCTGCGTTGGATTTTCTATACTCGTTCAGTCTTACCTGGGCTTCGGCCATCTTTTCTTGGTTTACAGCATGTACCTCATTCCAGATATTAATGAGCTGGGCCTCTGTATAAGTATTCTTTGATGGTGAAAGTGAGATTATCGTACTTATTGCTTCATTACTTTCAGGCGTACCCCTTAAAATGACCGCATCGTATCCTTGTTTTTTTAATTTTGGAAAAAGCTTTTCCTGTTCACTTGGAGAAATATAGAAATCACCTTCGTAAGGTTTTTTGTAATCGATAAACGTAGATATCGTGTTTCTGCCATAGGTAGCAAGTCTCTTTTTTGTATTGAAAAAAGCTGGCGATCGATCATCGAATTGTATAATCTTTTCATTTGTTTGGTGAAAACCGTTTATTTTTGAGTTAACAAATTCTTCTGATGTTGCGTATTTTTTCGCCTCTATTTGAAGAGGTGAATTAAATTGATCGGCTACAAGATCGCGCATCTGCATCGTTGTAAAATCTTTCGGCAGTGCCGATGGCGGTTCAAATTTAAAGACCTCCTCGCCTGGGACTTGTTTTATATTCGCCGGCTTGGAATTGAATGATGGTTGCTCGATTTTATATGTCGGTGATGAGGTAGGATCGATCGAAGGTGTTTCTGTTAATCCGGCCGAAGTGTCTTGAAGTTCTAAATCTCGCATCTTATCGACCATTTTGATTTCGGTTTGGTTTGTACCGTCTTCAAGGTATCCGCTGACAGCTCTCTTCACCGCTTCCAATGGCGTCGTCCATTTTTTCGCAAATTCTTTTCGAGACATGCTCGAGTAGTCTTGCAAAACTTTCTTTGCCGTCGCGACGGTTTGAAAGGCTTCCGTGGTCCCGCCTTTATCAGGGTGCACTTCTTGCGCGGCCCGCCTATATTGTTGGTTCACTTCTTCAACCGTCGGCTTGCGAACACGTCCAAGCATGTCAGTTCGAGTTTCCATTCCAAGTACATCCGCAGAGGATCTTACGACTTCGTTTACATTTTTGATTTCACCCACAGATCTTCCAATCTCACCAACACCTTTTGCGGTACTATGTATCGCTTTGGCTCCTAAAAGCATTACGGCAAAACTTCCTAATTCTTCGGCAGTAGGTTTACTAATGACTTGATATTCAGGAGGCAACAGGTCCCAGCCTTTGCCGAAAACAAAACTACCGATTGATCCTAAGGCACCAAAAACAGAATTAACCGCCTTCGCTCCATATTTGAGCGTATAAGCGGCTGGATTGTATTTGTTTATGCCAGACGATGTATTTAAGTCAGCGGCGGCCGCAAGCGGTACTGTTCCCGGCAGAAACGCCACGCCCGCAAAGCCCAGGCCAGCTTTCGTGACGGCATCTGCTTTTTGCGCAAACGTGGCCGTTGGTGAAGAAACCGCTCGCTTTGCTTCGATTATGCTCTTCGACGCGCTATCCAACGTCCCAAAAACTGTCTTAAGGGCGGTTTGAGCCGCGCCGGGCTTTTCATACCAATCAGCGGCTTTTTGTTCAATCTTATCAATCGTTTCGTTGTAAGGCGGAATGGCTTTGGTAGAGATGGAACTCCCCGGACCCAGATCTCGTGTGGGATTCAAAAAATCCGCCGAACTTGTTGGTACACCCTTGGAAGGCTCTTGAGAAATATTAATCTTGAATCCGTTATCCGGTGCCTGTGCTGCCGGCTGGCTATTGATACGTTCTCGAATCACATCCCAATCAAGACCGGATTTCTTGGTTTGGGTGGAAGGCGTTGGATCAGCCAGCGCGAGGTTGCCTCGGATTTTATTCCAATCGATTGCCATATTAGCCTGCGGCGTTTCCAGCCTCTTTTTTGGCGGTTATCGTACTTTCGTAAGCTCCAGTCTGGTACCACTTGTCTTTGTTCAAAAGCTTGTCGATTACATCATCAGGTGCTCCGTACTTTGCCTTGATCACATCGAATGCCTGGCCCCAAACGATTGTTCCGGCTGCCAGCTTAGTTTGGGCGGCCGCGATGTCGTCATAAAAAGCTTTTTCGTCAGTGCTTGAAGTGTCCTTGGCTTTAGGTGTCGGAACCGAAGCCGTCCCACTGCTGGCACTGGTTTTCGGATGCGCAAAACCCAATATCCTGCTATCGCTCAGAGAAATTTCACGATCATACGTGATGATTCCAACCCCATCCTTCTTTTTGTAGTTGCTCTCCACGACCGTAATCTTTCCGCCGCTATTTGTTTTAACGATAGCTACATGGCCATTCGTCGTTCCGCCATCAGTCGTCACAACCACGTCGCCAGGCTGCGGCGACTTGATGGATGGATCAATGATCGCTTTCTTAGAGGCTAAGCTGTCCCCGACTCCAACGCCTGTGATGTCATTTACGAATTGCCCGCATTCTGGCGCTTGCTTATCTCCGCGCATCCAGACAGAACCGGTCGGGGCGATTTTGGGTAGGGCACTTACCAGAGAGGCAGCAAGACCATTGGCCGATCCGGAGCCACCATTGTTTTGATTATAAAGATCGCGCATGTAGTCTATGGCCTCTTGCGGATTTTCATACTTATTCACGATATCAGCGATCTGCGCTGCGGAAAGTTCGAATCCGTTTTGTGAAGATGACTTTGCGTCTCCCACCTCAAATTTCTGAGTCCAAATCTTATCGCCATCGCGCATCATCACACCCACATAAGATTTGCCATTTTCCTCGGTATTGAAGGTGGAAACGACATCTCCTTTCGGATTTTTATTTTTAAGAGTCGCATAGAATCCTTGCGGCAAGCCGGCCTGCATTTCAAGTTTCGTAATGTTCAATTTTTCGGCCGCAGTCAAAGCATCAAAGTCAGTACCGCCAGATTGGATCGAATTGTAGATGATCTGCAAGTTGGCGCGCGCATCGTCTTTAACTTTTTCAGCTTCGTCCTTCTGATCCTGTTGCAAGCCTCGCACAAGATTGATCGCCTGGATGCTGTTGCTGTATTGCCTGTCATAGGCATCCGTGGCGTTTTGGTAATCCTGTTGGGTGTACTTCATGATCGTATCCACGGTTTGCATCTTTTGGGTCAACTGGTTTTGGACCGACTGCATCTGATTTTGCAGAGCCGTAATCCGGGTATTTTCCTGTTGCTCGACTTCGGACACCCTGCCGGCCGCCAGGCTCAAATCAACCGGTTTGCTCTTTTCAGCGGCGATGCGCTCGGCTTTGCGGGCCATGACATCGTTTAACTGGGTGTTCAAATCATTGAGCTGGGTCTCCAGATTGTCAGTACCGTATTTGGTTTTAAGATCCCCGTAGGTTTCGACCAAGCTTGGAGTTTCGGGCCGATTCATTCCGCTCAACAGATCCTGCAATGTTTTGTTCAAATCCACCGTCGGAGTTGTAGGCGTGGTAGTCGCTAAACTCACCCCTCCCCGGACCGGCGGTTCCTCGCTCTTGGCTGCGGACGCCTGATCCTTTTCCTGATCGGCGTTAATGGCCGCGTTGGCTTGGTTTATGTCCGTGACGCCAACCATAGCGCCGTTGCCCGTACGCGAGGCTACAGAGGCCGGCAAAGTCGTCGGGGTGTTTGGAGCCACCGTGATGGGCGTATAGCCTTGGGACATCAATTTCTGGGCTTCTGCCTTATTCGGAGCCACCGTTGTAGTCCCGTTCGGAGCCTGCATGGTCACGGCTACGTCCGGAGCCTGAGCGGCCGTTTCCAAAGTGTAACCAGCACCAAAGTATTTTTGGGCATCAGCCGATCCTACTTGCACAACCACGCGCGAAACGGACCCGTCCGGCATAACCTTACGCAAAGTCGCTCTTTTCATCTGGGACTGATCAACAGCACCACCGGCCGTATTGATATCAGCATTTCCTGTAGGCACACCCGGAGCGGATTCTGCTTTGTATCCGGCGGCAAAGGCTGCTTGCATGCCAGCCGAGTCATCCAAACGCACTTTTTTGCGATTCCCGGACGCATCTACCATGTAATTGTATTGGATCGGTTTGCCATAATAAGCCAATTTGATTACACCTCCAGACGAATATGGAGTAGAGATGACATCGTACTGATCTTTAAGCTTCATGAGGGCTTGGGGATCCTGATCATCAAAACTTAAAGTCTGATAACCATCCGGAGCGGCCATGGGCTTAGTTTGACCTGTGAAAGTCGTAAAATCAGTGGATGGTGTAGTTGGTGCAGGGGTATTTGGAACTGAAACAGGTGCAACCGTAGGGCTCGGTGCAGGTGTGGCTGTTGGACCGGCAGAAGGGGCAATGTATTGCCCATTTTGCAGCACATAACCAGTCGGCACTTTGGTGAAATGCCCGGTATCGTCTATGCCCCAACCTGAGGGAGCATTTTTGTCGTATTTGATCGCCATATTTTTACTAATAAATTATCTCAAGCCCTTTAAAATTGCGCTAAATTTCAAATGTGATTATCTTTCCGGCCGTTGCTGCGGCTGGCGTCACGCCGTTAGCTCCGGCCACGCCATCATAGGTTGGCGTATAGCCCGTATAAGCAGTGCCCTTAAGACCACCTGTTCCTCCAGTACCACAAACACCCGCCGCAACACTGATCGTTCCGGATCCGCTCAAAGACGCATAAACGAGGACGATCACTCCGCCTGGTCCACCTCGGCCGCCACCGCCACCAGCTCCGCCACCGCCACCATACGGCGCGCTCGGGCCGCCATTTTGTCCGTTTACGCCATTTCCGCCATTGCCTCCATTCCCGCCCACGCAAGAAATCGTGCCGTTATTAACAATCTCACGACAGCAACCAACCATCGTGCCTCCACCTGAACCAGATCCGCCACCTGCTCCGCCCCCTCCTCCTGGTGACTGGCCATAACCTGTCTTATAAGCCGAAGTGCCCGATCCTCCGCCACCACCACCGCCATAACCCGCGTTATAGGTTAAATAAGCTAGAGCCGCACCCGGAAATTTATCCAGCATCTCAACCGCAAATTGCACGCAATACGGCCTAATTTTTGAAGCAGAGGTTAAGGTCCCACCTGCTCCGGCCGCGCCGGCTCCGCCGCCGGCTGCTGGAGAACCGATACCATCTGCAAAAGCACTGCCACCATTCCCACCGTTGCCCGATGTACCCGTAAACGACGACTGAAAACTATTTGAAACCGAAGATCCGGCCACGCCCGCACCACCAGCAATTCCAGCTCCGCCGTAGCCACCCGATCCAGGAATGTGCGCACCATAGCCACCGTCCTTGCCGGCAACCGATCCTGCCAAAGATTGCGAGGTCAATGCCGCGCCGCCGGCACCGCCTAAAGCATCGACCGTGTATGATGATGTCCCATTTTGCCCGCTCACACCGTTATTGCCATCCCAACAAGCCTTACCACCGGCCTCAATCGTCAGTTTTGTTTTGCCAAACCAACGAAAACCGTTCGTGATCCAGGTGCAACCATTTCGGACAATCAAGGTAGTAAAGTATAGGTCAACTAATTGGGTATAAACATTGCCAACCTTTGAAAAGAATCCGGCGTAAGTGTTTACTCCATCTAGATCAAAAGCTCCATCAATGCCAGACCCAAAGATGTGTTCATTTGAAAGCGATACGCCATTCAACCTCATGACCACGCCGTCGTACGTCAATGATTGGCCGGTCGCACTATTGCCTACCGAAAATTTGTAGGCTCCAACCGAATACCCCAAATAGAATCCGTTGCCTGTATTAAAATCAGTTTGACCACCTCGAATAAAGCCGGACGTGTTCAAAGTGATATTGCCAGCCGTGATCGTACCCAAGTCGGCCGCAATGGCCGAAAGAGAAGCTACACTCAATTTGTTGGCTGTAATGGTGTTGGCCGCGACTTCATTGCCAGTGATCGAACCTGCCACGATCGATGTGCCCGGAATATTCATTCCGCCCACTCCGCTAAAAACTTCAAATTGCGCTTCGCCTGTGCCATTGATAGCTGTGGCAACGAGCAATTTTCCGTCACCGATCGCGTTGGCGGCCGTGGTCGTGACTTGCAAGGCCGTTTGCGAAACTCCCAAATCCAAATAAATGAAAGTCCTGGCCGCCATGACTCCGGTGTCGCCGGCCGCGATGCTGTAAACAGTCCCGTCTGATGTTCGGATCTCGCCCGCTCCCCAACCCACCTTGTCGGCCGCAATGGCTGTTAAGGCGTTGGTCATGGTCCAACCTTTCATGGCGAGCTTGGCCTTAGCGCTCGTTACGGTGTCATCTGTGAGTTTGCCACCAGAAACAGTCGTCGTGTGGGTATTGATATCAGCCGCGGCTCCGCCAGCCTGAATATAGTCCTCGGCCGTGATCGATTTGAGGATGCCATTACCCAACATGTCAAACGAAAGAGGGGCGTCGGCAAAACGTTCCGCACCCATCCAAAAACCTTCTTGATTTGCATGAAGCGACTTGTTGCCGCTTCCTATAACTAATTCTTTAAGATCATTAATGCTCGCACCTCCTGCCTGCTCTTGGACAGCAGGCGTTAATTGAGGCGATACGTATGGCAGGTTCGTAAAAATAGATTCATTCTGGTTTGCCATTATTCAATAATTAAGCCCTCCACTTCCGGCGTTAGATTCGCACTCGGCGTAAGGGTCAACCTAAGTTGGAAAAAAGAACCCTCCGGCATCTTGTCCGTCGCCTTTTTGAGCAAACGATCCACGTCAGGCGTCAAAGCCACGCTCGCAAACACGCCGTTGTTCACGCTTAAAAGAAGCGTGACATCTGTCCCTGTTGGCAAGCTCCTGTAAGGGATATAAGCGGTAAGTTGCTTTTTGTTGATTCGATCCACCCTGATGATTCTTGTTTCCAAATATCCGCCAGCATATTTGTTGGCCGTGTCGAGCACGTCCACGCCATAGCTTGTGCCGCCAGTTAAATCTTTCCAGGCAACAAAGAGCAGATCCCCCACGGTTTGTATGGCATGAATTTCAATGTTTGAAGTATGGCCGGTTGAGATTACGTACTCCAAAGCTAAGACCTTGGGATAGTTGTTGGCGTAGCCTCCAAATGAATAGACGCCTTGTAAGCAGGGATTGCCGGACAGGTTCGAGATCCCAAACAGAGGCAGGCCAAAGAACGCCACGGCATTGGGCTTTACCTCGGCTTTATTCGTGCCAGTCCAGTCACCTTGCAGTCTCTTGGCTTGCTGGAAAAATGACCCGTCGTAGGTGTAAAAATTGCCCTTATAGCCGCATTGGGCCAGGACGTAGTTATCCGTGGGCAAAAACGAGTTTATGGCCGTCTCGGGCACAGAATCATGCGTTGATACCTGACTGGACCAAGTATTCCAGCGAAAGCCCACCACGATGTTCACGTTGTCGGCCACGAACGTGCCAATCACCAAATCGTTGTTCATCTCGCCCAAAGTCTTGATCCTGTATTTTGTGTCCAAGTGCACGCGATCCGCATGGAAAACTCCGCCGTCCACATCATGCAGTTGACTAGCGTCTCCCACGTAAAGCACCAAATTTGAAATGATTATCGGATGAAAGGTTGGATCTGCTTTTGGGAAGGTCGCAAAATTGTCATCGCGCGTGCTCCATGCCGTCCCGACCTGCCATCTCCCCAGGCGACTTTGCATGGAGTAGTAGATGTAGCCGTCAAATTCCTTGGCATCCATGATCCCGACTGTTCCAGCAGCCGGTGCGGCCGTAGTTTCCAAGCTCCAAACTCCCCCGCTCGTGCGCTTCCAAATCTTTCCGTTTGTTTTTCCAAAAAAGTACGTACTGCCATCCGAGCAAGGGACGATCGAGGAGACTGCATCATCCACAGTCGTGCCACTATCCTTAATCAAACGCTGGTTGCATTTAATCAGGCCGGGCGAGCTATGCACGTCCAAGCCAACCAGGGCGGCCACGGAACTGGCCAAGCCTTGATCCTTGGAATCGGCGATCCCTCCAAGATTTATGTCCTTGAACTCGATGGGCATATTAAACGATCAAATTTCGCACCCAATTCAAATCCAAATTCTTGCCAGGACAAGTTTTGGGTGCGTAATTTCGATGAAAATAAACATTGCCTTTCGGGATCCCCCATTTCTTTGCGAGCTTGCGTAACAGATCGCGCAAAGCGTAAACCTGCGCCGGCTCCGGCTTTTCAATATCAAAATACCCGTCCAAGCAAATATGGATACAACGGCCATCATTCATGTTGCCGGTCCAGCGCGGCAAAACACCTCGGTAAGCCAGGGATTGATAGCAGGCCGCCGTAGGTTCGCCATCGGCGCGGGCCTGGCGTACAAGACCTATTTTTGAGATCTCGTAGTTGTACCCCAGAAAAAAGCCCATCGAGCTTTTAAAGTTCCACTTGGCGCGGTGGTACTCGTTATTGGCAACGAATTGGTCCGGATTTTTGTCGTGAGACACGGCGCTGTGATGCACCATGATGTAAGAAGGTTTTTTCATATGGTTTTATGCTGATGCC
This sequence comes from Patescibacteria group bacterium, assembly GCA_029004215.1. Classification (GTDB taxonomy): domain Bacteria; phylum Patescibacteriota; class Patescibacteriia; order 2-12-FULL-60-25; family 2-12-FULL-60-25; genus MWCR01. Next base: position 23,063 of record JAQULH010000010.1, on the reverse strand, counting down.
CCTATGAAATCAGGCACCAGCGAAAAGCACATGATCGATCAGGCCCAGAGCTTATGCACTTTCTCGCGCAAGAAGTCCGGGGCCTCGTCAAAATCAGGTGGTAGCGGCGGTATCCTCGGTCGATTTTTCGGATTCGTCCGGGTTCAATTCATCGACAACCTTGAGGGCGTTGATCAAACGCTCCTTTTCCTCCGGCTTGGCATTTTCAACCGTCAAAGCCAAAGTCGGCTCGGTCACGCCCTTGGCGCCCCAATAGGCGTAATACAAGGGGGCCATGATGGATTTCTCGGCATTGAGCGAGACTTCCAAATCAACCAGCTTGGACGGCAAAGTGCAGTTGCCTTTGGAGAGATCCAAAAGCGTAGCCTCGGCTGAATCACGGCCTTCCTCCATAGCGAAATAGGCCATGTAGAGGTCAACCATCTTCTTCGTAACTTCAAACATACGAAAATAAATTAATGAATAATCCGGGGATCCGGCGGACGCACCTCCGCAGGAATTATCCCGCCCCACAAGCCAAGGGCTTATGGAGTGTAGGAGGAACCCCATGCTTCGCATGAGGGGCGGGATGCCGACAGTAAGTCGGCTAAGAGGTAGGAAGATTGAGAAGGGACGATCTGTAGAAGTCCTCGAGGTCGAGGACATGGACGGGCACGAACTTGTGAAATTCTGCAATGCGTAAAGCGGAATTGCTTAAGCCTAACTATCCTTCCGTCATGCGTGGCGAGTCTCATGTCCCACCTCCCTTGTGATGCGAAATATGAAAGTGCGGTTGCTTTTTTCGAGGCCGCAGGAGCATCCTCTCGAGTTCCTTTCTGGTAAGTTGCTTATCCTCGGCCTCGACTTGTTTGCGTTCCTCGACCCAATCGACCAATTTTTGTTTTTTGCTCATTCCGGCCTCCGGGACGGCACCCTTTCGGGTGTCGACGAAAGAACAAAGGCGCCAACCTGGAAGCCGGAAGAGAACTTACTGCTGTTGCGGTTTGTCGTACTTGGACCCGAAGTAGAAGCCCAGGACGAGCATGGACGCACCCATAAAGACCTGTTCGCTGATCTTGCCCATTAGGAAACCGACACAGGTCACGCCAGCGAAGGCCAGTAAGACCCATTTAGTGGCAGAGATCATCCCTGCCAGCTTTTTGGTAATTTCAGGATTGAACATATGGTTAAAAAACATTAAGTTTTTTTGATATTAAGTCGAGTTTGGTCATGATGGTGTCCAGCTTTTCGTCGTAGACAGCCCCTTTTTTCTCACTGGCCTGGACCCGCACATCAAGTGCTTGCACGCGCGCATCGTCACTAGCTTTATGCTCAGCGATTTGCTGTTTGCAATAGGTCACATCAGAGGCCATGGATTGGATGTACATAACGCCGCTGATTAGGGAAACAACTAGGATCGCTACTAATCCAAGGGGTAGAAGCGTGCTACTTGAAATGAGGGATTTTGGGGTACTTATTTCCATATTTTTATTTATTAAGCGGTCATTCTTGCTGGTGTTAAAGTGAGGTCGATCAGCTCAAGATCATCAAACTCAACGTAGCCGGCCGAGCTGGAAAGATAGATCGTCAAAGCGCCGACATCACAAAATGCCTTTTCAAAGTATTGCCATTCTGTACTGATTGTCCCGGTAACCAGGACCGCTCCTGTGCCGAAATCGTAAACAATCGGAGCTCTTACGCCGTCCCCGCGCATCCAACCTTTGAATAGATACCTATGACCAACCGTGAGGGCTTTGTACCCTCCCCAACCAGGTGTTCCGCCGTAAGTAAATCGGAGGCACTGTGATCCGCTATGCGGCGTTTCTGTCCTTTTCGAGACGATCGCGTCTCCATAGACTAGCCAATCAAGCGCGGCTGTCACATCTGTGATGGTGATGTCGTCATACTCAGCATAACCCGTGTTGTTGGTCAGGCCCGCACTGTAAAAATAAAGACTTGCGGCGCCAGAACAAAGGCCGGTTATATCGAATTGTTGCCAAGTATTGCTTAGTGTGGCGACCGGTTGTGTTGTGCCCGATCCGCCTATGATCACGTTGACGGAGCCTGCCAGCCCATCTCCTCTCGCCCAACCCTTAACACGATAGACATGTCCTGCTTGCAAAATACCGATCTGTGCCGCCTCTGCCAGAACCCCGCCTGTGGCGGTTATTCTTAAGCTCTGCCCACCAGAGTGCGGACTGGCGGAAGACTTAGAGGTGGTACCAATAACATTCAACCAGGCCGCAATTCCGGCTGCCTCCATATTCCCATCTACCAAAGGCACGGCTGAGTTCGTCGCTTCTTGATTGCCGTCCACGAGAACATTTACCGGAGGAATTACTGGTGCTTGAAATCGTGTTGGAGTAGCCGAAAGATCAATAACCTGCACGTCATCAAACTCAACCCATCTACCCGCAGCAAGATTATTGCATTGCAGGTAAAAAGCCGTCCCGATATTCGGACCAAGGTCAAAATCAAATCTTTGCCAAGCAGCACTAGCCGTTCCTGACCAAACCGCCGAACCTTCTTTCGCGATCATTGGTAAGGCGACACCACCGTCGCCACGCGCCCAACCAGTAACGCGATATCTTTTACCGGCAGTTAAAATAATTTGATAAGCCGCTCCGTACGCATGTGATCCATCGTATGCGACTCTTAATGCTTGCGCTCCAGAATGAGGTGAAGCAATACTCTTTGAGACTATTGACTGATAGGCGGTGTAGCTTCCGGCGGTCACGTCGTTGATTACAATGTCATCAAAATCTGCATAAGTACCTGCTCCACCGGAATTATTAAGCAGAGGCGAAGAAGAAGAATCTACCGTGGCCACGACGTCAAAATACTGAGGGGATATTGAATTTGTGCCTGTCCAAAAAGTGCCTCCGCCGCCTACCCTAAGGGATGGGATACCCGTACCGCCGTCTCCGGCCGCCCAACCGCGAAATCGGTACGTATGACCGAGAATAAGGTTTGATTGATAGGCAAACCCGCCAGAACCTGTGCTAGTCACTCGTAACTTTCTTGAGCCTGTCCCTGACAATGAACCGGCTACCTTGCTCAAAGTGGCCCCGCTAATTCCCGGCGTCCAGACAGACGTGTCTAGCGCCTCCATGTCCCAGTCAGAGCCACCGACCGCCGCGTTCGTTGCTTCCATGTCTCCATCTACCAACTTGTTTATGAGCGTATAAGGTTGTGCTAATTGCCTTTGAGGCGTAGAGGTCAGATCGATAACTTGAATGTCATCGAAGTCAACATATCCAGCCGAAGTCGTATAAGCGTAGAAATCACAACCTGCAGTAACACCTGGAATAAACTCGAACGCGAATGGTTGCCACGTAGTAGAGGATGTACCAGACCAAAGCACTGCTGCCGTCGTGGAATCGAAAATCTTTGGAGCTTTGCTTCCATCTCCACGGGCAAAACCTCTAACCAAATAGGGTTTTCCAACGGTGAACACCAATTGCCTCGCATAAGGATAGCTGACCGAATTATAAGCCACACGCAAGGCTTGGCTTCCAGAATGAGGGTTGGTCGTTACTTTATAGAGCAAAGCCGAATCCCCGGCTGTGTACGCCCCTGCCGTAATATCAGTAATAACAAGGTCGTCGAACTCCACATAACCCACGCTTCCGGGGAAGCTCCCGTAAGGATTCAAAGAATTATTAGTTGTTTGGGTGGCAATAACATCGAAAGACTGCCAAGCGTTTGAGGTTGTTCCTGTTGCGTATTGCGTACCGCCTCCATACAGCACCGGTGAGGCGTTCACACCATCGCCACGGAACCAACCCGTGATGTGGTAAACGTGCCCGTTTATGAGGCCGTTGGCTTGGGAAGCATATCCAAAGGCGGCGCCATTTGCGGCTACGCGTAAAACCCGCGATCCAGATCCTCCTGTGCGTGCCCCCGACTGCTTTGATAGCGTTGCATTAGAAGATGTCCAAGCCGAAGTATCGGCCAGATCCATATTCAGGTCGGTTGCGGCAGGGGCTGCATTGGTTGCCTCCATATCGCCATCGATTAAGAGATTCAAAGTAGGATATGGCTGAGCTAGTTGTCTGGTTGGAGTTGTAAATAAATCGATCACTTCAATATCGTCAAATTCAACATAGCCGGTATTGCTCCAGTGGCCGAAATAGACCAAAGCCCCCGCGTTGCTTACGCCAGCAATATCAAATCTTTGCCAGCCCGTTGAGGCTGTTCCTACCCATGAGGCGCCATTTAAAAGGTAAACCCGCGGCACCCTGGTCCCATCGCTTCGCGCCCAGCCGGTAACGCGGTATCTTTTACCTTGAGTAACCGGTTGATTCGCTATGGCATAACTCTGAGTCCCGTCCGCCTTAACTCTGAGACACTGACTGCCACTATGAGGCGAGGCTGTTTGTTTCGATAAAATAGCAGCTTGCGAGGTGTAGCTTCCCGCCGTCAGATCAACGATCGTAATGCCGTCGAACTCGCAAGGATGAGAAACGCCTGTATAATTGCTCGCAATTAAGCGTAAAGTCGTCCCTGCCGAAAGAAACGTCACATCAATAGGTTGCCAACTTGTGCTGCTGGTTCCGGTCCAAACAGCATTTGGGCCATCCGTAAGCACAGGAGCCACTGTCCCATCGCCTTTAGCCCATCCCTGAACCCTATAAACTTTTCCAATAGTCAAGATGGTCTGATAAGCAAAAGGCGCATCTGAAGTCGTCCTATCTACTACTAAGCTTCGTGTCCCAGAATGAGGATTTGTAGTTGATTTGGCCAATGATGCATTATTTCCAGCCGTCCACGCACTCGTATCCGTCGCCTCCATATTCCCATCAACAAGCGGAACAGCCGGATTTGTCGCCTCCATGTTTCCATCCGTAAGGATGTTTACTAGCGTATAGGGTTGAGCCAAACATCGGATATTTCCGGTATCAATCTTGCCAAGTTCAGTTTTCACGTATGGTCCAGCATGATTCGAACTTGTGAGCTGCATCCTGGTCAGGTAGATCGTACCAGTGCCGTCTCCCTGGTAAGAAGCTGCGGTATTGCCATTTGCCATGATGAACGTAAAGGATTCCAAAAACCTAGTTGGCGTATAAGTCATCGTGCATCGGTACCAACCGGCTCCCATGACCGGATCAGGAACAATAGAGCACTTAAAAGCAGAGGATTGGATCGTGCCCAAGGCTCCATTGCCAACATCGAAATAAGCAATCAATGCACCATTAACGTCAAAGCAAAGCCAAGATTTGGTACCAGCTTTGGCCGAAACGGAAATCGTGAGTGGAGCATTGCCGTAAGACGCGCTTTGATAAACAAAGTGATACTTGGCGATCGCGTCATTCGTGTCTGAAATCATCATTGCGGAAGAAGCGACACAATCAGATACGCTCCAAGCGATCGTCTTGGTCAGATCCTCCGAATAACGGAGCAGGTTTTGGACTTGAGCCATGGTTTTTTAAGACACTATTTCATCAGCAGCCGGCGGCACTTCCTCCGGGGCCGCTTCTACCGTCCCTACTGGGACGTCAAAGGTCTGGCCCTCAAGGTCCGCAACGGCCTGGGGCACTACTTTAGTCTCGGCTTCGAGAGCTTTAGCGGACTCATAGCGGTTACCATAATCTTCCAAGAAAGCTTTGGTAGCTTCCTCACTGTCGAGTGGGCAGTCGCACATAGTTTGTTCCACGCCATCCACGGAGTAGATCACGGAAACATGACCCAAGGCCTTATCGATTTTTGTGATGGTATAAGTGCTCATATTTAGTTGTAGAGAACAGTTATGTCAGCAGCCGCCACAGCAATCGTGACGTAGCAGCCGACTCCGAATTTGGCCGCCGCCGGCAGAGCGACAACCTTTGGGCCTTCAGCTACGGCCGTCGTGAATGTCATGGTGTTTAAGAGCACAGTGGTTGCGCCCGAAGTGTTATCCCAAATTTTTATCGTGGCACCAGCGGCACATGAATTAACGATAAAACCAAACAGTCGGCCAGCTCCCGTTTTAACGAGGGCGGAGGCCGAAATGTTGACGTAAGAAGCCTGCGGCTCAACCTTCATCACGTCGTTAGTAAGGTCTTCACCAGCTAACTTTGTGGAAGAATTGATATTAAGGTTGCCATTAGCATCAGCCTCCAGCGGCCCACCTTGTCCATCTGTGCGAGTAGTGGGGGTGGCATTGTAAAAGGCGTATCCGATTGTATTCAGAAAGCCCAGCAAGTTTGCCGCGGTTTTTGCCAACATCGAAGTGAATCCACTCCGTATATTGTGCGGTGTACCGTCCGCATCGACAGAGAGCATGGTTTTATTCCTGTTCTCATCTAATTGAGCAATTTCTTTTGCCATAGAATTTAATATTGAGAACCGTCGTTATAAGGGGTTGCTACGACGATTTCCTCGTCCTGGTTTGAATCACGCAAAGCCGCAATGGCTTTGGCCAGGTCGTATTCGTATTTTTGTTCGGTTTGGGTCAAAGGAATTGGTTTATCCTTGGACTCCTTCCAATCAATCACGATGCGGCGCGCCAATAACTCATGAACAGCGCGAGGAAACCCTCGATCGGTTGCCGTTGGATCTTTGGACATGTCATCCGTTGCTTCACTCAACCCCGAAAGATGTTTCGGATAAATGTCGCACCGGACTTTTAAGCCGCTGGTTACGGCTATGATCGCCTCCCCGCAATAGATGTAAATTTTCTTTTGCCAAATTTCATATCTGTACTGGCCCGAAAACTTAGCTTTGATGCTCGTCTCATCGCTCGGTTGCTCAAGCGAAACGAGATCCGCGGGGGTAAGCACTTTCCAATTCGTCCCGTCGATTTTGGCTTCAACGCTTCTGATGCCGTTTAAGGTAGTAAGCTCGGTATCATAAGCGCGTTGATCGCCAACCAAGTTGTACGTGAACTCCCTGCCGAAAAAGCCTCTGTGCGTTTTCGCAATCTCTTTCGCGATATCATCCATGTGGACGTTCGCGTAAATGAGAATGTCTGCGTCAACTAAAGTCGTGGCATTGGTGCCAGTCTTTTTTCTGACGTAGGCGGCTAATTCGGCAGGGGTCATATCACGTTCCCTTGATTACAGGGATAATACGTTCGGGTTGAACGGGCGGGCCGTGTTGATGTACACGGCGTTCGGGACGACCGTGCCATCATCAAGGTTCGTGGTGCCGCCAACAAAGTTGCCGGTACCGGTCGGGTTGACGATCAGTAAACCGACAACTACTTCGCCTGCCGGGATGGCAGGCAGAACGACTGCGCCCAAGGTGGCGGCTTCCGTGCCCATGCGGGCTGTGCAGGTGCCGTCAGCCTTCAAAGTCAGCACAAACACATTGAACTTGGCGTTCGTGACCGTGCCGGCCAGAGTAAAGGCATCGTTAGTGATGGCCTTTGTCACCAAAGCGCCGTCGATCAAGGCATACATTGCCGCGGCGACGTTCACTTTGGTTTTGGTGGTGCCGATTGCCAGGGCACCGGAGACGAGCAAGGCGTCTGCCATGTGCGTCTGGAGTTTTGTCAGGATGTCGAGCATGTTCTGATCGGCAACCTTAGGACTTTTCCCAATGGTTTTACCCATATAGACCTGTTAATTTGAATGAATTATTTTCTCTCAACAGATCTTGAGATCTTATTTGCTGAGAGCTCTTTGCTTTTCCTCCGAACTATCGGCTAGCAGATCCCTTCCAGCCTCGCGTTCAACCTTGTATTTGTTTGCAAGGAGGTTCGCCACTGATTCAGGGATCTCAACCAGGCAATTTTTCTTGATCCGGTAGAGATATCCATTAACCGTGACGGTGTCCTCTGAATCTGGCGGTTCGCCAGGAGCGAGAGGGATCATGAAAGATACTTTCTTCTCCTTATTCAAGGATTCCTTCGTATCTCTCAACTGTTTGTCGTAGTTCGCTTTTTGAGCAGATTCGCTCACCGGCTTAGCCGGCTTACCCTGCCCATCTTTCTTCTGTTCTTCGCCTTTGGTAGGCATAAACTTTTTTGGATTAGGGGGAAATAATTTTAATTACTTCCCCCACCAAAATTTCAGACTAGGAAACGGCGGCTTCAACGCGGATCATGAACGTGTCGTTCGTGATTTTGCCCGTGAAGAATGTCTTCCAGGCAGCGGTGCAGCGTTGATTGAGCGGATCTTCACCGGAACCAAGCGGCTTGATGATTGATTCCATCTCTTTCCCGGTAAGGCGCGTCTTTGCGTAGGCGTGCATACCGAGAATCAAAGTGGAGTACACATCAATGCTCGAGGCACCTTCGCCAGTGAACACCTTGGCTTCCGTGGTTTCGATGAAACGTACGTCGCCGTACTTGCCAACTTCGCCTTCCATCACATCGGCCTTATTGGCGTACTTCTCAACGTCGATCCAACCGGTAAAGCCCTGAAGGATCGGGGTCACGCGGGGGTGACAGATACCGACATAGCAAGGTCGGACCGGAGTGGTGTTATAACCAGTATCCGGGTTGACCATTGCCGTGATCTTCTTGGCTTTTGCAAGCTTCAAAGTCATGACGGCGTTATCGATGTCAGTGGCATCCAACTTATCCGTGGATGCGGTGATCTGATTGCGGGCAGTGCGGGCATTTGCGTACTGGATGTTGGTTCCAGCATTCATGATGTCGCGCAAAATTGCATCCAGTGATTCACCGGCCTGATCGCCTTGTAATTCAACGGCGATTGTCAAGGCACGATCTTGGCTCGTGTACTCGACAACATCAGTGACGGCAGTGTAGTCGCCATACTGTTCCAACGCTGCAGTGAGCGTGGTTTGAGCGAGCTTATTGCCTGCCGGCGTGACACCTTCCGTCAAAGGAGTAGTTATCTTCGGAAGATTGGTGTACCTGCGGAAAGCAATTGTCTTTGTCCCAGCGTTTTGCGGGATGTCTTCAACATCCGCAAACTTATCGTGAAGAAGCAAACACTTGGCGCGTTCCAGCAATTTCTTGCTGTAAAACTGGTTCACTTCGTCTGAAATTTGGGTTTTAGTGGTTAAATTGTCAGACATACCATTTTTAAATTTGAATTAAGTTATCTGATCACGATTTCTCCCCGCCTGGCTTTTTCCTCGAGATCCCTAAATTCTTCCTTAGTCATCTCTGGAATTGGCTTCTTGGGAGATTCGGTTCTGGTGGATCCGCCACCAGTCGCCGAAGCGGCGGCATCTTGCGCGGCCTTCCTTTCTCTTTCGGCTCCGATTCTTTCGAGATCGGGTCCGGCTATTTCATAAGCGATAGAGAGTAAAGGCAGATTTTTGCGCGATTCATGCTTCGCCCACTTGCGGATCTTGGCCTCGTAAGGCTTGAACTGGGGACATTCCGTGAGGAAGGTTTGCAGTTCAGCTTCTTCTTGCTGCTCTGCGGCCTGCTGCCTTTCGGCATCCAGTTCATCCATCACGGGACCAAGTCTTTTATCGAGCACCTTGGAGATTTTTGCTTCATCCTCGGGATCGATATCGTCATCGCTTCCACCCTGATTGCCATCGTCGCCGGTTGGTTTTTTGCCACCGTCGGGATTCGCGGCATCTTTCCGGGCTTTATCGCGCTGACGTTGTATGCGCTCGATGATGTAATCCTTTTGGGTCTTGCGGACCTTAGGCTCATCTTCTTGCGCTTTATTTGGGTCTTGTGCGCCTTCTGCTGGCTGCTGTTGGCCTCCCGCATCTGGCTTCTTATCAGGCTGCTGCCCATTGTTGCCGCCTTGAGGATCAGTTGGTTGTTGGCCTGATCCGGCGCCCTCGGTTGGCTGCTGTTGCGAGCCGCCTTCCGGTTTGTTCTCATCTGCCATAAATTAATTTTTGTACGCACTACTTGCAGGAAAATGGCGAAAAACCTGTGTTCGTGGGTAATCTCGTATCTTGCGATACGGAAAAAGGGACTATCGTGTGATAGTCCCTTTTAGGCCGCGTTCTCAACATCGAACCTGCCAGTAAGATATTGAGAAAATGATTGTGAGTATTCAAATCATCGCGGCGGCCCGAAACGGGCTACCACCTTGGCAAGTTCGAGTGTTTGATTGTCAAAGCTACGTGGGATACGGATCCAAATTCTCAGCCTGTGGTTTCTCTAATATCAGCCTAATGTGCCGTTCTGGCAGGGACAATAGGGACCTGTAGATATTTCTTTCGGCCCTGACCTGGTTGAACACGTGCATGTCCGTAAACTCCTCGTTATCAACCCTTTCGGTCCACTCATCCACCTGTCTTTGGATGAACTGCTTGAGGCGTTTCCAGCCGGCTGACGCAACCAGACATTGAAGATCAGATACGATCTCGTCCGGACTGGTTTCATTCAAAGGTAAGAGATTGCCATTCGGTACAGCCGCGACTTCAACCTTTCGGACCTTCTTCTTTTTTACACTGGGCTTCTTCTTAGGCATATCACTGCATTAAAGGCGCGCCTCCACCCATTGCCGGAGCCATAGCAGGTCTTGGCATGGGCGTAGAGGGCTGGTTTTGGCCTGGAATAGGGGTTTCAGACTGAGACGGCGGCACAAGCGCAGGATTCAAATTTTTGACGCGCATAGCCTTAATGTGGGCATTGACGTGAGCCTTGCGCGCCGGCGTGTCGGCTGCTTTCTCGTGGATGATCAAATGCGCCTGGTGATCGTCCGTGATTAAAACCTCCTCAAGCTTGTTATTGTCCAGCGATTCATTTTCACTCTCTGCGTCAAGCTCATGCGTGGTCTTGGGCAAGGCCATATCGATCTCGTCGCGTCGTAAACCGGACAGCTTGCCCATGCGCTTCAAAATAAAGCGACGGTTTGACTCTGGTTCGGCCATGGCCATCTTGCCAAAATTAATGAAAGCCTGGAGCTCTTGTACGCGCTTGGCCTCGCTAATGACCTTACTTTCGATCTTGATATCCGGGTCAGTATTCAAAATCAAATTCTCCCTGGTCAACTTGCGCCAGCGTGGACCGCCTGATCCGACAATGCGAATGACTTTTTCGTCAATCTTTTCATGGAAATGCTTTTTGTAGAGCTTGTACCACTGCCTCCAAAATCTCTTTTCAGACCAACCGAAAATCTTGGCCGACAATGAGTAGCGAGTATCCACTTTTTGAGCAATGACTCCGATCTCCGTGGCTGTCCTTCGCTCGGAAGAAGTCGCGCCCTGTTGAATGTCGGGCGTTGCCGTGGCCTTCTGCGCGCCGGTATCCAAGAGTTGCATGATCCAGCCAACATCCGCGCCCAAATGTGAGCGCGGCACCTCAGCAAATATCCCGTTCGGATCACCATCAATGGGAATGAACTTATTTTGTTCAAAGTTGAGATGCTTTTTATTGGTTATCTTATTCTGGTTGTAAGTGTAAGCCGAATATAGCCCAGCCTCTACAGTCTTCAAACCAAAATTCTGCATTCTGGCCCGGGCGCGTTGTTTATCCTCTACCAGATCCGGAACTGTCACGCCATCCCAATCATGGGATACGGGATACAGAGTACGATCTACGGCCGGCCAGACATCATCCTCAAGCTCCTGATAGCGAATGACCACTTTATTGTCATTGGCTAAAGAAACTAAAACCTTTTTGCCATCGTAATGCGTAAACCACTCAAGGATCCGGTAATCCTTGTTATCGCCCTTAATGCTCGATTCGGGCTGCACGGTATAGCCCTGAGCCTCTTGCCTGGCCTTTCGATTCTGATCGATCTCACTCTCGCCTGAACCTGATTTGATTTGACCAATATTGAAATAAACCTCTGACTTGCTCTTGTTCCTGGCTTTCATCTCGTCCTTGGTCAACCGGATCTCGCGGCCAAAAAACCTGCAAGCTCCCCTGCCCCGCTTATCGCCGTTAATTGACTTGGCTTTGGGATCACGCAAAAAAGTCATGATATCAACGACTTCCGGAATTGGCGTGTACGTCTTGCGATCATACTCCATGAATAGCAGGACGCCGCGGCCAAAGAACGACGCATCCCAATCCCATTCGTAATCGACTTCATCCTTGCCCATGTCTTCGTAATCATACTCGGCCAGGGCATTCAAATTTTCCTCCGCATCCTCATCCCCTTCTTCGCGTCCGCCAAAGTTCACGGTTAGGCGGTCATCGTAAAGCGAGGCCAGGACAGTTTGGTGGATCGTAAAAAGCAATGGATCACCCACTGCCGTAGAGTCACGTTTTTGGTTGTTATACAACGCCAAGCGAGTTTTCCACTTGTCCCACTTGGGTCGAATGTACTCAATAGCCTCCTTGTACTCGGTCACGACCTGATCAATCAGTTCCTTGTAATTTCGGTCAGCCTTCTTGCTCGAGGTCTCCTCGGCCGCTTTGTCTTTTTCCTTTGTCACTTTGGCCTTCGGCATAGATTTTCACTAATATCTTTCTAACAAGCCGTCTAATAGGGGTCTAATGACGGGGGTGTGAATAAACCCGTATCCATGCTCGGCATCTCCACAAAGCGAGGCTCAAAGATCAAACCACGACCAAGGTTTTCGATCATGTGGTCGTCTTTGTCGATAGGTTTTTCCTTGGAGTTATGAAAATCCACCTGCCGGCCGGTCCATTCCTGCCAACGGTAATGCTCAAACTCGAATTGCGTCCGCTCGCAGGTGTCAAAAATAAACAATTCCGGCGCCTTAAGCATGTTGTCCCCGACCATTTGGTAGTCCAGGGCGTCCTTAATGCGCCGGTCCGACATGGTTCTTTGCTTGGACGCCTCGGCGTAATGCAGACCAAACTTAGCCAGCTTTTCGGCCAGGGTTTTTTCGGGCTTGTCCCCGTCGTGCTGGTTGGCCACGAAAGCGGACGGATCGGCGAATCGATGCGTAATGCGGTAATTCGTAGATTTGGCTTTGATGCGCTCGGCTAATTCCTGATCTGAATTGACCTTGATAAACAGCTCATCAACCACGTATTTGTTGCCCTTGCGATCTACCGCGAGCCACATCAGAGCGTCAGGATTGCGCGGGTGCGGATCCAGTAGCTCGAGCACACAAAAATCTTTCATCGTGACCGTAAACGGCCTGATCACGTGAATCTTGCGACTGAATTGCTTGAATATCAAACCGGTCAGGTGTTGGAACTTGCCATAAATACGAGCCTGTTTGTCTTCCTCGGAATAGTTGGCGATCATCTTCTCCACGTTTTCTTTTTCCAAAAAGCCGCGAACGCCCACTCCCTTAACTGCGCTCCACACATCAGCTTCAAGATAGAACACTTTGCCGAAGTCCCTTTCTGGGTGAGCAATGATCGTATCGTAAACCCAGGCGCAGCCGGTCAGAGGCGTGAAAGTCATAAAGAGTACCCCGCCCTTGCGTAGACGCGAAATACAAGCCTTGTAGATAGGCTCGGGCGGCGGTTCATCAAGCATCACCCATCCTAAATTTGCAGACTCGAACTCCTTAACGTCCTGCTCATAAGACATGATATCGAACTCAAAGCCCGTGTCCGTGATCCAGCGATACTCGTATGACTTTTTACAATTCTGTGTGGTATAGCGGCCGGCTGGAAACCACTTCTTCAACTCCGGGATCAAGGCTTCCGTGATCGTCGTGGGATCAGACACGATGCGCCCCTTCTTGAGATAAGGCCACTTTTGCCAAAGGGGTTGCTGGAAATATTGATTGCCCATGGGCCAAAACAAATGCGCCAGCATGTTTACTGACAGCGTTGTTTTTCCCACTCCGTTTGCGGCCGAAAAAAGGGAGATGAAGTTTTCACCGGATCCTACGGCATTAACAAACTCCTCCCCCTTTCCAGTTGGTTCAAAGAAGCGGTACTTCTCGTCTCTAAGCCTTCTTGCCTTTTCCTCTTTGAGCTTGCGAAGGTTCGCCTGCATAGGTCAAATCCCAGAAATACGGGTCGATTGTCATGCCGTCTCCATTCACGGCGCGGATCGTGACAAACAGACACTTGGACCCGAAGATATCTTGTTCTTGATGGGCAATGACCACGGCGTTAATCCCATTCATGACAACTGGCCTGCCAATTGGAAAATCAGATAAGACCTTCTCGTAATCGTTGCTTAGGCGTACACCTATAGCCTTTAAAATCTCTGTTGATGGTTTCATAAAAAATAAATTAATTCTTACACTCCATGACCCTTAATTCAGTGAATAAGGTATCGGAATAGCTTGCGTGGCTTCCGGTGCATCGGTTAAACGATCGCATCTCAAAGTAGCTGGCAATTAATGCGACACCCACTACGACAATTAAGGCCAGTATCCCGATCACGAAATCGTCTTTAAAGTCATTACTCATAAGATTTATTTCTTAATTCCCAACCTTTTTAGTCCCTCCTCGACCCGACGTACTCCCTCCTCCATGGCCCCGCCATACCCGACCTTGCGCGCGATCTCGCCGATAGAACGGATGCCCTTCTCCCAAAGTTTTTTAATGCGCAAGTCTTTTTGATTAAGAGCCATACTACTTAGCAATTTTTTTAGCTTCCTCGTCCAAGAGCTGGTCCAATTCCTCGTCAGTGAGGTCAGACAAGCTCCGTTCGATCTTAATTCTTGATGTATAGCGGCCCTTGAGTTTATACCCCATGTCCACGGCCGCCTCGCGGGCTTTATCATTCGGCGCCCAAAACAGAACGTGTTTCTCGCCCATGAAGATATAAATCTTTTTCAGGGTGCAGTTCGCTTCTTTGAGCATATCCGCAAGATCCTCATCCGGCGTGCCAGCATGGACGACAAGACGCTCAACGTGTTTGGAAGTAAGCAAGGCTTCGTGGGCTTTAGCCAGTTTCTCGTCCGGTAAATGCTTCTTCATGAGTTCGTCCCAGGAATCAGTGCTCGTGATCTGTTGCGGATTTTTTGCATACGCGTCCGAGTAGCCAACCTCTTTCATTGCTGCACTTACGCTAATTCCACGATTTTCCAAGAGAAGCTTAACCAGCCTCTCGCGCTTAGGATTTGATCTCTTGAGCTTCTTAGGTTTTGTTTTTTGCTTTCTCGCCATAATTCTCAAATATCAGTCTAACTAGCCCTTCAAAAACCGCCAATATTCACGGTGACATTGCTGACAACGCCACAGAAATGGCACAGTCGTCTTTTGAAAGTCATGGAGTCCAAGGAAGCATGCAACGCGGCTCATCCAATAATTCACGATTAGAATCAATCTCACACCGCAACACCTCCCTTCTTCCGCGCGTACCTGGCCCTCGCGTGCGCTCGGGCCGTCTTCACGCACTCCTCGCACCGGCAATGCTTGTACTGGTAAGCGTAGAGTGTCCCGTGCGTAAGCGGCCTCACGCGCCGTCCCGCGCCCGCGCATGATCCCTTAGTAAAATCTTTCCTTTTCCTTCCAGTATTTAGCCTTTGGATCCCCTCAGTACTTGGATCCCTGGGCCTTTCGAAATCGAATACAAAAAACCTCCCTTTTTCGTAGACATCCGTCAGAACCTTCAAGCCGTCCGCACTGTAGGTCTTACGACAGAGCCATGCCGCGTACCAGGTTGTAAACTGCATGCTGGTAAGCCTCATATCGTGATTTCGATCCTTGGGTTCACCTTGTCGATGCTACAAGGTTCAAGGATTGGAAAGATCCATTTGTCGTCCTCGACGATACCCGAATGCTTTAAAACATCTTGCAAGCCTTTGATGTAATTCATCTGGTCCGTCCTTTTGCTGGCCATGTAAATCTTCACGCGATAGGCAAGTTGGCTCTCAAACGTGGGTACAAGCACTGGCCCACGTTTTTGGCTTTGAAGTTGCAAAACCGCTCCGTATTTCCATGAACGATACTGGCTCGAGTCAATCATCCGGTTCGTATGCCTCCTGACGATATGGCGTCTGTTATCCGTCGGGGCTCCAAGCAAAGAGATGGTGTACTTCATATTTATTTTACGTATTCAAGCTTGCACCCATCTTTCAGCGTTTCCGCAATCTCCGTATCCTGATCCTGAAACATGCTCATTTGGTTATCCGGCACCGCCTTGTGCGGCCGGCACAGTCGGCAAACTTCCTTGCGCGCCCGAGCGCGCCGGAACGATTGCCGGCGATGTCCACACTTGGCGCACGTGAAGCCGTACACGTGCCGCTCCTTCCATGGTTTTTTCATATCACTTAGCCAAGGAATTGAGTTTCGTTAGCAACTGATCAAACATGGTCTTTGCCTCCGGATGTTTGTTGTAATTTTCAGTCACAAACTTTTCGACCTTTTTGACGACTGCCAGGCGTTCCTTCTTCACGCAATCGTCGTGATTTTCGTAATTGCAATGTGGGCAGCTCATACTTTTTTCTCCTTGTATTTGCGGCTTTTCGGCAGAACTCCCCCGCCATCGTAAAGTCGCGTATGCTTCCAAGGATTGTCATCGCGGTAATTGTTGTTTTTGACGTTCCGCTTTTTGATGTAGTCCTTGGATTGACCCTTTGAAAAAGTGCTCATAATTGTTCAGAGGAATTAAAGTTTTTTGCACGGGGAGGATGCGAGTTTGTACCTCCATCCTCCCCGCAATACACCGCTCGGCTTTTCCGTGGCCGGCGGACTGATCCTACTCACACACACGGCTAGGTTTTCGGTAATCAGTTTGGCTTTTCCATCCACGCATTTTTCGGCGGGGACGAGCGTGCTCTTACGAGCCGCACACGAGAGGCAACGACTATGGGGAGAGAGGCTAAGGTCACCTAGGGCCTCGTTTGTGACCGATCTCCACGTTGCGGTGTCTCGCGGGTGCGACCCCCAAGGGATCGCGTGTTTTATTCTTGAGCCGGTTCTACTTCTTGGAATTGCAGGCGGGTCAAGCGCATTGCTTCATCCAGATCCCCTGCTATCAAAGTGCCGTATTGGCTGCCTTCCCGATGAATTAAAAATCCGTTTTCGACCATTTGGATGCGGACGCTCTGTGTCTTGCGTCTCGCCGGCGCTATCTCAGCCGGCCCACACGTGGTCGTGCACTTGTCTTCTCCCATATTGAGAAAAATTTATCGCGGTTATTCCCGCCGTGAGCAGTGTCCTTTGGTAGATCTTTGCCAACGACGCTCTGCTCGCGGCGAGAGACGAACAAGTCGTCATCGCCCGTAATCAAAGGATTTTTGAGATCAATCCGTTCACGATCCGGTCCTCGATACCCTGCTTGTCCATTTCGAGTTGTTGCTCGAGACGGACGCATTCGTCCTCGTACTCAACCTCGGCTTCCTTAATTTTCTGATTTATCTTTTCCTCGACCCTCGCACGGATTACTCCTCCAAAAAACATAGTGTGAATGAAAATGAATTAATTTTTATTTCGCGGGATATCCCGCCGTGAGGAAACAGGTGGCTTAACAATGACCCACCTATTCGGCTTCACTTGGTACTTGCATTGGACAAGCCCAAGCTATTGCTCTGTTCACCTCTTGGTGAACTTCCTCACGGCGAGAGCCGACGTGGATAATGCTTTGTGATAGAAAATCCATTCCTCACAAACGCAACCTTTCGG
Source organism: Patescibacteria group bacterium (assembly GCA_029004215.1). Classification (GTDB taxonomy): domain Bacteria; phylum Patescibacteriota; class Patescibacteriia; order 2-12-FULL-60-25; family 2-12-FULL-60-25; genus MWCR01. Next base: position 5,758 of record JAQULH010000010.1, on the reverse strand, counting down.
CTTTGTTCTCGTATGGTTTCGGGGGCCAGATTCGAACTGGCGACCTTCCGGTTATGAGCCGGACGAGCTGCCGCTGCTCCACCCCGAACCGTGCCGTTTTCATCGCTGGGCGTGCCCTGCGTTTACTTACGGCATAGGGAGACGAATCCCCGTGGGGAGAGATCATGAGGCGCTTGTCTTCTTTGCTTCGGGAGGATGGTACTTGCACCCTTACCCGAACCTCATGTCATCTCCTCCCAACGGGATTCGTCTTTCAGTTTTAAAGTTCATTCCAGGACCCAAACCGTCATTTGCCGTTTCCCCCACTCTCTCGCGCGCCATACTTGCTCTCTTCCTCCAAAATACAGGTCAATTCGCTCACGATATTTCCAAGCCGTCCTATCGCGGACCGTGCAGAGGCCGAAACCCGGTATTTAGATTTTTGTTTTAAAATTGAATTTAGCTGCGCAACTATGATCTCCAACCGCTTCAAGAGCGCAAACATCTGATCCATCGGATGATATGCAGGGAGTCTCATCGGTTTCTTCGATCCGGCTTGTGTACGCCGTGACGATGACTTGCTTTGCTCGTATTCCATTTTTCGCCGCGCTTGATTCTTGCCCCAAGCACCCAATCCCGAAGACACAGAGGGCGAGGATAAGAAGTGCGAGTAAGAAAGTCCCGCACCCGCCGTGGCTTTTGCGTGCGTGTTTTGTGATTCCATAGCCAATTAATTCAAGATGCGTCATATCAGCTCACGGACTCGGCGCCAGAACCCCCCCCCGCCTTGGTTTTCTTCCCACCGCACCTGCAACACGTGCGCTTGTGCAGAAATTCATTGATCCGTTCCTCTTTTTGCTCAGCCGTCAATTCTCTGTCTTCCTTTTCGGTCCAAAGCGGCCCAGCCTTGTGCAATTCGGCGAACCCTCCGTTAGTTAATTTATCCAAAGCCTTGCTAAAAACATTTACTCTTGTGGCAAAATCATCCGCGACATTGATCGCCCGTTCGAGTTGCTGGATCAGCCAAAGCGTGTCGTCACACCAACTCGTAAGTTTCATGCGCTTGGAATAGAACTTGGCCATGTTGGAAATTCTGGTCAGCTCCTCCTCGCACAAAACGTGGTGGGTGCTCTCCGGCTTTTTCACGTCGCCGGGCGAAAGATTTGCCGGCTCGTTTGCGCGAGTGCCCTCTTGCGCGATGTCTTTCTCATCTCCGGCTTTGGCCTCGCCTCCTGGGACGTTTAAATCGTTCGTGCTTTTTTCGTTATCCAAATTTTTCATAAAATCATTTGTAAACAAGGTTCTTTTTCACGTCGCCCACGTAATCCAGCCAAACTCCGTTATGCGTTTTGACACGCCACACCTTTCGTATCTCGTCGAAGAAGGCAGGATCCCCCTCGATAAAGGGTCTTTTGGTTTTATCCACATTTCCACACGTCCTACCGTCTTCTTCTGGGTTCTTCTTAATAGGTTCTTCTTTGTGTACCGTTTTCGGTACAGGTAGGTGTTCCGTTTTTGGAACACCACCTGTTCCGTTTTCGGTACACCCCTCGACTGCACCCGTACCGTTTTCGGTACAGGTTGTGATCTCAATTTCAATGATCGTTGCTTTGCCAGTCGTCTTTCCACCGCTTGTTCGAAGGAAGATTCCGAAGGCCGGTCCCTTATCCACCCAGTAAGCAATTGCCTTAAAAATGCTCTTTCGATCACACCCGACCTCATCGGCAAGAGTTTTCGCTGACGCGGTGCTCCTTCCGTGGCTCATGAGAACCGCCAGGACCGCGACGTTTACTGGTCCATGACCTCCTCTGAGCACTTGGTTTGGTATTGCTGCGAATGGATAAATTATTTTTGACATAAGAGAGCGAGTTTCCTCCCCGCCGCCCGAGCCATGGGGTCATGACGCGGACAGCTCTTTTATGCCAGTTGCCCTCACGGGCGGTGGAGAGAAAACTTTGAACAAGGCTCCCCGGCCAACTAAAGATGGATCCGTTTATTGACTTAGCTTTTCTTCTTCCTCCTCAATGAGCTTTAGCTCCCTCTGTTCCTTTTTGAGTTCGCTGGTTAGAAGGAAGATGCCTCGATAGTGCGCCCTGATCTGTCCGATTTTCCTAAGCTTCCTTTCATGCAAATTGCGCAGGTTTGCCAATTGCTTTTCCCGTGTGATGGGCAAGCGATTTCCTAATGTGCGCATATATTTAGGCGTTAAATCCTTGTAGGCGCTGCAAGCCGATCCTGGACGGATCAAGTAGCAGCATATCGCCCTTACCGAGCAGCTTTTCCGCTCCGGCTTGGTCGATAATCACCTGGCTATCAATGGCCGTGGATGTCCTAAAAGCTATGCGCGTCGGGAAGTTTGCTTTGATCGATCCATTGATCACATCCACCGAGGGCCTTTGTGTGGCCATGACGATGTGGATGCCGGCGGCCCGGCCCTTCTGTGCCAGAAGCATGAGCAGATCCTCGCAGCTAAATTCCGTCACTTCTTCAACGTCAGTTTGGATCTCTTTCATTTTCTTTCTGGCCAAAGTCGGATCGAGCTTTTTGGCTTCCCTGGCAATTATTTTATTGGCGGAATTTTTTGCCTTGCTTCTCGCTTTGAGTTGGCGCGAGGTCATGATCAAGTCCGCAAATTCATCAATGAAGACAAATTGGTACGGCATTGTTCGCTTGAAATCCTTGATATTGCGTACGCCGGCCTCCTGCATTTTTGCGTAGCGCGCGTTCATGCCATCGACTAACTCTTTGAGCAAGTCCAAGATCATTTTCGGATCATGGTTGTACGATGCGGCTTCTTTGGCGAAAGGAGCCAACTCCACCATCTTCGGATCGATCAGATGCACTTGGGATTTCGGCAAACTGAGCGCATTCTTGATGATATTCGTCATGCACACGCTTTTGCCCGATCCAGTCGCGCCGGCGATCAGCACGTGCGGTGCTTCCCGCAGGTCCAAGTAAAGAGCTTCGCCAAGTAGATCGACGCCGACCGGGATCTCGTATCCCCGCACGTTTGGTGCGGTTGCGGGGTAGGTGCGTTCCTTATTCGGCACTTCGAACCCGACCAATCCCGTGTCAGGAATGGGGGCCAGAATGCGAATACCCGAGACCTCGACGACTTGTTCGATATCTTTGACGTAAGACTCTATTTTGGACATCTTGAGCCCGATTGAAGGCTCAAACCTGTATTGCACGACCGAACAACCTACAACCTTTGAGTGAAAATCAACGGATAGGCCATGTTCGGCGAGCTTCATTTTGATTCTTTCCTCAACGGTCATAGCTTTGTAGTTAAGGGTTTTTGCAGAGATGAATTTTTGCGACACGGTTTCAAGATATCGCTTCATTGCCCCGTCCTTCTCGATTTTCTTTTTGAGGAAGTCTGTGATGTTATCGACTTTCAATTTCTTGAAAGCTTTATCACGTTCTTCATCAACATCGAGCCTGTGGATGTAGGCCAGGATCGCAACCTCCCGATCGAATATCGCGTACAAGTTCGGCACGTACACTTGCCTTCCGAGCAAAGCGTTCGTGATGTCCTCGTAGAAGCGATAAAAGAATTGGAAGACCAAGGGATGTTGGTCGAAAACAATCCAATACTCTCTAATTTGGGGAGACTTATCCTGATTTTCAGTGATCTTGTATTCCGTGAACACCATGGCATGCGGCGCCTCATTGAGTTCGGCGTGAACCAACAAATAATTTGTGGCCGCCTGAATCAGCTTCGCGCCGTCTATCGCGTCCGGGTTGGAAAAACGTTCCGTAAATTTGTGGTCCCAGATAATGATCCTGTCTTCCAAGTCCCGGTAAACCAGGTCAGCCGATCCTTTCAACGGAATCGGTAGCACCTTGCCATCCACTTCGACTTTATGTTGGAGCATTTTCTCGACCAGCAGGATCTCCTTGATGTTCTTTTTGAGGTTGCTCTCTTTGATGTAGCCAAAGAAAGCAAAAGCAAATTTTTCATCCAACTTGGCGCGATTTTTAATCCTATCGTTGTATTCAATGAATCCATCCGAGTATCCCTTGAGATAATCGATCCCTGCGCTATGCCCGAACTTTATGGCTTCACCTTCATCCGATGGAGGAGGCGTTTCCTCTCCTCCGAGGTAGGCACCAAGGGCCTTGTGGACCGCTTTACCGATCACGTTTGTTGGCGAGGATGTAGTTTCGATCTGATCACCGTTTAGGTAATTGACCTTAAACATGAGCGGGTTGGTGCTGAATTTCGTGAAGGAGGAATAGCTGTAGTGATCCAGGGGGAACCCGGCAAATTCTGTGTTTCCGACCTCATTACGCGCTATCACCTTTGGCGGTGTCAGCTTGCGGAGCTTCGCCCTGCGGATCCTTTTCATATTTTTCCTTCAAGAAGTTACCCATTTTCAAGTTTGAGGAATCGACCAGTCCCTCAACAGGCTTTTTCAGGTCACCATCCTGGTTGTCTTCCGCAATGGCCCTGAAAATCGTCTCGTTCTTCGGCATGAGCTTCCCGAGCTGTTTCAAAACAGTCTTCTTCCACATCCACAGTTCGGGATCATTGATTTCCTTCCACGGCGTGTAAGCGCTGTTAAATGATTTGGAGAAGTTTTTTGCCATGTCCAAAATGTCTTTTTTGTTCATGGCTTTCGCTATCTCTTGTCCATTCACCAGAGCTATCGCGTAGGCGCCGATTGGTTCCCCGCGATCCTCGTTCGACTTGAAAATGTCGATCTTGTGTCTGATTACGCCATTCTCGTACGAGAAGTCATCGTGCTCACGGACGATCTCCGCGCGCACGCTTTGGCCTCCTGCCCGGTAAAACAAAGTCACTAGCCCCTGATAGCCGAGTTGGAATTGAGCCACCAACCCGTTCTTTTTGCTGTCATAGGGCAGGACGAAAGCTTCACCGGAAACGTCCGAGGGCATAAGCCCAAGCTGAGCCATAGTCATGAATGAATTGATGACTGACATAGGCTCGCAATCAAGCAGCTTTGGCATTTTCTGGACCGCTGACATGACCGAGGACAGAAACTTCATCGCTTGTTTCTCATTGCCAAAGAAGTTCTTAATCTGGTTCATGTAGTTTTTTGCCAGGAAGAGCTTGAGGTCGTCGGGATTTTTGATCACGACTTTCGTTTGATCTGCATTGTCCATAATTTCAATTATCCTTTTGAATTAATCCTCTTCCGCCCCCTCTTCGAGGGCCTTTTCTCGGGCGATCTCCGCGTCCAGCTTTTCGCAAGACAGGCAATCGCCGTCGATATCAACGGGCCGGCCACACCCTAAACAGGCGTGCTGGCTTTCTTCGTTGTATTCCATAATTTTTCCTATTTCGCTCTGCCGGCTAAATGCGAAGGCAAAGCCAGTGGCCTTGCCCGCCTACGATAAGTAAATGGAAATTGCCAGAGAAAAAATTAGAATTGCCAACGCGGTGAAGTCTCCCCAGCCCCATTTTCGAGGCTTCTTTGGACGGTATACGTACATATTGGTTTTTGTTTAAAAATAGATTCGCATTTAGCCGGCAGAATAGTTTGGATCCATCTTTAGTTGTCGAGGTGCAGACCACACACGTTCGCTTAGGCAAGTTCGAGATTTGAAAAACCCCGCTTTCGCGAGGTCTCTCCAGAATTTATGTTATCTTAGCCTACTTTATGCTCTCATTTCCCGTGGCACTTTTTAAATTTCAAACCTGACCCGCAAGGGCAAGGATCGTTGCGGCCAACGTCCTTGTATTTGGGATCGGTTTTGACGGCCGTGGCCTGACTCTGACCTTCGGACTGAAGTTCGTCCGAAGTTTTAGCCG
>JAQULH010000009.1 GCA_029004215.1 Patescibacteria group bacterium | reverse complement strand
GTTGACCATCCGCGTTTTTTCAGCCAATATAGTGGTCATTATGACCAAGCCCGAAGCAGCGCCGCCAGCCCGTCCCGCCCGCCATGCAAGCGAAGGTGTTGCGGGCAGGCCGGATTTTCCAAAGATGGAAGAGGAGATCTTGGAATTTTGGGATAAGAAAGAGATCTTCAAGCGCTCGATTGAGGAGCGCCCGGAAAACAAGCGTTTTGTTTTTTATGATGGTCCGCCTTTTGCCACCGGCTTGCCACACCATGGGCATCTTCTGCAAAGCGCCCTTAAAGACGCTATCCCGCGCTATTGGACAATGAACGGTTATCGCGTGGAGCGCATCTGGGGTTGGGACTGCCATGGCATGCCCATCGAGAACATGATTGAAAAAGAGTTGGGGCTCAAGTCGCGCCAGCAGATTTTGGAATACGGCGTCGACAAATTCAATGCCGCCTGCCGGGCATCGGTTTTGATGTATGACCAAGAATGGCGCAAATACATTCGCCGCTTTGGCCGTTGGATTGACATGGAACATGCTTACAAGACAATGGATGATTCTTACATCGAGTCAGTCTGGTGGTCTTTTTCAGAACTCCACAAGAAAAATTTGGTTTACAAGGATTTCCGCGTGTCTTTATATTGCCCGCGTTGCGCCACACCGCTTTCCAACTCCGAGGTGACCATGGGCCACTCATACCGCGATGAGGAAGATCCGGCGGTCACAGTTAAATTCAAAGTGGTCGGGCAAGACAAGACTTATTTGCTGGCTTGGACAACCACGCCTTGGACTTTACCGGCCAATGTCGCCATCGCCGTCAATCCGGAATTGACCTATCTCAAGATCCATATACCGGAGACTGATGAAAATTGGATTGTGGCCGAATCACGCAAGGATGAAATTTTGAAAGAGTTGATCCGCGAGAATTTGAGCGACGAAAACCTCCAGCAAGAGGCTATGCATGTTGAACGGCAGTTTGAAGGCAGTGAATTGGTCGGTTGGCATTACGAGCCCCTCTATACTTTTTTGCCCATACCCCAAGGCCTGGATGCTTATCGCGTTGTTGACATGCCATATGTCAGCGCGGCTGATGGAACCGGCTTGGTGCATACTGCCCCGGCTTTTGGCGAGGATGACTTTAACGCTTCCAAGGTCCACAAACTGCCCGTCCTGTTGACGATTGACGAAGACGGCAGGATGTCGCGTGAGATGGGTGACTTTGCCGGACTGCCGATCAAAAAAGCCGACCCGTTGGTCATAGAAGATTTGCAAAAACGCGGTTTACTGGTTGCTAACCGTCGGATCGTGCACAGCGTGCCAGAATGTTATCGCTGCAAGACACTTCTCGTGTACAAGGCGCAGACAGCTTGGTTCGTTAACATTGATAAACTCCGCCCCAAGATGCTTGAGGCCGCAAAAAAAGTTCATTGGGTTCCTGAATCTTTCAAAGAAGGCCGTTTTGGCAATGGTTTGGCCACTGCCCCGGATTGGTGCATTTCGCGCACAAGATATTGGGGTGCGCCCATGCCTGTCTGGGAATGCGATAAATGCAATGAACGTCGCGTGATTGGTTCAATCGCCGAGCTTAAAGAAGCGGCTGGCGACAAGTTGCCAAAAGGTTGGGACATGCACCGACCGGGCATTGATTTGGTTGAGTTTAAGTGCGCTTGCGGCGGGACAATGAAACGCACGATATTCACTTTTGACTGTTGGCTTGAATCCGGCGGTATGCCTTATGCTTCGATCCACTATCCATTTGAGAACCGCGAAAAATTCGAATCGCATTTCCCGGCTGACTTCATTGGCGAGGCGCAGGACCAAACGCGCGGTTGGTTTTATAACATGCACGTCTTGGCCAGCGGCTTGTTTGGCAAACCGGCGGCCAAAAACATTGTAGCCACTGGCATGATCTTGGCGGCTGATGGCAAAAAAATGTCCAAGTCGCAGAAGAATTACACGGATCCCTATGCGCTCATGGAAAAATTGGGAGCTGATGCTTTGCGGGTCTATCTCTTGTCCTCGCCTGTCATGCAGGCCGAGGCCATTAATTTTTCAGACGAGGATTGCGCCCAAATGCAACGCTCTATTTTTGGCATCCTTTGGAATGTGCGCCAGTTCTACCTGACATATGCCGAAGGCAAGCGCATCGAGATCCAAAAACCAAGGAGCATGCAAGTTCTGGACCGCTGGATTTTTTCGAGACTCGAGACTTTGGCCAAGGACATGACCGAAAATTTGGATGATTATGACTTGGCCAATGCCTTGCGGCCTTTGCGTCCCTTTGTCGATGATTTTTCGACCTGGTGGTTGCGCCGTTCACGCGAACGCATGAAGCAAGAAGCTGATAAGGATGATTCGCTTGATGCGTTGCGCACTTTGCGCGAAGTCTTGTTAGTCCTCTCGCGTTTGATGGCACCCTTTGCCCCGTTTTTTGCCGAACGTCTTTACCAGGATTTGGAAGGGGAGAAGATGTCAGTCCACTTGGACCGTTGGCCAAAGTTTGACGCCCGCGCCATTGATGAGCGTTTGGAAACAGACATGACCTGGGTCCGCGATGTAGTGACAGCCGGGCTGGAGGCTCGCGTCCTGGCCAAGATGCCTGTCCGCCAAGCCTTGGCATCCATGACAATCAAAATTAAAGCTCCGGCTGAATTGAAACGCCTATCATCCAAAATTGATTTATTGGGTTTGATCCGTGATGAATTAAATGTTGAACAGGTTATCCTAAGTGAGGATGTTAACCAGGCTGAAGCTTGGAGAATTGAGTTAGATACAGTGCTAACGCCAGAACTTAAGAAAAAAGGTTTTTACCGTGAAATGGTCCGCAATATCATGCAATTGCGCAAGCAATCCGGCCTAACGCCGACTGATAAGGCCAAGGTCGTGATTTCGGTTGATGATAAGGATTTGGCGGCTTGGTTATCGGAAATTAACGAAGAATTAGCCAAAGAAACCAAGGCCAGCTCCATCTCCGTCGCAGACAAGGTGGCTGAAGGCTCAATGATGAAGTGGGATGACAAAAAATTGATAATTTCGCTGAAATAAGCCAATTTATCCTCAAATTCTAGCCCCTCTCCCACCTTACAGGAGAGGGGTTTTAGGTTGACAAAGCTCAAAAAATGAGCTATATTCCTTGATTCCCTAATACGAGGGAATGCCTTGAAAACATAAACGCTAGCTAGGAGCGGCGCCATGCGTGAAATCAATGTAGGTGAGGTCATCTGTGGCAGGTACAGGATTTTGGATCGGCCGCTCGCTGGCGGCATCGCAGAAGTCTATCAGGCTGAGGACCAAGTGACGCGCGAGATGGTTGCGCTCAAAAGGCTCCAGAGGCCGAGCGAAAAAGAGGAAGCGAAGAGGTTTGAGCGTGAAGTGGATACGCACGCCAGACTCAACCATCCGCATATCGTGCGCATGCTGCGCAAGGAGTCCTATTCCATCGCCCAGAACGAGGATGCAACGATCTGCGTGCTCGAGTGGGTTGCCGGAGGTACGCTGGAGTCGTTGGACGACCAGTACAACCGCAACATGCCACTTCGGCTCATGCTGAGCTTGATGCACCAAGTTGCCGATGCCGTTGCCTATGGCCATGGCCAAGGAATCGTTCATCGGGACCTCAAACCGTGCAATGTATTCCTCGATGTTGACCTGGAGGGCGAGCTATCGGCCAAGGTCGGGGACTTTGGCACGCTCAAACTGCTGAACTCAACGGCCACCAAGTACACGGTTCCTGGCAGCACCCTCGGCACACCGTGGTGGATGGCGCCTGAGCAGGGCCTGGGCGAAGATTTTGCTCCTACGGTGGATGTATTCGCCATCTGGAGCATTATCTACGGGTTCCTCACGGGCGGTCGACACCCCTATCTGCACAATGATGATCCTCAGCGGGCTCAGGATTTTTTCCCGCTGTGGTATCGAATCAAGAACGGCGACCTGACTCTTGCGCCGGTCTCGACATTCAATCCGAATGTTCCGGCCAGTCTCGAAGCCATGGTCACCCGAGGTGTGGATCGCGTGCCTTCCGTCAGACCGACTGCGTCAGAATCCGCCGTCTTCCTGAAGAAGTTTTGGCAGGAACTGGGTGAAAGAGAAAGCACCGACACGTGCAACAATCTCATCGTGCTTCGCTCTGATCCACCGGGCTGTGATCCTGCAGCTGAAACGATCCAGAAGATTCTGGTCGCTAGGGAGCAGAGGACGATCCTCGGTTTGGGGCCCATGCTCCCTCCCAAGATTGAGGAAGCAGCCAAGGTCGAGAAGAGTCAGCCCGTAGTCTGGCCAACCCCAGTCACCAAGGTTGCTCCGGTTCCTGCCAAGCCAATCAAGCAGCAGGTCAAGCCCGCAGGGCAGCGTAAGTCAAAGCCCATGCCGCCGGCGCAGGCTGCAGGTTCGAGTAAGCCTCGGATCAAGCAGAGTGCTCCGTCGGGACGCATCCCCGCTGCTAGGCAATCGGTTCCCAAGGTGGTCGTCGCGGCTAGTCAGGCCTACACAGCGCCTGTGGCCATCACCCAAAAGGTAGCGGTTGCTCCGGCGCCATTGCCTCAGGCAACACCGGTTGTGGTCGCACGGCCCGCGGCCAAGCCTTCGCCCAGTCAGGTTAGGACATCTACTTCCATCAAGGTGAGCAAACCGAGCTCGTCTAAGTGGTTGTGGGTGATCTTGACACTGGCCATGCTGCTCGTGGGTGTAGCTGTTGCAGTGTGGTGGTTGCCCTCTGATTGGAGCCAGCTCCAAGGCAAGCCCTTGCCCAGCGGTATGCAAGCGGCTCAGCCGACTGCTCCGGCAACGCCGGTTCCTTCAACTGCGGAAACTGCTCCGCCAGCCACTGCCTATGTGCCAAGGCCGCCTACAACCCGGCCTGCAACCAGGCCGCCGGCCGTCAAAGGCAAGCCGCGCACCGGCAGCACAAGCGACGGCATCGTTGTCGAGGGTCTGCCTCCGGGCACCCCACCTCCACTCGACAACCCTTGAGTCTTGCGCGTTCTGCGCACAGGCCAAAGCTCCCAGTCCAAATTTTCCTCGGACTCGGGAGCTTTTTTCGTACCTTATAAAAAAATTAGACGCGTGATGCGTCAGAGGAGAGTGATACTACTCGGATGGAAGTGCTATCAAGGATCGGGAGGAGGTTGGTCACCTAGGACGTATGTGCCCCAGGGGACAAGCACCGTTGATGAATGTCCGCCCGATCCCACAATAAATGCAAAAATGATCCGAGACCGTGTGCTCCGCACACTTGTCGTTGGCCGTGCGGGCAGTCATCTTCTTGCAGACGTCGCAGTACTTCACGTCGTGTTCCTGGCACTCGCCGCGGCGATGCCTGGTATTGCGGTTGCACACCTTGCAAAAGGTCGGGGGACTGCTGACTCGAGGGGTTGCCTTGGGCTTGTACCCGGCCACGATGGTCTCGCGCCTGATCTCGCCCGTGAGCTGCTGGACAATTGTGGTGCGGAGCTTTTCGCGATGTACCCGTGAAGGGCTTGCTCCCATCATCTGTCTGACCCTGCTCAGGATCTGACGCACGCACCGGCGTTGCGTCTTGCTCAGCCGAGGGCTCTTTTTTTGCATGACTCGCCTCCTTTGGGTTGAACAGCGCCAGTAATTTAATGTTTTATAACTTTTACGTCAAGGTTGGACGTTGAACGTTGTACGTTGTACGATACATGTCGTATGTTGGCCACACTGCACGGCAAAGTATCAGAAGTTTTTATGGATTTTTTTATCCTGGAAGTTAATGGTCTTGGTTACCGTTTAAAGGCCCATGCCGGCACTTTATCCGCCATTTCGGTCGGAGCAGACAAACGGGTTTATTTGCACGAACACATTCGGGAGGATGCTTATGACCTCTATGCTTTTTTGACCATGGATGAGTTGGACTTTTTTGAAAAACTTTTAGGCGTTTCGGGCGTTGGCCCCAAAGTTGCGCTGGCCGTCTGCTCAGCCGCACCGCTTGAGAATCTCCGGTCACGGTTGGCGCAAGGTGATGCGGATTGGTTAGCCTCGTTGCCCGGGCTAGGCAAGAAAACAGCCCAAAAAATCGTGCTTGAGCTTAAGGGCAAGCTGGTCGAAGTCGGAGCAGTCGCAGAATCTGATCGGGAAGTGGTCGAAGCCTTGACCAACTTGGGTTACACGGCTTTTCAGGCCCGCGAAGCGGCCAAAAAAGTCCCGCCCGACATCCATGATTCAAGCGACCGCCTGCGCGCCGCCTTAAAACTCTTAAGCAAATGAGCTCTTGTTACTTGTAAGTTGTCAGTTTTATGTATTTATTGGAAGTCAATGATCCGGCCAATTGGGAGATATTCCAAACAAGACAGCCATGGGCCCAGTTTACGCAATCCTGGGCTTGGGGCGAGTTCCGCAAAGCGCTCGGTTATCCGGTGCGCCGTTTTGCTTTGGTCGGGGAAGAGGGAGAATGGCTTTGCGCTGTCCAAGGAGAATATCGCAAGAAATTTTTAGGGCTCGGTTATTGGTTTGCATCTCAAGGCCCAGTCATCTCGCATAAAGTTGATAAAGAAAATTATCGGGCTGTCATATCGCACCTGGTCAGCTTAATGGCCGAAAAGGCTCATTTGCCTCGCTGTCTGTTTTGGCGCTTTGAACCGGCTGTCCGTACAGAGTCGCAAGTGCGTTATTTGCCACCGCGGTTCATCCGCTCCCTTTCGGTTAATCCTTCAAGCACGAACTTATTGAATTTAAACCCATCAGAAGAAGAGTTGCTCAGCCGCATGCACGAGAAAACGCGGTATAACATCAAAATCGCAGCGCGGCACGGCGTTAAGACGCGCTTAACATCCCACCCGGCCGACATTGATAAGTTTTTGCAGCTCATGCAAGAGACTGAAAAACGCGCCGGCTTTGTCCAGCATTCCTCAAACTATCTTTATAAAACTTTACAGACGTTAGCCGCGGCCAAGATGGCACGCCTGCGCGTCGCAGAACTGAACGGCGCCATGCTGGCTGCTGATTTGGAAATCGTTTACGGCCAGACAGTCACTTATCTTTATGGCGCTTCATCCCATCTCATGCGCCAGGCCATGGCGCCTTATGCTTTGCACTGGGACGCTATCAAGGCTGCCAAGCAGGAAGGCAATAAGTTTTATGACTTTTGGGGAGTGAACCCGGTTAATGTGTCCTCGCCGCTTTATAAAAAATCCTGGGAAGGCATTACGCGATTCAAGAACGGTTGGGGAGGGCAGCAGGTTGATATGATTGGCACTTGGGATTTGCCGCTTAACATGAGTTTGTATACTTTGATTTTCATGAGACGGTTATTGTCAGGTAAAGCATAAAAAAATAGGCGCTAGTTTGCGCCAGAGGTAGTCGCTTCTGAGAAGTCGCGAGGCAAGATAAGGGGCGATTTCAACCAGTCTTCGTAGGCTGCCCGCATTTCTTGGTAGGCTTCGGCATCGAACTCGAGCCGTAGGTTGCCAGGCGTATTCGGGGAAATGCTGCACGCAGTCTTGCATCCACGGTTCAGGGGATGGACCTCGTCCTTGTTGGTCTTCTTCCAGTAGAAGTAGACTTGGAAGGTATGGCCATCGCGGCTGAGGGTAGCCACCAAGGCACGCAGCTTGGGCCTGATATCCCACCAGTAGAAATTGCAGATTTGCGCCCCATGCCGTTCGGCAATAGTGGTCAGCTTGAATACAATCTTCTGGACTACTTCCAGTGTCGGGATGTCTTTGTCTTTTGAAGAAGGCAAGTCTTCGGTCAGGAAGAGCTTGAGGATGTCGGGGTAATCGTCCCCCAAGACTTGTTTGTCAGGGCTATCCGGCCTGTCCAAAACCAGCTTCTTGTAGACTGCCTCGAAGTGGTCTCGATTCTTGATGTCACCGGAAAGGGCGAAGACGATATCTTCGTGCGGAAAGAGCATGGGTCACCTCCGTTAGTGAAGCTACATACTACCTCAAGATTGGGATATGTAAAGTGATTCTTGACGCAGCCATCTTAATAGCGTAAACAAACACGGTCCTTTGGACATGACTCTGTACTACCCCCATGAAAGGCAAGAAGGTGTGTTATGGGAAGTGCCAAAAAGTTTACGTGCCACTTGGTAGCCATATTCATCATGTTGGCTTGTTCCATGGGCTCTGCCAGAGCCCAAAACCCGCCGAGCGCAAGTCCACCCAAGCGTACCTGCTGCAGTAACTTGGTGGCCTATGCCGCCTCAATATCTGCCGTGCTGGAAAAGCAGTGCCCACAAGACCATAGCATGAAGCCCAGTGAGTTAAATGCCTGGGTCAAAAGGTTCCACGACAAAGTTATCGGCGGCCAAACTGCATTGCCCAGCACCATCGGCAACTCTTGTTATCCTTACAAGCTGATCAAAGTCAGGGAAACGGAATTCAATGCCGATGTCTGCTACTCGGCGGATAAGCTCTTGGCCATCTACGCTTCGGTTTTGGGCGAAGGGCTGCAAGCCTGCGGCGTGAAGGATCCGATTACATTGTCTGCGCCCTCGAGTATCACTGTGCAGGTGAATGTGACTCCGCCGCCGCAATGCGTTTGCTGCGATCCTGCCAAGTGCGCCAAGAAGGATGATGAGGGGGATGGGCCGGGCAAGAAAATAAAGCCTGTCAGCGAGCCGGAGGAAGATATTCCAACGCTTCTTCCGGCCAAGGAAGTGAATGTTCCGACCCAGCCTGTCCTGCTTTCTGCCACGAGCAATGTTTCATTGCCCAGCGACACGCGCACAGCTTCTCTCCAGATGCCTGTATCCATGGGCGGCGGCGAAACTTACGCCGCAGTCGGCGGGCGCATCAAGCCGTATTACATCTGGAACAACGAGAAGGGTGATATCGCGAAGCTTGAACCGGGCTGGAACATCATGCGTGCATCTTATTTTTCTTTTGGCGCTTCCAGCGGCCCCCGTTGGGGCGACCAACGCCGCAAGACCAACGAGGCCTTGGCCATTGGTATTGACATCATCAACCAGCGTGACCCGGTACTCGACGGTCACTTGGTAGATTGCGTTGTCAGTGCCATTAACAACGACAAGATGGCTCATAAGGTTGCCCTCGAGTCTTGTCTGAGGCACACCGTCACGCTCGGATTCAACGTGGCGACGGCCAGCGGGGTTTACGCCCGGCCATCTGCGGTCTTCGAGTATTTTCCCGGAGCCCATACGTCATTGGCAATGTATTCCGGGCTTTGGGTTTTGGTGGATCAGGGTTATGTGCCGTGGGAATTGGGCACCCAAGCCTCGGTTTCGTTCCATACTTTTGCAGGCCACCTCGACGGTTCGTTCCTGCTGCCTGCCGGAGGCAAAGCCACTGACAGGAAACCGCGCGGCACCTTTGGCTTTGGCGGATCACTGGAGATCACCGAGGAGCTGAGTGCGACTTTCGGGGCCAGGCTCATCCCTTCGAACTGGGATCCGAATGGGCAGAGCACAGAATGGCGAATTGTTTCCAGCATCTCGTGGGCAGGATTGGATATCACCACCAACTACCTCAACGGCAAGCTTCAAACCAGAGTCAATAAGACCGCTCCCACCTTAAGCCGGTAACACCGGTCTTTTTTATTGCGCGTGTGACCACAATTCTTCAAAATAATCGTTATAGCTTTGCACAAGTTGGGGATTGGTTGAAACGAACATCACCGGCTCATCACCGGCCCAACTCGTAACCACGGCCTTGTTTCCATAAAGCCATACAACATTCGGATTTTTAGCCATGGATAAAGTGTATTTTGTTTGCGTCCAAGGAAAGCGGGTGATGCCGTGGCCGCGTACGCCAGGATCAACGATGTTTCTCCAGCGAACACCGGGAGTGATTTTGATTTTATCCAGCACGGGTTTGAATAAATCAGGGTATCGATCCATAAAATAGCCGCGTGCTCCGATGTATCGTAACTCTTTGGCTTCAACTGCTTCCAAAAATATTTCCTGCAAAGCCTTGGGGCCTTGTATCACGTAGGATTCCTGTTGCCAGAGATAATCGAAGTGCGCCTGGAAACTCACCGCAATATCAGGCTGGTCGATGTACACGATGGTCGGTTTCTCGCCCAGGATGGACATGAAGACATTCCCGCCATGGATGACGATCTGCACGGGGTTCTTTGATGAGCTGATATAGGGTTTGATATGGCTGAATTTGCCTTGAGGGTCTCCGGCCAGCCGAAAGCGCTTCTTGATGCCTTCGACCGCCTCGGTATAGGCCAACATCTTCACTATCACGCCTTTCTTGATTCGCTCGGCATGGAAAGCGTCATAGAAGTCGCTGACCTCGCTTTTGGCGAGGCCGGTTGATGCCCCCAGAACACAGTACGTCTCTCCTCGCTTCAAACCGTCCAACATGTTGTGCATGGCTTCGCTTAGGGCGCCTATCCCGTATTCTACCCTGACATTCTGGTTCCAAAGATACTCGAAGAAATTCTTGAGCGCCTCGGCCGCTTCCGGACTGCGCATGCTGAAGACCACCGGGTCATGGGTCGGTACGCCCACCGCAAATGTCTGGCCATACGCCTCGAACCAGGCCGGCATGTCCTGCTTGAAAGGCAGATACTTGGCTTGGGATAAAGGCAAGGCATTGCGGTTAGCGATGATCTCCGGAGGCGCGCCGCGATCGAACATGATTTTCATGTTGATGCCTTTGGCGATCCTCTTCTTATGGAATTTGGCCCACATGGCTTCGTAGGCCGGGGTCGTGGTCTGTTGGGCACCGCCGAACACATACATCGTGTCGTTCCTCTCCAGCACCAAGCTGCGTTCCCTGGCGCCCATGATCCCTTCCATGCCCTCGAACACGCGGATGTCGCGCGGCGCTTCCTGGATCATCCTGGAAAGGTCTTCAGCCAGGGTTTCGGCTGAACGGCGCTTGATGTCGATCATCTCCACCAGGTTCTTCGGGCTCGTGACTTCGAAGATTGCTACGCCGCCTTGCGTGAGTTTGCCGACTAAGCCCATGGTCACCAGGTCATCCAAGGCTAAATAGACGATGCTGCGGTGCAATTTGCTGCGTTCGATGATTTGGCTGGCGCGGCATTTTTTGGCCTTAATCAGCTCCAAATACACGGTTATTTGATTAGACGTAAGCCCAATTTCAGCTAATTTTTCAGCAATCTGATTGATTGTCATATTATTATAGACAATAAAATACCATGAAATAAGCCAAAAGTCAAGTTAAATCGGTTAGGCAATCTCTTAAAAGAAGACAATTTTTGGCTAAACCCAGCCTAAAACTCTTGACAAATCTATAAAAATATGATAATTTATCCCATCACAGTGCTGAATGGATTACTCGAATCGGTTTAGTCCTTCGACAACCAAACCACGGAGGCTTGCCGCTCGCTGAACGGCGATAAAAGGTTGAGGTGCCAAGATGACAACAAGGAATGCATCCGAGAATAGTCCGAACAAGATGACCGTCGAAGAACAGCTCGCGGCATTGCGCCGGGCAAACGAAGAGGAGGGTTGGGGGATCGGGGACAGCGTTTTTGCTCGTCTGTCCGCGGATGCCCCAGGGTGGCCTGAAGGCGAAATGTCCTACCGCAGTTTGCGCATCCGCTTCGGTGAAGGGAAAGAAGGTGTGGCCCGGACCTTCAAGGCGCATTGCAAGCGTTTGGAACGCATCCTAAACCGCGACCACACACAGGCAAGACTAGGCCACGGCCAAAGGCCGGCATTCGATGTGTTGGATATGAACGAGGTCGTCAAGCGCGTACGGCTTTGGCCTGGAAATCAGAACCATAAGTCCTGCGTGGAGTGGGTCGTTATACGCCTGGTCACATATGACGGGTGGCCGATCATGCGGGGGTGGCGCGGTCGCGGCAAAGTCGATCCTGCGGATGAGGTCTTAGTCCTGGGCTGGCTGCTGCCAAGCGTGCTTAGGGGCAATGGTTACCACGGCATCGCCATTCCTGGATATGCGGTCGACTACTCCGATGAGCTTGACTACGACTCAGGAAAAGAAAGGGGTTGGGACGAGTACTTTCATCTGTCCGACGGGGGACTCTACGCCTTGGCAGCTGATCATGGATATAGCGGCAACGCATACCCCTTACTCAAAAAATGATGATTAGAGCACAAGATGTCAGCGAAAGAGAGGAGAATGATTCATGAAGAACGTTACAGCGATTATCATCTGCCTGTTCATCTGTCTGTTGTCCACCGCCGCCCTGGCCCAGATAAAGGTGAAGGTCGCGACCGGGCAGGTCTGGTCCACGGTCCTGCATGACGGGGAGCCCAAAGCCGGAGCGGCTGCGACCACGCTGGGCTTGGCGCTGACCGTACCCATGAGCCAGTCGTGGCTCTGGTATGCCGAGGGCGGGTTGGCTACGCCCAACTCGAGCTTCTATCCCTCGCCCCGCACGGTCCAGGGCCCGGCCTACAAGCTCACGAGCACCGTTTCCCTGGGCGTGACCGGCGTGTACCAGTACAGCCCTAAGCACGGGCATGTGGACTGGTCGCACATGGCGGGCGCGGGTCTGTTTGTCGGAGTCAATATCACCAAGGAGATCGGCCTGACCTTGGTAGCGGGATGCGGCAAGGGCCTGCGCGAAGGTGGGCTGTGGTCAGTCTCGGTCCAGCCGCGCATCAGCTTCACGCTCCCGTTCTGAGAGCACTCGACCCGAGCAAGTCATTAAACTGCTCGTTTTTGTTTTACTGAATTTTTAAAATCAAAAACTCCCGTGTGGGAGTTTTTGCGTGGTGCACCCAAGACGATTTGAACGTCTGACCTCTTCCTTCGGAGGGAAGCGCTCTATCCAGCTGAGCTATGGGTGCCAGCCGAGTAATGATGCTGTTTTTATCGCGTTTTGACAAGGGGCGGGGATTCAAGGGATAATTTAAGCATGACAATGGAAAAAATAGGTGCCGTTCCCAGTTCGGAGGTCCCGGTTCCAAAGCCTGGCGAATCTGGCATTAAACAAAAAGCCGAGGCTGGATCGTATTTTATTCGTTTGTTGCAACAACGATTAGATGATTTGCAACCGGAAAAAATTTCACCGCGTTGGATTGAGTTGACTGACACTGTGCTTTATAAGGAACTATCAAGGGATGCGCGGACGCCTGAGGGTAAAGTTGATTGGCAGCGGATCGTAAGTCACTTATCGCCGCAATGGCAAGCGGCTTGGAAAAGAGGGGAAGAAGTTGCAGTTAAAAGCAAGAAGCATGGGACTGTACGGTCATTGGCGCCACACCTAAAAGAAGTGATGAAGGCGGCAGAGGAACCGAAGCAACCTGAAAAAATAGAAAGAATGTTGCCTCCTGAACCGCAAGTAAAGCGGATGGAGCGGACGCCGGATGATCTGGAGGGTTGTATTAAATTTTTAGTAAAATTTTTAGAGGAAGAGCAACCGAAAGTTATTAGTCCAATATGGGTTTGGAAAAATCATGAAATGTTGGCAAGGAGGTTTAGACATTTATTACCCAATGAAGGAGGAGGCATCCAATGGTCTCGCGTCAAAGAGTCATTGCCTCCTGAGTGGCAGGCAAGATGGAAGGAGCGAGTGCCAGATGATCTGGAAGGTTGCATGAGATACTTAGTGAAATTTTTAGAAAGAGAGCGGCCGAATATTATTGGCCCATCATGGGTTTGGAGAAATCAAGGAAATTTAGCAAAACAATTTGGCCAGTTTTTTCCTGATGGAGAAGGGGGCATCGATTGGCCTCGCGTCAAAGAGATGTTGCCGGCTGAATGGCAAGCGAAATGGGTAGTAGCTAAGAGATTGGAGGATTTTTTGCCGACCGAAACATATACTGACCAACAAGAACTGGATGAGGCAATAGCTCCGTACAAGGAGAACTTTTATTCTTTTGCCAGCCTGGAAGAGGAGAACCTAGGTGTTGATCATGAGTTACAAAAACAACTTAAAAGGATGGCTGAGAAGGGGAATGCCCTTGCCCAGAAAAGGTTGGCCGAATCGCAGATTAAGCCGCGTGATATCAAAGAAATGCGCAATACTATTGCGCAGGTTCTAGTAAAGCTTGCCCAAAAGGGCAATACTTTGGCTTTGGAAAAGCTCAGTGACTTGTTAGAACCTTTAGTCCAGACTTGGTTGGACGAAGAAGCTGGACTGGCTGCGTATAAACATAATCCGGAAAGACTCAAACAAATCTTTGAACGCTGCGTCTATCTTGATCGAGGTAATAAGGATGTTCCCTTTTTAAATTATTTTAAAAAATCATTGGGTTTAGAGGCCAAAGGTTTGAAACATCAAGAAGCCAGGTCTTTAGATGCGGAGATGGGCGAAAGCGGACAGAATTTATTGGACAGGTTGGGCACGTATCAAGAGCCAAATTTTGAGGGCGAGGAAGGCGAAGAGGAAGAGCAAGAGCAGGAAGTTTATACTTTTGGCAAGAAAAGCGGGCCGACAGTTAAGGCTGCCTAAAACATCAAATTTAATAAGTCGGTTCAGCGTGACGAACTCGTGCAGGTGTGATAAAAATAACGCCAGTTCTTTTTCGTGGAGGAAAAGATGTCTGAAGATAGAGACTCAACTGCGGTGGAATGGCCAGATGAACCCCCTACACCAGCATGCAACATCCTCGAGTTTACAAAACGACATTGGGAGGCGTGCGAGCCTTCGTACAAAATGCTCGCCAAGCGACTCAGGGTACTTGCCTATAAAACACCGCGGCTTTCCGTGGATGCCTGCTCAGGCGGTGTTTACGGAGAAATTCAGAGCGGTTCACGCTGCATGGCTTGGTGTCCGCCCCAGGTTGACTTGTTCTCGAACATATTTCCCTTTTTCGCTCGGCGCGGGATCGGCATGATGCTGCCCCAAACACTTGGGCACCGCATGATCGATCTCGGCTCTACTATGGAAGGTGCCTGGATACTTTGGTCAGAACGGTTCTACCACAAGGATGACAGTGTGCATTATGACATTGTCCAAGGCGGTAGCGGGATGTTTGCCCGTCTGCCAAGCGCCGTCCACTGGGCTTACCTGTTGGCCAGGTTCATATCCTTGCAGGAAGACGGGGCAGA
Source organism: Patescibacteria group bacterium (assembly GCA_029004215.1). Lineage (GTDB taxonomy): Bacteria > Patescibacteriota > Patescibacteriia > 2-12-FULL-60-25 > 2-12-FULL-60-25 > MWCR01. The sequence goes on along the minus strand of JAQULH010000009.1, from coordinate 24,762 downwards.
CGATATGAGCTCTGGTTACTCGTTTCCCTCGCGCACTCGGAGCGAACTGCGTTTCATAAGGACTTCCACCCACCTCATGGAGGGAGTGGTCATAGGCATGGCCTACTTGCCAGGAGAAGCTGTCTATTTCGACGCTTTTTCTATTGACGCTCCTCCCTGCAACCTCGTCACAGTTGACGCCTTCCTCCTCTAGCCCCCTCAGTGGGCTACTTTTTTATCTTGACGATTTACGAATAATCGTGATAAAAGGCCGGTAGAAATCGGTTGGAAAGAAAGGGATTGAAAATGAATTGGAACATTTTTGCTGTAGCCGTCTTCGTGCTGTGCTTGACTCTGGTGGCCCTGAGGTACGTGCTGAAAAGCCGTCCCTCCAAGGAGATCCTTGTTCTCCACATTCTCGGGAAAAGTGGCATGAGCAGTCAGGATATTGCCCGCAGGTCGCAGGGCAAACTCAAGGAGGCCTTGGTCAACAGCACTTTACGTGACATGGAACGCAAGGGTCTGCTCAGCACATTCGAAGTTGCTGACAAGCAGTCTGAGCGCGGTGGCCGTCCTCGAACCTTCTACTTAGCGACGCCGAAGGGCAGGGAGCTCTTGGCCAGCTCGCCACCCATCGAAGACTAGGACTTAGCCCACGCGGGCGAAGTTTCACTCAGCTCCCACGAGGGGGCTACTTTTTTTATCTTGACGGTTTGTTTATAAAAAAGTAAGATAGGCGCGCAAATAAATGCGACGGTACTCCGTTCCGTCGCGGCACTCGCGATAAATGTAAACTGCGTTTCCACTTCCACTCGTTTGCGACGGTACTCCGTTCCGTCGCTGCGTTCGTCCTGAATGCTAAAGCTACGCTTTATCATTCCGTCCTCACTTGCGACGGTAGCTCAGCTGGTAGAGCAGGGGCCTCTTAAGCCCAAGGTCCCGGGTTCAAACCCCGGCCGTCGCACCAGACAAAAAACCCTGAAAGGGGTTTTTTGCGTTATACATTACTGAAGCCACAATGTCTTATGGATTCGGGGATGCAGGGGACGTGCGATTGACGTCCCCGAGGTGGGTCACGTAGCTCGCGAGCGACGTGATGGGAAAGGGCGATGGGATCAGAGGGTCTGCTCGGCGAGAACTGGCGCAGCTTGCTGGGCGTCGATCTGCTTCATTTCCTTGAGGATATTCGGCCAGATTCTGTGGCCTAGTGACCACATGCGCTCGAGTATGCACTCCAGTCCTTCTTCATACCTATACAGATGCCTATCGAACTCGCCCATCTCGTTTCGGATCATCCGGAACTCGTCAGCAACCCTTGATCGGCGCGTCAACAGGAACTTGGCGCCGTCCGAGCTGCTCTTCTCCGCTTCTTGGAAGGCGGCCGCAAACTCCTTGTCCATCATGTCGAGTTCTGACTTGATCGATTGCGGGAACGAGGCGTCTCGGCGCAGCTCGAGGATGGATTTCACCGTCGGCTTGACGGCCTCGATAGCGGCCTGGAGTTGAGCCAGCTTGGCTTCATTGTCGGCCCGCATCCGCTCGACTTCCTTGGTATCATCCGGTTCCTGGCTGTAGATCTCCGGATCGGACGCATCTGCTTCGTAGGCGGGCTGGAGGGCCTGGTACTTCTGGATCCGCTCGACGGTTTTGGCCAGGCGCTTCGTAGCCTCGTCAATTTCGCATCTGGGAACGTACATGTCCTCATTGGTGGCTTGTAGTTGCTTGAGGGAAAGTGCCGCCGATTCGGACCAAGTCGCCTCCGGGTCGAGCTCTTGGGCGATTATGTGCTGCTGGTACCAGGCCGGCGAGTGCAGGGTTGAACGCACCAGGTCGATGACTTGCTGGCGTTGCTCGCCCTTGAGGCACGAAGTAAACCACGGTTGGATCGATGCTCGCCTCAGATGCCCGGTATCGGAAATGAACTGCTCGCGTTCCGTGAGGAGCTCTCCCTCGAGTACTGCCTTGCCTTTGAGCAGAGCGAGATCGGCCATTACGAGACCGTTTTCCAGACGGATGTTCCTGATCTCAGGATCCATCGCCAGGGCGTTCTCAAAGGCCGACGTGGCCTGGAGTCTGCCTCCGTGTGAATCCTTCCACGTGATGTGGCCGTACCGGAGGCTTGTGACATCCGCCCTTGTCGGTTCTCCCAGGTCCTTGATGGCCTGTGCCAAGTTCGTGACTACTAGTCCTTGGCGCCTGACGAAACGGACGCCGGTTGTCATCTCCAACGTGCCGAACAAGATCTGCCCATTTTTCGCGTGGAATGACCAAGTGGCGGAAAGCGGACCCTCGTTGAGCCACTTTGGGATCTTGATCATGAGATCCCCTTGCCAGCCTGGAAGGTCGACATCGACGTAGCCAGTATCGAAGACCGGAAGTGCGGCTCGCGCCAACTCTACAAGCTTGGCATGAGCATCCTCCTTCGATAGGTCATTGGGGTTAGGCGCATAGCGGGGGCTCACCAGGAGCGCACCCTTGCCAGGCTCATCCGGCTTGGTGTCTTTCTCGATGATGGCGTCGGTTATCTCGCCGTCCTTCGGAAATTGGCCCCTGAAGTTCCGCGATACGAAGACGATCTTCCGTCTTCCTTTCTCGTCTTCGATGACGCGTCCCTTGGCCTCGCCATTCTCGATTCTCCAAGCCACCTTGATCTTGAAGCTCATGTTAGCCTCCCTGTCGATGTGCGAATCGCGCCAGACTGGACGCGAAGATTTAACTGATTATTCAAGTCATCCCAACATAGGATGACGGGTAAATATAGCAAAAAAATGGCGTTTTGTCAATCCTGTCGCATGTATGTTGAGATGCAAGATTTTGCGTCTTTACGATAAAATAATTTCCGCTCAACCTAGCCAATTGGTGCATAAGTCTATTGATCGGCAGGAGATATTGTGATTTCATGTAGGGTACATCCAATATGAAGACTGAATCTAAATACCTGGTCTCTTTTTTTCTGGCGGTTTTTTTAACGGGATCACTATTTTTGCCGCAAGGCGTTGAAGCCGCGACTAAAAAAGCGGCTAAAGCACTTCCGCGCTGCAACAAAGGTTTTTGCGTGGCAAAAGTCTCGATTACTCCCGGAGCTGATGAAAAGGACTATGCAAATCCGACCACGCGCTGCCTGACCGCTGAAATGAAAAAGCGCCATGACCAAGTCGTGGCTCAAATGAACAAGGATATTGCGAAGTACCAGGGGCGTGATTCAGCCATCAAAACATACCAAAAAGATATCGACATCCTATGGTCAGCCATGCACGAACCATATTGCGGTTATGGCAGTTATGGCATGACGGCCGTCAAACATTCTTGGGACAAGACCATAAGCCATGTACGGACAGAGTTTCTGGAAGCGGTCGGCGCCAATCAAGTAGCCAAGAAATAAAATAGAATCAAACCGTCCCGCAGTACTGCGGGACGGTTTTTTGATAGTAGGTACTTACAGTGTTAGCCAACCAAGGCCGAAAGGATGACTACGCCCAGAAAAGCCAGGGCTATACCAATCAGTTGGTGTTTTTTAAGTTTTTCTTTATTAATCGCCAAGCCGAGCATGACGCCAACGGCTATGTAGCTTTCAGAGATGGTTGAAGCGATGCTGATTGGGATAATGGCCGAAGAAAAAGCATAAAAAATCCAAGCAGCATTGTCCAAGAAGCTTTGCCAAAAGATTATATGGGGATGGTGCCAGATGTTTCGGATCAACCCCCGAGCCTCTGACTCGCGGGCCAGTATGACAAGCGAGACAAGCATGGCGGCAGTGTGCGTAAACCAAATAGTGAAGAGCGGAGACGTGGTTCGGCTGCCGATGCCAATCAAAAAGTTTGTAGCTCCCAAGCCAACTGCTCCCAGCAAGGCATAGACAACGCCCTTCTCAAGCCGCAGGCGCTTCAGATGTGAGAAGTCTGTTAACATTGTCAAGAAGATGCCAAAGGCAGCCAGGGCCATTAAGGCATAAAAAAACCAAGGTAACCTTTCTCCGCCCAAGAAAACGCTCAAGAGGATGGTCACCGGCAGTTCCGCGCCGGTTAAGGGTAAGACGATAGACAGCTTGCCGAGTTTAAGGCCTTCAAAGTTGGCAAAAGCTGCCAGTATGACTGCGGCGGCCAGAATAATAAGCAGTGGCCAGTTCCTATAGTTCGGAAGAATGGTTTGGATGTCGTCAATTACAAAGGGCAAAAGGCCAAAGGCACCTACGAATCCGATAAAAAATAAACTTTTGACGATCCCGACCACCCGGACTGTTCTTTGGATAAAGAAATCGCCGGCTGCCCAACCGAACAACGCACCAAAAGCAAAGAGCAAACCTATATTCATAAACTCATTATACCATGCGACGAGATGTCATTCCGAGCGAAGGCGAGGAATCTGCGAAGCTGATTAACGATGTTTTTTAGCTTCACATGCCATCATTTCTTTGGCTGATTTAGTATTTAGGACGTCGGCTTTGGTAGCCCAGCCGCGGCGCGCAATAGCTTCGCCAAGCGGCAAAAAGTCGAAATGCTCCGGCGCATGTGCGTCGCTGTTAATGACGATCTTGACGCCGGCTTTGATAGCCATGCGCACATGCACGTCACGCAGATCAGAACGTTCTGGGAAAGAGTTGATCTCTAGCGCCACCTTATATTTTTTTGCTGCGGCCAAAACCTCGTCCATATCAAGATCAATGGGTTCGCGTTTGCCGATCAGGCGACAAGTCGGATGGAAAACACAATCAACGTAAGGATTAGACATGGCTTTTACCAACCGTTTAGTCTGCTCAGCCCTTGAAAGTTTAAAATTTGAATGGATGGAAATGCCAACCCAGTCCAACTTGGCTAAAGCCTTGTCGGACAAGTCCAAACTGCCATCTTTATGTATGTCGCACTCCGTGCCTTTGAGAATCGTGAAACCTTTCAGTGCCTTATTCAGCTTATCAATCTCTTTACCTTGCTGGGCCAGGCGTTTTTCGTTCAGGCCATTAATGAAAGCCAGTGATTTAGTGTGGTCAGTGACTGCCATGTAAGTCAGTCCGCGTTTTTTTGCTTCCTCAGCCATCTCCTTAATGCCCAAAGCTCCGTCGGACCAAGTTGTTTGCACCTGCAAATCACCTTTGATTGATCCGTATGGAATTAAATTAGGCAGTTTATGTTTTTGGGCTGCCTCAATCTCATCGCCGCCCACGCGCAGCTCTGGCGGGGGAGTGTCCATCTTAAGTTTTTTATAGATTTCTTCTTCTGTCTTGCAGACGACTAGCGCTCCTTTTTTGTCGTCCTGAACGTAGGTGAAGTACCTGCGGAGCGGTTTGCCTTTCCTGCGGACTAAAGTGAACAATCCATATTCATTTAACGTAAAACCTTTGGACAAGGCATACTCGCGCAACATCACATTATGCTTTTTATCGCCAGTAAAATATTGGAGCGTGGCGCCGTAGACTTTATCCGGCACAACCCGCAAATCAGCATCAATGCCGATCTTAAGCCTGACCGATGATCGAGTCTTGCCTTTTTCGTGGATTGTTTCGACTTGGGGCAAGTTCACGAAAACATCCATGACGCGTTCAGGGTTCTTGGACGTCGCGAGCAGGTCAATGTCACCGATTGTTTCTTGCCGTCGCCTGATTGATCCGGCATAGGTGCAATGCATAACACCCGGCACCTTGCTTAACTCTTTCACGATCTGGTCAGCCGCAGGCAAAATATAACCCAAAAGCTGGCGGCCGGCTGAAGCTTCCATGAGCTTAAGCTGCCTTTCGAGTTTATCCTGGCTTTTCTCGCCCCAGCGCGGCAGCTTTTTTATCTTGCCGGACTGCAAAGCGCGTTTCAGGTCATTCAGGTTTTTTACCTTTAGATGCCGGTAAAGCTCCTTGATGTGTTTTGGCCCCAAGCCTTCGATTCTTGAAAGTCCCCAAATATCAACCGGAAACCTTTTCTTCATCTGCTCATATTCTTTAACGTGCCCCGTCCTTAAGAACTCATCGACTTTTTCGGCAGTGCTCTGTCCAAGGCTGGGGAGCTTTTTTAGTTCTTTGACCCCACCTTTGCGCCAGGCTGCCTCAACCTCGTCACCCAGGCCGGCCATGGACTCAGACGCGATTTCATAAGCCCGCGGCTTAAAGGCCACGCCATTCATTTCGTGGTAATAGGCAAACTCTAAGAAGATTTTGGCAAGTTCTTGGGCTTTGGTCATAGGGCTTGTGACTCGTAAAACGTGACTCGTGACACGTCAGATTCAGACGTATCACATATCACGTGTCACATTAGTAGGTATATCATACATCAGCGGCCGGACAAGCTCCAAAGTCCTTGTCATAAGCCTTGGGTATGCCCGTTGACAAAACCAACAATCACCTATATCCTCAACCATTCGTATGCCCCGCAAGTTAGTCTCCCAAATCCACCCCTGGCTGTACCACGCCTGTGTCGAAACCCACCGTTTTAAGCGGGGTGTGTCTTCGGTTAGTCAGAGGCTGGCGACCCGCAAAGTACAGTCTAACTTGGCTTACAAATGTTTCAGCCATCAGTCCTTGCTTCTGCGCAAACTGGGCGACGTTGATATGCGGTTACAGGTAAATAAGGTCACCAATCTCAAACTGGCAGCTGACAAGATCAACGGCGTGGTCATTCGGCCTGGCGAGACCTTTTCGCTTTGGAAGTTGGTTGGCCGCCCGACTGCCAAGAAAGGCTATCTCGAAGGTATGGTCCTGATGGATGGGGAGGCCAAGTCAGACATTGGCGGCGGCTTGTGCCAGATGGCCAACCTTTTGCATTGGATGGTCTTGCATACCCCACTGACGGTCACCGAGCGCCACCACCACAGCTTTGATGTTTTCCCAGATTCAGGCCGTGTCCTGCCTTTTGGGTCAGGTGCGACTATCTTTTATAATTATTTGGACCTGCAATTCCATAATCCGACTGACAAGACTTTTCAGATCAATGTCTGGGTTACGGACGAGCATTTAAAAGGGGAGATCAGGTCAGATAAAGAGCTTGAAGTTACTTACCATGTCATTGAAAAAGGACACCAATACCTTTTTGATGCTGCCAAGGGTCAACACTTCCGCACAAACTCGCTTTGGCGCGAGATCGCTGACCGCAAAACCGGCCAACGCCTTTCTGAGGAGTTCATTGACTCCAATTTTTCACGCATGAAATACCAACCTCCAGCCGATGCGGAGATTAGACTCATTGTTGCCGAGCTTAAGCCTGATGTCACGCCGCTGCTCGTAACGGTTTAATCCTTTTTTTCTAAAATTTGTTCTGGCGGAAGTCCGATTTTACGTCGAAACTTTTTAAATATAAATGGGGCAGCTAACATCCCGACCACATAAAAAGCGACCAAGACAAAAAATAATGTTTTGCTTTTTAGTAAAGAGGAGCCAATGATGATTGCGGCCGAAACAGGGACAAGCATGCCAAGGAAGGAGGAGATTATGAAGGTTGGATAATTCATTTTAGCCATACCTGCCATATAGGCTACCAAATCCGTGTCTGTGCTTGGCAGGAAGCGGGCAATGAAAGCCGTTTGCCAGCCGATTTTGTCAGTGTACTTTTTTAACTTTTCCCTCTCTTCATCGTTGATCAGCCTATTAAAGATGCCTTTTCTAATACCCCTCCCTAACGAATAGTTAACAGTGGAACCGATCACTCGGGCGATCAATCCGAAGAGCAGAGCTTGCCAAAAAGGAAATGCAATCCCGCCGACCACTGTGACTACCTCGTTTGGTACGGCTGGAATAATGATTGTAAAAATACTCAGGACAACATAAACCGCTATAGCCCAACTGCCATAAGATTGGATAGTCGAACGAATCAGCTCAGGCTGGTCAAAGATTTTTTTAACAGGTAAGAAAATAGCTATGGGAATAAAGGTGATGATAAAGAGGAGAAAGGTCAGACCAAATAATAAGATCCAGACTCGGTGGCGCTGATAAAATTCTTTCAAATTAGGCATAGCAGTTATTAGATTTTACTTGAAATTACTTCGATTTCATTCGCTGTGAGGAGGTCCCTCATTACCTTACTGAAAATATCAGCTCTTGTCGACTGTCTCCATAATTTATCCGGTCCGCCTGGCTGTTTACGACGGTTCCATTCGCGCATCAAAGTCTGGACTTCACGGAGAGGAATTGAGATGAGGGCAATGTCTCGGATCCTTTCTTCCGGGGCAAGCCTCATTTTAGCTCGTCGGATCTGGCGTTCCTTTTTCTGGACGATTTCCGGCGAATCAGTGGAAGTGAACTGGATACCGATCCGATCTTCGTCATTGGTTTCGACATTCACGCCGCGGGCAGCCATCTTGCGCTTGATTATAAAGTCGATTTTAAGCTCCATATCCTGGTAGGCATCCGCATCTGAAATTTCTATATCCAAACCCTGATCAATCGCAATTTTTTTAAGCAGGTTTTTGACCATCCTTTCAGCATACTTCCCCGATTGTTCTTGATTTTCCTGAGCAATCATCCTTATGTAGCCCTCTTTCTTTAATTCATCGACTGACTCGCTTTGGGATTCGTTGGTCACGATTTGGCGGTCCAGTAATTCCATGATTTCCCGCCGGGCCTGCTCGATAAAATATTTTTTGCGGATTACGCGGGGGACAGAGGCTGGATCTAAATGATAATCCAAGCCCCATTCGCCATCGGTTAACAGTTCACCTAACGTAATCTCTCGCCCTCCGCAAAAGAGTTGGCCGTCTTGATAAGTTATGCGGCTCGCTCCCTCGACGGTGGCCTCTTTCTCGAAAGGGTTATCAATCTCAGCCAGTTGCTCTTTGAGCTTGGCCATGACTTTTTGTTTCCTTTTTTGCAGTTTGAAGATTGTTGCCTGGGTCTTCTCCGGCGTCCCAAAACGTTCCGCCGCTTTTTCGATTTGATAATCCAGCACGATATCCATTTTCTTCCTCTGCTCTTCCGTATTGTCCGGCTTGGCCTTATCTCTAGCTATTTCATTCATTTGTCGCAGCTGTGTTTCAAATGATTGGCGCATATTAAGCCAATGATAGCATAGATAAAAAAGAAAAGCCGCCTTTGATTAAGCGGCTCTATTTTGACTTCTGATAAAGCACAAATGGTGGGCGGGGAGGGGGTCGAACCCTCATGGCCTTGCGACCGCAGGATTTTGAGTCCTGTGCGTCTACCAATTCCGCCACTCGCCCCCCATTCATGTTTTATCAACTTGGCATATGTTAAGGCATCCCGACTGACTTGGCAAGACGCGGCGTAAATGATACAAATTGTGCGTTATGAAGTACACCCAGCTTTTAAGTAAGCCAAGCAAAGCAGCTCCCCATGAAGCAGATTCGATCAATGCCAAGTTTTTGGTCCAGGGGGCTTTTGTCCGCCAAGAAATGGCAGGGGTGTATTCTTGGTTGCCCTTGGGTTTGCGGGTATTGAACAAGGTTCAAGAGATTATCCGCGAAGAGCTGAACGCACTTGGCGCACAGGAAATACTCATGCCGGCTCTCCAGCCCAAAGAGAACTGGGAAACCACCGGACGTTGGGATAGCGTAGACGTGCTTTTCAAAGTTCCGTCGCAAACCGACCGCGAATATGCGCTCGGCCCCACGCACGAGGAAATTGTCACGCCCCTGGTGGGCTCGTTTGTCCATTCTTACAAAGATTTGCCAACAGCTGTTTATCAGATTCAAACCAAGTACCGGGACGAGCTGCGCGCCAAATCCGGTGTTTTGCGCGGACGCGAGTTTGGCATGAAGGATTTGTATTCTTTCCATGCCAGCCAGGAAGATTTGGAGCGTTTTTATGAACTGGTGAAACAGGCTTATTTAAGGATCTTCAAGCGCTGCGGTTTAGATGCCAAAATCGTCGAAGCCTCCGGTGGGTCTTTTACCAAAAAGTTTTCCCATGAATTCCAGGTAATCAGCCCGGCCGGCGAGGACAACATCATCGCTTGTTCCAAGTGCACCTTCGCGCAAAACTCTGAAATCGCCACCTACCAGGCAGACCAAGCTTGCCCTTTGTGCGGAGCCCAACTCCAGGCAGTAAAAGGAATAGAAATCGGCAATATTTTTGACCTGGGAACCAAATTTACGTCAGTTTTCAAAGTCGGTTATACGGATGAGCAAGGTGAAAGGCAAACTCCTTTGATGGCCTGCTTTGGCATTGGTACGACGCGTTTGGTCGGCGCAATTGTTGAATCCAACCATGATGACAAAGGTATAATCTGGCCAGAGGAGGTCGCGCCTTACCAAATTCATCTTGTCACGATCCAGTCCAAAGATGTTGATGCCACGGAACAGATCATGTCCACGGTCAGCAGCCTTTATGATGAGATGGTTGAGGCGGGCCTCCAGGTTTTTTGGGATGACCGGACAGATGCTTCGGCCGGAGAAAAGTTAGCAACCAGTGACTTATTGGGCCTTCCTGTCAGGATATTGGTTTCCCAGAAGTCACTTGAGCAGGGAGGGGTGGAAATCAAGCAGAGGAATGCTGACGAGGCCGAAATCATTCCGATATTAGACGTTATTGAGCGCTTAAAAGAGGACTAAAATTTCCAGAATTGCGGTATGGTAGGCAGGCTTGACACCTGCCTTTTTTTGTGCCAAGCTGATTTATCTCCCTGTTACGACCGGAGGATGTCATGTCGCCCCAGGAGCAGCTCCTTGAAGCCTACGCGCGGACCGACGGCAATGTCGCCTTTGACTACTTCAGTCTTAGGCTCCAAAGAGAGTATGGTCTGACGCGCGAACTCAATTGCGCCGAGGACTTGAAGACTCTCAATGATGACCAGGCTATTGCCGCACTCAAAGTCTTGAAAGACTATACTATTCCGTCCGCGGGCCATGGGCTTGCCCTTTGCTTCTTGCGACGATGATTCTCTGTCCCACTTGGGACTTGTTTTTTTATATCCAGACGTTTGTTCCTTAGCGTTTTTGCTGATATAATCAGCAGTATTATGGCTAAACGGGAAAGAGGTTATACGACCGAAGCAGAACGCAAGGCGCTGTGGCGCAGGCCTTTGGATGAAGCGCTTGTGAACGCCAAGAACAAATATGAGAGGTTGGTAGGCACTCCTGCTCCTAAGGAAGATTTGGAAGCAGCGGAATTGGAATTGAAGGCGGCCAGATTGGATGTAGAATCCTATGATTTTGAAAGAGACACGACAGGCGCATGGAAGGGTGAGAGTTTAGGCTCTGATTTGAATAATGTTTTTGAACAGTTGCAGGATAAGGATGGCAACCTGGATAAGCAACAAGCTGAAAGCCTGCATTTAATCCAGGTTAACATGGGCGAGTTGGATCGTCTGAATAAAGAATACGGCCACGAAACTGGGAATAGGGCCTTGGGGGACACCTGCCAGCTGATATATGAAAAGCTGGAGGGAGTGATTGGTGAGATAGTCAAAAAAAAGACAGGCAAGGAACCAGCCTGGGAAGACGTTGAGGATTATTTTGATATTTACCGCAGCTCGGGCAATGATTTTACGGTTTTATTACGCGATGTGGACGGAGAGACAGCCCAACAAATTCAACAAGCCTTGAATGGCAGCCTGAAAACCGGTGATCTGCCTCCGGACGAGAGACCGCCGCTGGTAGCTACACACGTACCTATGGCCGATGCCGTAGATTATTATAACGAAAACCAAGGCAGCATCGCTAATTCCAATCCGGGCAGGGCTTTTGTAGATGTGGCCAAGGAGCAGAGCCAGATGCTGAATGATATTGAGAAAAATAACACGCGTATTGATCGGATTCTTAAGATGGGTGATGAGGAAAAGGCTAAAGCTTTCTATGAGAATTACTTAAAGAAGACTTTAGGGCGCTTATTCGTAGAAGATCCTGCCGCCGAAGCCATGGGCTATGAGGCCTTTAAGGAAGCTATCAAGGGCACAAAAGATGAGGGTCTGGAAAAAGCCATCAGCATGGCGATTGGTGATTTTAGGTCGCGGCAAAAAGAAGCCCATTACCTTTCTGCTACGCTTTCAAAGTTCATTTTTGAAAAGAAGAAGGAGGATTTATTGAAGTCCCATGGCCAAGAACTTAGCGAGAAAGAGGTTTTAAGTGTTAAGGAATCTAAAGTCGGAACAGCGGCAGAGTTTGAAGAAGTAAGAGATGATAAGGAGTTTGTAAAGCAGCTGGAACCTACGACCGGCGAAAGAGAAGTCGAAGGTAAGACAAATGAAGTTAAGCGACTGGAGGCCTTGGCCCAAAGTGATCCGGAAAATAAGTCGGTTCTTGCCCGTTTGAACCTTGCTCGGTCGGAAAAATATAACGTTGAAGTCAAGCGTAACTCAGCCACAGGCTTTTATGAACGTGGGATGTTATTTGGGGAGATCAAATCAAGATTAGCGGAGGGCAAACCAATAACGGTCATAGCTATAGACATGGCTTTTCTTAAATACTTCGACAAGGAAGGTGGGCGCAAGACAGGCAACGCGGCCATATTGGCAGCATCCAGGATGATGGACTCGGCAGTGCGTGCAGCGGACCCTTCGATTAAGGCCGAAGCATACCGCACGGGGGGTGACGAGTTTGCATTAACGCTTGAAACAGATGACCAAGAAATTGTCAGGAAAGTTCAAAACCAAATCCGTGAAATGGCCAGGAAGATGCCAATCCCGGCTTTAGACCAAGGCAGGACACAGCAATATCGCTCAGAAGAACTGAACTTTAATTTTGGTTCTTATTCAGCGCGTGACATGGTGTCTTTTAGGCAGGAATTAACCGATGCCCAGTTTCATCTCAAGGCTGATGAAAACAGCCCGGACGCCAAGGTTAATGAATCAGCCGACTATTTGTTCAGAATCGCAGACCGCCAGGTAGAGATCGAAAAAACCATACAGCGCTTCATGTTATTGACCAGGCGATATCACTTAGAAAATAAGGCAGGCAAAGCACCCAAGGGGAACTACGCAACTTTGGAGAGCTATTCAACCAAAGCTATCGGCGATGACGGTCCTGGATTGATACGCCGATGGGCAGAAGAATTCTCTATAAAACGGGCTGAAGGTGAGGACCTTGATTTTGCGGCTTTACAGCGTAGGATTTTGGAACATGTTCTTGAAAAGATGGAAAAGGAATCCAAGGAAGGCGAGTTCAGTGATCGTTTACTCGAGTCAACGGTTCGCGAAAGATTTTTGAGACAGCGCATGGAAGAGTTAGAGGGTAATATCAAAACTATGCGGGCTGATTTGGAAAGAGCCGGGCAAGATAAGGCTGAACTAATGAAAAAGATTTCCGAGTTGGAAGAAGAAGTTAAAACTGTTGGCCAGTTGCGCCAACAAATCGGTGGAGTTTGAGTTTACAGCGGCTTGACCATGTAAGTGTCCTGCTTTTGGTAACCCAGCATTTTGTAATACTCGCGTACGCCAAGGCCGCTGATCACCGCCATGTGGCTAAAGCCTTCGGCTGCCGCCATCTCTTCGGCTTTTTGCATCAACAGCCGGCCGTATCCTTTATGTTGCGCCGCCAGAGGATCGCGTTGGTCAATATTTAAAGCCGTGCCATAAGTGTGCAGCTCACGGATTATGGCTGCACCTTTCAAAATAGGAAAAGCAGAGTAAATAATCTCCCTTTCCCCTGCATCTGTGGGGGAAAGGGTCGGGGATAGAGGGAGCCTCATCCTCAAAAATGCAAAAACAGCGCTTCGATCTTCGTTCTCAACTGACAAGAAGACTTCAGTACCGCCGGCATTTTCATAACGCTCCTCAAAAACTTGAGTTTTATCACCGGTATGGTCACCCGCCACATGCCCGACTTCGCGGCAACGCAAACAAACGCACTGGACGCCGCGTTTTTTCATTTCAGCATCCAAAATCTCGCGCAAATTGGATTTTTTGTTGCCATAAGCGATTTGAGTCGTGGGAAAATCGCGAATCACACGCGGTACACGGCAATAACGCGGCACCATGGTCTGCATCTTGATAAGCAACTCGAGTAGATTCTCGCCTTCAAGCGGCTTGAATTCGCCTTTTGTCATCCACTCTGCCAATTCTGAATTGGGGAGCACTACGCATGGATAAATTTTGACCATGTCAGGGTGAAAGCGTGGGTCAGCAAATAAAAGATGAAATGACGCCAAGTCATCTTCAATAGATGCCCCGGGCAGGCCGGGCAAAATATGAACATCAACTTTAAAACCAGCGGTCTTAAGCAAGGCTATTGCGCGTTCAGCATCAGCCACCGTTGTCCCGCGTTTGACCAGCGTCAAAACTCTGTCATTAATGATTTGCAAACCAAGCTCTATGCGCGTGACACCCAATTTGCGCAGATGAATGACTTCTTTGGGCTTGACCCAATCGGGTCGCGTCTCAATCGTCAAGCCAATAATGCGATAAGCCGCCGTCTCGTTAACCGTCTGAGCCTTTTCGAGCTCTCCTTCGCCTGCACTAGTGGGAGAAGGAGTTGGAGGATGAGGGATTTCATTCGCTGCCTGAAAACATCTTGTTATAAACCACTCTCGATAATCTGCCGTGTAAGCCGACCAGGTTCCACCCTTAACAATCAACTCGATTTTATTGGCTTGGTGTCCATTCTTCTCAAGAGCCATGATTCTCTGCCGTACTTGCTCATAAGGATCAAACTCTAAACTCAAAGCGCGGGCAGCTGCCGGTTCTGTCGAGATATAGCTTTTGGGCATGCGAGCTTCCGTGGGGCAGTAGACACAACGCCCTGGGCAAGGGAAGGGTTTGGTTAATACTGTGATTGGGGCTACGCCGCTATCCGTCCTGACGTCTTTGACTCGAATGGCTCTTTCGAGTGGTTCGTTTCTTTCCAGACCTTCAGCCAAAAGTTCACGGTAAGCTTCCCAGAATTGCATGGATGTTGGGAAAGCATAAGGTGTATCTTTTAGATGATGCCGGGCAACCAGCGCCAAACTGACCCTAGTCGCGCAATTCGAAACAGCCGCATCTTTTAGGATGTCTTTTGCGAGTTGGAGCGGTGGAGATGGCTGCATCTTGTTTCTTGTATCTTGGAGCTTATAGTGTAAGCTATATTGATGGAAAACGGGGTAAGGCGCAAGTTGGCCAAGGAAGTGGCTGATTTTTATGAGAAAGAAGGCTCAGCTTTTAGCTCTAAGCGGACTCAGCCATGGAATCTGATGGGTTTATTGACAGACCGCTTAAAGTCAGGAGATTTATTGGTCGACATTGGTGCAGGCAATTGCAGGTTGGCCGATGTGATACCAAGTAGTGTCAGATATTTGGGTGTGGAACCTTCAAATTCGTTGCGCAAAGAGGCTCAGGGACGTTTATCATTGCGGAATAACGGCGAGGTTGTTGCAGGTTCTTTGCCCAAGCTTGATCTCCAAGAGAGTTATGCAGACGCAATTGCATGCATTGCCGTGCTGCATCATATCCCTTCGCAAGAAATGCGCACTGAGTCTATTATTGAATTGCACAGGATCTTAAAACCCGGTGGCTTGATGCTTTTAACGGTTTGGAATCCGCGGGCAATACGCTTTTTTTCATGGAATACTTTTAAGAATGCCTGGTTGCGCCTCAGGGGCGTTAAAGGCGGGGAGCCTGGCGATTTATATTATCCTTGGAAAGCCAGCGGCAAGTTGGAAGAGCGTTATGTCCATGCTTTTACTTTAAGTGAATTCAAGTCGCTTTTTAAGCCCGCCCTTTGGTCAATTAAAAAAATCGGGGCTTATGACAAAGAGAGCTGGTGTTCTTGGATTAAGGGAAGGAACTTAGTGGCTCTGGTTATGAAAAAATAAAAACGCTCCGCAGTATTGCGGAGCGTTTTTACTTATAACTAATTTTTTTTACATTGTCGGGGCGGTCGGGGCTGCGGCAGCCATCGAAGCCTTCAAAGCATCCTTCAGGCCCTTGCCAGCCTTGAATTTAGGCACGGTGACTGACGGGATCTGGATCTTCTCGGTTGGGTTTTGTGGGTTAACGCCCATGCGACCGGCACGCCTCTTAGCCAAGAATTGGCCAAAACCAGCGATTGTAACCTCATTGCCCTTTTTGAGCTCTTCGGTAATGGTCACGACCAAAAATTCGATCATGTCCTCGGCCTGTTTCTTAGTTACGCCGATCTTCTCGGCAATGACGTTGATTAATTCCGCTTTGTTCATAGATATGTTTATGAATGAATTAGCCCGTCATGACCTTTTTGGGTCGGCCATAAACGGTTAGCGTTAAAAGGAGTATAGCAATATTGTGCTTATATATCAACAAATTCACGGATTTGTTCAAGGCTCAAGACCCGGTTTGAGTCAATATCCAGGGATATGGCTAGGCCATTTACCTCTGCTTGGCCTGAGCTTAGGAGCTCGTACGGGGCGGTCGTTTCCTCTAAAAATCGCTTAATAGAGCTATTTTTTTCAAATCCAATGACAGAATCAGTCAGCCCAACCATGCCAATATCAGTGCAATAAGCAGTGCCTTGGGGCAGGATTTTAGCGTCAGCTGTGGGCACATGAGTATGTGTCCCATAGACTAGGCTGGCGCGTCCATCCACATAATGGCCAAAAGCCTGCTTTTCGCTCGTAGCTTCGGCATGGAAGTCGATAATTACCATGGGCTTGGCTTGGTCGGACGACAATTCTTGCCAAATGCGGTCAAAAGATAAGAAGGGTGAAGATGATTCTTGTGACATGAACAAACGTCCTTGCAGGTTGGCAATCGTAACCGGCTTACCCAGCACAACAAAGGTCATAGCGCTGTTGCCCGGCAGAAGAGGATCTACATTGCCCGGCCTGATCAGGTGTTTGGACCATTGCTCATCTGACAGTAATGGAGCGCCTTGTTGGTTTTCCCAGACATGTTGGCCTGAGGTAAAGGCATCAACGCCAGCCTCGACCAGTTCATTCAGCGTGCTCTCAGTCAGGCCGCGACCGTGCGCTAAATTTTCCGCATTGGCAATAGTCAGATGCGGACTGTAGCGCGCCTTAAGTTCGGGAAGCTTTTTGGCCAAAGCCTTGCGGCCCAGTTTGCCAACTACATCGCCAAAGATTAGTAAGTTGATTTGCGACATATATATTCATGTAACCTGCAACATATGACATGTAACAATCGGATTATTGTGTTACATGCTACATGATATGTGTTACATGTTTATCTTGCGTACTCAACAATTCTTGTTTCGCGGATGAGTGTCACCCTGATTTCTCCCGGATATTTGACTTCAGCTTCAATCTTGGCCGCAATCTCACGCGCCAAGTTAGTGGCAGCAAAGTCATCCATGGCTTTGGGGTTGACGAACACGCGGATTTCGCGCCCGGCCTGGATGGCGTAAACCTTTTCAATGCCTTCAAAGCCCGAAGCTACGTTTTCCAATTCCTCCAAACGTTTGACGTATTGCTCAAGCGAGTCCTTGCGTGCGCCCGGCCTGGCTCCGCTGATGGCATCAGCCGCTTTGACGATGACGCCCTCGAGTGTTTTGGGCTTGTCTTCATGGTGACCGATACATTGGTACCAGATTTCTTCCGGCATGCCGAACTTCTTTAATATTTGGACGCCCAAGGCCGGATGGCCACCTTGTAAGTCATGGTCAACAGCCTTGCCAATATCGTGGAACAAGCCGCCTTTCCTGCAGACCAAGACATTGGCGCCCAATTCTTCGGCCAAAGTAGTGGCAATCAGTGAAACTTCCATCGAGTGTTGCAAGATGTTTTGGCCGTATGACGTGCGGTATTTAAGGCGACCCAAAATCTGCACCAGTTTGGGATCAATGCCGGCCATTGAAATGCCGACTTGGAAGAGGGCATCTTCACCGGCTTTTTTAATATCCAAAGCCAGTTCTTTTTTGGCCTCCTCAACAGCTTCTTCGATGCGTCCCGGGTGGATGCGGCCGTCGGAAATTAACTTGTCCAAAGCGCGCTTGGCTACTTGGCGGCGGATGGGGGAGAAGCCGGAGATGGTCAGCATGTTGGGCGTTTCATCGATGATCAGTTCGCAACCGGTCAAAAGCTCGATAGTTTTGATATTGCGTCCTTCGCGGCCGATGACGCGGCCTTTCATTTCGTCGCTGGGCAATTCCACATTGGTCGTTGTCGTCTCAACCACATGCGAGGCAGCCAGGCGTTGTATAGCCACCCCCAGGATGTTCTTGGCCTTGCGGTCAATCTCATCGGATTCCATCTGTTCCAGCTTGCGCACGCGGCTCATGAGCGTGTCCTGGCTTTGCTCTTCGGCCAAAGCTAAAAGGCGCTCGACGGCTTGCTCTTGCGTCAGGCTGGCAACTTCTTCCAGCTTCTTGCTTTCTTCGACTTTGAGTTCGTCGATCTCTTTTACTTTTTCAGCAATCTCGGCTGACTTGGTTTCCAGATTTTTCTTTATGTCGTCCACCTCAATCAGTTTTGCGCCAAAAGCGGTCTCGCGCTCTACCAACAAAGCGGACTGTTTTTTGAGTTCCTCTTGGGTAACTTTTTCTTCGCGACGCGCATCTTCGATAATCTTGATAGCCTTGTCTTTGGCGCGGACCATCACTTCCTGTTCCTTGGTTGTGACGTCGTCCAGAATCTTCTTGGCTTTAGCCTCTGCCTCGGACAGAGTCAGCTTGGCCTTCTTAGCCTTAGCTGCATAAACAGACGAGGTTACAATCGCTCCGGCGGCTAGGCTCAGGATGACTGCAATAACATAAAACATAGCGTTTAATCGCATGGCAAAGACTTGCTTTTGTATTCAACAAACGATCACGGCGCCATGATGCTTGGGCCTTGTCCGGAAAAATCTGGAAGATTTTGGGCTAAGTTGAGCATGAAATTAGAGGCGAACACCTACCAAGACAGTAACGTGATCAGCTGTGCAGTCTTGCCATCCGATGCGGTTAACAATATTAAGGGCTGATGGCACTAAGATTATCAAAGGACAGGCAAAATGTCTAGCAGGAGACCTGATAAAACAAAGACGACCCGAAGGCCGTCTTGTGATTTTACGTTTGTATTTAAGGAGCGACTATTTTTGAGACATGCAACTTAATGAACATCTGATTGGCCTCATCATAGACCGCGTACCATGAGCCGACAGATATTGGGACTCCGAATCTATAGTATTGCCCGCTGCTTACGAGCGGGGGAGAGGTGTCTCCATTGGCCAAAGGAGCAATTCCTCCCTGGCCGACGTTGTTGGCATAGAATTTGAGCACCCCGTTCTCCGATAGGCTATAAAAGGCACCCAGCGACTGTGCTGTGTATGTCTTATTCATGAAATTATAACCGCATTTGACTTGGCCGCACTGCGTTGGGCTTATGACGACTTGTCCCTGTTGCGAAGTACCGGAAACCTGATAATCCATGTAGACAAAAGTCTGCGTCAAAGTAGGCGAGTGGTAGGTACCCGTCTTGGTGACGCTCCCTGTCCCATCCCAATCCTCGGCAGTGACTGTATATTGATAATCAACGTTCGAAGCCAGGTTATTCATGAGCATCACATAATTGTCTTCGTACGGTGTCGCATAGTTACGGGCGACGACCGTATAGCCATTCAACATGGTCAAACCGGTGGGATTGGTGAATTTGAACGAAACCTTGTATGGCTGATGGTTGAATTTTAACCCAACCAAAGTCCCGAGGTTATCGTTAACCGTTGCATCCCTGAACAGGACGTCAATAATCTGCAGGTCTGTAGCCGCGGCAGCAGGTGTCTTGAAGCTGAAGTAGGTGTAATCAGACCAAGGGCTATCAACATTGTTTTCATTGGTCGTTTTTATCCTGATGCGGTATTGGTTATCGCCCGGGAGAGCCGGTAAGGCGTATGAAGCCGCGTAATTATCAGCGATGTAGGTTGTCGGATTACTGTATGGCTGCGAGACAGAGACGCAATAATCGCAAGCTACTTCGATGGTATGTGTTTTGTAATTATCTCTGACCCAGCTGGCTGTCAGCGTACGGGGATAATTGGTAAACTGCTGATTAGCCAGAGGTGCGGTTAAAACAGGCGCTGCTGGTGCTGAAGCGGCCGTGGTCTTAGCGCTGAAATACACCCAACCTGACCAAGTTCCTTCTATTCCGTCCGAATTGATAGCTTTGACGCGTACCCGGAATTGGTTATCTCCGGGCAAAGTTACGCTCGGAATTTCCATGGTGTAATTATCGGCGGAATACGTGGTGACAGATGACCAAAGCCCTGTTACTCCGCAAGTATCGCAAGCAACCTCAACCGTGTGGCGTTTTTGGTTATCCGGTGACCAGGCAATCTTAAGAGTGCGCGGATAAGTGGTTACGATTTGGTTTGAGTAAGGTGAAGTGATGGTTGGGGCTGAAGGGGCTGCAGCCTGGGGTTGGACAATCGAAACAGTTGGGAACCATTCTTCGGCCACCAAATTGTTTAATGAATCATAACCGCGGGCATGGAAAATAATATTGGTCACGCCCAGACGGATATCGAGAGTAATGGAGACCGAGCAGGTGCTCGTGTCAGTGCAGGTTTGTATGGGGCTGGCTGTCCTGGGATCCAGGATATCCATCTTGGTGATGGCAGGTGAGGTGATGCTTGAATTTAAGGTCTCGCTCAACCTGATAGTTTCGCCCGGGGTAATCGTAGTCTTGCTGACAGAAGTGTAAAAGCGAGGACTGGTCGGCGAAGTTGCCGGCGGATTGGCACCCGTCGGACTGGTCGGTGGAACGGCAGCCGGAGTACCAATGTTATCTTCGGGTGTGGTAACAGCTGCTGCTTCTGAAGCAGGATTAAAATCAGATGTTGAATTTATATTTGCCCCGATTTTATAGTTAGTAAAGAAGGCATCAGGGATATCATCGACTTTTCTGGCCCAATCAGAACCATAAAGTTCTCTGGCCAAAGCTTCGCTGGTTATCCAGCGCAGTGTGCCATAACGGGCCACAGCATAAACCTTGGGGTCAGTTGTGATTTTGACCAAGCGGACGCCCGGTTTATAAGTCGCATTGCCGCCAATGGGTATCGCGCCTAATTCATCAAAAGTCAGGACCTGGATATCTGGTGAGCTGTAACCGTACCAGCTCTGAAAAGTCTTTTCCGTAGGAAAGACATATCTTTTGTTATTGGCAGAATGCCAATAGACAGAATCAAGGGGCCCTTTAATTAAACCGGTGGTCGTAGCTTGGGCCGCAACTGGCGCGGCCAACGAGGCACATAACGGCGCTATGACCATAGCCGCAGTGCTGAAAAAGGAGATTATTTTGCGCATATTTTATATAGACGGATTGTACCACGAAAGATGACAAGCGTTAAAAAAAGAGGCCCAGGAGGGCTAGGTAGTTTTCGCTTCGGCTGGTTGCGGATTAGAAGCCGCTAGGTCCGCCTCGGCCTCCATGAGCTCAGTTTGCGTCTGAGCTACATGTTGCGCGACAGGGATTAATTCCGGTGGCAGGCGTTGTTCCGCGATCCTGACGCGAAGTTCGTCTACTGTATCGCGACTCGCCCTGGGCGGCATCCACGAACGGTAATCATCCTCCGGCAACATCGAGTTGAAGGCCTGGATCGCGGCTTCATGCTCAGCTTGAGCCTTTGTCTGTTGACGTTGGTGGTAGATGGGGAGCAGGGTTTTCCTCGAAGACCCAAGCTTATAAAGAAGGAATACGGACATCATCGTGCTACCCGTAAGGCAAGATCCCGCGAACGTCCACCCGGTCGGCCCGCCTACCAGGAAGTAGAAGACGGGCGATAGGGCGAGGAACAGGAGTAGCGCAAAAGCCGCGAGCAGCGTCTTGGTCCCGGCATATCCGCCGAAGAGCCCATGGCGCACATCCTTGTCCAAGAGCAGGAGGAACTCTCGCCCGCGCGTACTCTTGCGTCTGGCACGCAAAACAAAAGACTTAACTAGCTTGATGGCAAGGCGCGCTATCTGAACAGACCATTCGAGCAACAGTATCGCCAGGAAGCACACAAGACATGCCAGCCAGAAGTGCGTGTAATACTGAATCCATATCCCGGCGAGGAGGACTCCTCCCAGGCTGGCGAGGATGACCGAATACACCATCCTGTCACCGATGAGGCCGCGTTCGTCAACGGTCATGATCAGACTCCTTTGTAGGGCGCGAACGACTCGTGCCAGGTGTCCAAGGTTCAGGGTTTGTAGTTGAGTGAACACTAAAAATGGCAGGATGTCAACCGTTCAAAGTAAAAAAAGAAGCCCTGGAAGGCTAGGTAGTTTTCGCTTCGGCTGGTTGCGGATTAGAAGCCGCTAGGTCCGCCTCGGCCTCTATCAGCTCTTGATCGGCGCGCTCGAGTTTCTTGACATCAGTCACGAGCTCTTTTGGCAACCGGCGTTCTCTTGCCATCTCACGGAGCTGCTCGACAGTCGTCGCAGACACGCGATATCTCGCTTGAGGGAGCTTGGCCTTGATTTTCTGAGTGACGGCATCTCGCTCAGTCTTGGCTTTGGCCAGCTGGCGTTGGCGGTAAAGGGGCAAGAGGAGTTCTTGTGAAAAGAATCTCAGAGGTAAGCAAAGGTTCGTAAACCAGAGGATCGAACAACTGATCGCCCCCGCCGCGAAGAGATAGCGTAACGAATTCGTCAGGAAGAGATTGCAAGTCAGGAATAGGATCGCTAATGCAGTCACAATCATGCCAAAGATGAAGGCGTTCGTATTGGCGTACCCGGCTCGGCTTCGAAGGAGATTCAGGGCTTGGTGTCTGATTTTCTGGTCCCTGAGCAGGAGGAACTCTCGCCCGTACGTGCGACGGCGTTTGGGTTTAGGCTGCTCCTTTTTTTTGAGCTGAGAAATTCTCTCTCCAATGGGAATAGCAGCGCCGAGTACTAGCATGACGAGTACGAAAGCGATGGCTGTCAATTCAAGATGATTAGAAAGCCAGTCAGACATGTGACACCGTTTTCTTTCTGGCACGATATCTGCGGACGCGTGCGCCAGATGTCCAAGGTTCAAACGAGTGCTTTGTGTTTACAGTAGAATAAGGGTTGTGTCAATGGTTTTCATGTAGCATGTAGTATGTAACACAAAACTCGATTGCTACATGTTATATGTTGCGTGTTACATGAAGTTCATTTAGTCGCTTTGCATCTTCAATTTTATATTCCCCAATCCTCGTCCTTCGCAACGCGGTGAGATAAGCACCGCATCCAAGCTTTTCACCCAGGTCATGCGCAAGCGAACGTATGTATGTGCCGGATGAGCAGATGATGCGGAAAGTGACGTCTGGCCATTTATAATCTATGAGTTCAATCTCGCTAATGTCTACGTTTTTAATTGGTCGCAAATGTTCAACATCTTCACCACGTCGCGCCATCTCATATAATTTTTGTCCATGAACTTTTTTAGCCGAATAAGCCGGCGCCTTTTGCGCGTACCCACCTTTAAAACTCATTAACGCCTTAACAACGTCGTCTCCTGTAACTTGTAACTCGTTACTTGTAACTCCGGAGTCTCGAGTTACAGGTTGCGAGTTTTGAGTTATTTGACCGGTTAGGTCGTAAGTGTCACTCGTGGCCCCCAGACGAGCGGTCGCGATGTACTCCTTATCCAAACCAACAAAACGTTGGATGTCTTTAGTCGCTTTGCCGATGGCTACGATTAAAAGCCCGGTCGCAAAAGGGTCTAAAGTGCCGGCATGGCCTACGCGGCGGGTTTTATAAATACGCCTAACCTGGTCGACAACATCATGCGAGGTCATACCAGCCGGTTTATCTATAAGCAGGGTCTCAGAAAGCTCTATTTCTGGCATATCTGATGACACTATATCATCCTTGACTTATTAAGCAATTTCCCTTATATTACGCCCTATCGTCCCTCCGTCAGAAAGATGGGACGCAGCTCAAAGCAGCTGGATCTGGTAACCCATCTGCATTTAAACTCCACTAAATTACAATCAATCTTATGTTGGTAATTCGTTTAACCCGCATCGGCAAGAAGAAGCAACCGGAATATCGCTTCATTATTTCCGAAAAGACGCGTGATCCATGGGGCAAGGCCCTCGAAATACTGGGTCGCTACAACCCCAGGACCAAACCGTCCACCATCGAGCTCAAGAAAGATCGGGTCGAGTACTGGATCTCAAAGGGAGCCCAATGTTCTGACACGGTTTGGAACTTGCTGGCTGACCAGGGTTTGGTCAAAGGCGATAAAAGGAAGGTCGTATCGATTTCCAAGCGTCGCAAGGCCAAAGCAGAGAAAAAAGCCTAAGTTGAGTAAAAAATCCCGCTTCAACGGGATTTTTTCTTTGACAATTAACCTATTTTGTGTTATATTATTCGCGGTTTTTGGTTGAAGATGCCGATCAATTCCTCAGTTATTTACAGATAATTTAGACACAGCCCGCATCTTGGACTGGTAATGTTTTATCCGTTTTAGGGTACGCGTCTTGCTTAAGCAAGCACGGAATCGTAGATCGGATTGTTCAGAGCCGATATGGCAGAACAGTTTAAGGACCAGCAGTTCATTGAGTACGTGGTTAAGTCCATCGTCAACCACCCGGATGACGTGAAGACTGAACGCACGGTCGACGAGCGCGGCGTGCTCATCACCCTCCACATTAATCAGGAGGATATGGGTTACGTCATTGGCCGCCAAGGCCAGACCGCCCGCGCCTTGCGCATCTTGCTCAAGATCGTTGGCGCCAAGGAAAACGCCCGTGTGAACCTCAAGGTTTACGAGCCTGAAAACGCCCGCATGGCGCACCAGGAATCCCGCCGCAAAACCGGTGTCGAGGAACATGGTGAGGTCCGTAGTGAGCCCCGTGGCGAAAAGCTGGTTTCGGATCAGGATTTAGCTGATCTGGGCATCTAACAAAGTTAGACAAAAAAGAAATCCCCTCGATGCATGTCGAGGGGATTTTGTATATAAAAAGAGCCCGGCGGTCTGGGCAGACTGCCGGGGCAAGGGTCAAGTGTCATCAGGCTCTTCGATGGAGGCCCGAAGGCCGAAAGCGATTCGGTCTGATGTGTTCTGGACTCCGACGACCGAAC
>JAQULH010000008.1 GCA_029004215.1 Patescibacteria group bacterium | reverse complement strand
CTGGCTTAGGTTTGCCAAGACAAGACATGCTAAAAGCAAAATCCGCCAGTATGCCCGCGCGGGTCTGGCGAATTGGATCAAAGGCGTTATCCCTCATGCCATGAGGAAGAAGACCAAGAACAAATAAGTTTAGAGTTCAACTTGCCCAGTTGCCGAAACTCGATTGACGATATTGCTGAGGTCTTCGTCGTTTTCAAAAGCAATCTTAACTTCACCGCGGCCGTCTGGCTGACGTTTGATGTTGACTTTGAGGCCGAAAAATCCGCGCATGCGTGACTCCATATCCATTATATTCGGGTCAACAATCTTAATGCGCCGGCGGTCCTGCGGAATATGTTCTTCTGCCTGGCGAACAGTAAAGTTACCATCCAACATGCGCTGGAACAGCTCTAAGCGTTCTTCCTTGGTTGGGATTGAGAGTAATGTCCTGGCATTGGAAGCAGAAATTTTTTCTTGGGCCAAAGCGCTCTGAATTTCCGGCTCAAGTTGCAAAAGGCGCATGGTATTGCCGACTTGCGGACGGCTTTTGCCCACGCGCTCCCCTATCTGGTCCTGCGTCAGGTCAAACTCTTCATGCAACCGCAAATAAGCGCGCGCTTCTTCGATTGGATTCAAATCCCTGCGTTGGACATTCTCGATAATGGCCATCTCCAGCTTTTGCTGCTCGTTGACCGTGCGGACTATGGCCGGAACTTCCGGCATTTCAGCAATCTTAGCTGCCCGCAAGCGACGCTCGCCAGCAATCAGCTCATAGCGCCCGTCAGGCAGAGGCGAGACGACTAGCGGTTGCAAGATGCCGTGTTCCTTGATGGATGAAACCAAGTCCTCGAGCGCTGCATAATCAAAGTGCTCACGCGGCTGATGCGGGTTAGGCGATATCAAACCCACAGGTATGCGGTGGACTGATTCGATAATATCAGACAGCTGGGCCTCACTCTCCGGACTTTCGTTATCCGAGCTTCGAGCTTCGAGATTCGAGCTTCGATTTTCCTGATCCTCGTCCGCAAAAGGCTGAGAAATTGGTTGTTTGGGAGGAATCAGCGCACCCAATCCTCTACCGAGTCCTGATGGTCTTTTAAGCATCATATTTGTGTTTGTACAAAAATTTCTGTCCCTAAGACTTCTCTGGCCAAACGCTCGTAAGCCTTGGCTCCCATGTTATCCGGATCAAAAGCCGCAATCGACCGGCCAAAGGAAGGAGCTTCTGCCAAACGCACGCTGCGCGGGATAACCGAACGGAAAATGTTATTGGGGAAATACTTATAAAGTTCTTGTAGCACGTCGTTAGAAAGTTTAGTGCGCTTGTCGTACATGGTGAGCACAGCGCCTAATATCTGAATATCGGGACGTAAACGTTCTTTGACCAGCTTCAACGTTTCCAACAAATCAGCCAAACCTTCGAGTGCGTAATACTCAGCCTGGACCGGTATCAAAATCTCGTCAGAAGCTACGATGCCGTTTAATGTAATGTAACCCAAAGTCGGCGGACAATCAATCAAAATATAATCATAATCATTCCTGACCTCGCGCAATGCTTCGTGGAGCTTGTATTCACGCCTCTCCATGTTGGGCAACTCAGCGTTCAAGCCGGCCAAAGACGAGGTAGCGGGAGCAATACGCAAAGTCTCGTGCATGGTAGGCTGTACAATCTCACTCATGCGCACTTTGCCTAAGATGGCCTCATATACGCTGCGCTCGATATTGCGTTGGTCAATGCCAATACCCGATGTGGCGTTGGTCTGCGGGTCAAGATCAATGATCAAAACGAACTTTCCCAAGTCAGCCAGATACGCGCCTAAATTCACGGCAGTGGTGGTTTTACCCACTCCCCCTTTCTGGTTCACAATACCAATTATGCGTGCCATAACCGCCTATATATTAGATGTCCCAACGGTTAAAGACAAGGGGATGCTTCTGGGCGATAAATCTGCGTCATTGACACTAAAACCGGCGCATGGTAGTTTATTGCTCGGTGTTTGAATTTCGTTTGATGTTTCGCGTAACGCGGGGTAGAGCAGTTGGCAGCTCGCCAGGCCCATAACCTGGAGGTCGTCGGTTCAAGTCCGACCCCCGCAACCAAAAAAATAAGCCGCAATCCTGCGGTTTATTTTTTTGTCCTGAGTGTAATGAGTTGGACGAGACGGAATCGAGGGACCTCAACCCCACTTGGTCAGAGAAACCGAATTCTTAACCAAATACGGATAAATTTTACCAATTGATAACGGACGGATGTTATCTTTAGGAAGCGAGTATGGTTCGACATTCCCAAATAATCTCATGGCTTGCTCATGTCTGGACATAACCTCAGGGCCGCAGACATGGAACAATCCAGTTAACTTTTCAAGCCAGAGGACGTTTATACATTTCCAGATATCCTCAGTATAAGTAGGACGACCAATTTCGTTCAAAGGAAAGGGCGGGGCATCCGCTAGGCCGAAAGGTTTTGTCTTGGAATAAACCCAAGAGGTTCGTAGAATCAGGTTATCAGTGCCATTAAGAAGTTTTTCCATCTCCGCTTTTGTCTTTCCATAAACTGAGATGGCATTCACCTGATCGTTTTCTTTATAGCCTACCTCTGGGCTATCTGAGTACTGAATATTTTGCAAAGGTAAATTTCCGTCGAATACGGCTGGACTGGAAAACTGGATTAATAAAGCCGAGCTCTTATGTTTGAGTAGATTTTTTACGCCTTCGACATTCACTTGATAGGCACGTCCCGGATTCTCTTCACACGCCTTTGGAGATACAACTGCGCAATTTATTACCACTTTCGGGGAATGGGTTTTAAAAAATTCTTCAATCGCTGCCTCGTCAGTGATATCGAGCCCATCTTTATCAAAAGCAAAAATCTTATGGCCGTCTCGTCCGCCCAGTCTAGCCAATTCTGCCCCGAGCAGACCTTTGCTGCCCATGATTAAGATTTCCATTGTTTAAAATATGTTATGAATGTATCTGTATCTTTCTGGGATAACCCTAAATTTATTTCATATTCTTTCAAATTCTTTTTCAAACGGCGCACCAGCTCTTTTTGACCACGAGCTAGACTGTCGGGAACACAAGCCAAAGCTTCTGTTCCGAAAAGAAAACCCAGCACATCGTCCTTTAACAAAATGGATTGCACTGCTTTTACTTTTTTAAAAAGCTTCTTCCCTGCCTGTGTATAACGTCCAATCGATCGAATAAAGTCACCACCATTAACTGAGCAAAGCAGACGTTCCATCCCAAGCGCATATCCACCGACGTAATTAATAGGAACCAACTTACCTTTTTTCACCTTAAAACAGTCAAAAACGATCGTGCCAATTTCAATCCCATTACTTGCCACTTCCAATCGCGATCCGACTAAAGCTCCTTCAATATTAACAGCATCGATATTCGCAGGTGAATGGACTGGGAAAGATTTTATCAAGAGCTTTTTCAAATATTTCTTTGAAACAATATCTTCGGGCAGATAATACTTCTTCTTCAACCCTTCAAAATTAACACCAGCCAGATAGGTAAACTCCAATGATTTATGATCGACACCTAATAAATTAAGAAGAGCAAAAAACTGGTCTAAAATTTCTTTTTGCAACACATGGAATCGAATATCCTTCCATGGCTCTCTAAAATCACCGTTCAAATCAACGCTTTGCGCGAAAATGCCCATGTGAAAGACATATGAGTGACAAGCGTCTACCTTCTCTCTTATGCGCAGACATCGATCGATTCCCCAAATAGCCGACGGGTGATCCGGCAACTTAAGAATTTGATCATGA
This sequence comes from Patescibacteria group bacterium, assembly GCA_029004215.1. Lineage (GTDB taxonomy): Bacteria > Patescibacteriota > Patescibacteriia > 2-12-FULL-60-25 > 2-12-FULL-60-25 > MWCR01. The sequence goes on along the minus strand of JAQULH010000008.1, from coordinate 40,582 downwards.
AAACCGCTCACATTGAAATTTCCTGGAAACTGACTGCCAGCCATGGGCGAGAATCCCTTAATCACGTGCGAAATTGGGCGATGGAAAGCATTGAGTTTATTACTGAGCCAAGACCAGGTCTTCATACAACGTGATAGCGGTTAACGAACATCCGATGGAATCTCTCCTTGCCATTCTTGCCATCAACTAAGTCAACTCTAAAGTCATCTATAACTATCTGATTTTTCATAAGCGGGCAAGATACGACAAATGACTGGTATTCCCCTCCTTCAGCCGCCGCATCTACACCTAATGAAACTAATTTTTGAATTAAAGGCTCATCAATCTCTCGTCCGACATATTCTTTTGGCAAATCACCGTCGCGAACGCTGATTATGACTGAACGGACGCCTGAAGCAAGAACTTTTTCCATAAAAGCCGTGTCTTCTGATCTCGATGCGCATGCTTCCCTGGCCGGTCTAATAATCTTGACGCCTAAGGCTCCAGCCAACATATCACCAATACCGGTCGTATATGGATGCCAAAGATCTCCAGTCACAAGATGGGTTATTCCGTTTTCTTTGACAAGTTTATTCAAAGCCACAAAAAGTTCATGAAGATAGTTCTCGCCCGATCCGACTTTGACTATTTTATAAGGCAACCCCAAGAGTTCGAGTTGGATCTGCCTCAGCCCACTATCAATCTCGGGTCCTGCATGCAGATGGGTATCGCCATTGTCTGAAATGACGCTAATCATAAATTCGATCGGGTCAGTCTTCAAGACCGATTGGAGTGCATAACAGCTGTCTTTACCTCCGCTGAACATTACGGCAATCTTCTTATCCATATATTCCACTATAAACCAGGTGTGGGAAAAATCCAATTTTGCTAAAAAAACAAGCGGTCAAGCTGGATGCTTTAACCGCCGAGTAGGCCATTGCCCTAGGCAGACAAGGAGCTAGATGGCGCGCGAATCGAGGATGGTGCTCACTTCGCAGATGAGCAGTTCCTGATACGTGCACTCATCATCTTCGTCATCGACTAAGACGTCCCTGTCTTCTTCTTTTTTGCCGAACTGCATGACGATGAGAAGCTTCGTAACCTTCTTGGGCACCTTGATACCCGGGCTGGCTACGAGTTGCTTGACTACATGGTCATTGCCTATCAGGCAGTGGAGCTTGTGCTCCAGCCCAAGCCGATTTTCGCCGGCGAAGTACACGACAATGCCACGCTCCAACAGGTCACCAATGACCATATCGGGCATGAAGCGGAAGTAGTCGTGTTCGAGGAACAAATCGTTGTTCTTGGTGATCCGGGCCTTCAGAGGCCCGTGCTTTTTGAACCAAGTAGAGCTCAAGCAGGTTGGAGGATGAGGTTTCTTATACCGCCTGCCTTCAGGCGGCCTCATCTTCTGCCGTCTACGCTGCTCTCTGCATTCTTTCAGGCTAGCAATAACTCCCATTTTTTACCTCCTCCCGACTTCACGCCGAAGTGGAAGGTGCACCGATGGCTTGTTCTTTACCAGTTTTAAGCCTAAATGTCAAGCCAAGGAGGTTGGCCATGGCTGGCCTGGTTTAGCTGACAAAATATAACGAAAAAACACGGTTTTTACCGTGTTTTTTATGGTAGCGAGGGTGGGGATCGAACCCACGACCTTGGGCTTATGAGTCCCACGCTCTAACCAACTGAGCTACCTCGCCCCATGTTTTTTGCGGGAGCAATATAACCCATTCCCCGCCTTTTGGCAACCTTGACATTGGACAGATTTTAAGGTATTTTCCAAACCCGTCCTTTGACTTGGCTTATAAGCGCAGTACAACTCCACATTGTCCCCTTTTGGGATAGGAGGCAGCCATGCTGTCAGAAGCAGAAAAAGCAGAGAAGGCAGAGGAAAACAAAGGCCTGTTGGCGTACGCCATCGATTCGCTCGATCTCTCATCGGTCCGCGATTTGGAACTGGCCAAGTTGGCCATCCAAGAAATCCTGCAATCCCACGGGCCAAAAACCGCCTTGCGTTGCGTGCCCTTCTGCCCTCGCAGGCATGACCTGCTCAGGGAACTGAACCGGCTGACAAAAGGCGCGGAATGTCGACCCAAGTTCGTCATGGAACTCATGTCGCTCTTTTCCGTCGAGTTCGCTCTCAAGAGAGACGGGCGACCGCTCTACACCATCTCTCCCAGCATCGTGCGCGAGCTGATCTTGGATGCAGATGACCTGGCCCTCATCATCGAACATCCTGCCATGCAGGAGATGATCTCAGATGACGAGTATGCCCTGGTGGCCGCCCACCTGAACACCGATGCCTACTGGCTGCGGCGCGTTCGCAGGTTGATCGGGCAGGCCCATTACCGTCGAGCCTGGGACGAACTCTACCGAGCCTCTACCGGATGGCAACGCGAGTCGCACGAGATCAGGTACTGCTTCAATGCCACATCCGAGACGGTCGAGCTGCTGGCGTATGAGCTTTACTCTGCCATGCAGCTCAGCAAGTGCATTCCGTCGGCTGGCCTACGGCACCGGCGACGGCGACAGCTTCGCAAGAGGCGCCCGCTGACAGAGCTTTGCAAGCAGGATCGATGGTTTGCGGTCAATCACCTGCGCGAAGGAGTAGCCCTCGAAACGGCCACTCTGGCAGACGTCAACCAAGAAGGGCTGATCCTGATGCACCTGGCTGCGCACTTCCGTAATGTGCGCAATGTGCGCCGGTTGGCCAAGAAACGCTCCCAAGCAGGAGCAACCGTGTCCGCGGCCTAAGGACACGCCTGGCGGTTCAAGCACTCTTGACCGCTTCTTTTTTTACAATTTTTTCAGCCCCTCCAAAACAACTCCAGCCGTCTTTTCCCAATTGAATTTTTGAGCTTGTTCTGTACTCGAGCTTCGAGATTCGAGCTTCGAGATTCGATTGAGTGCTTCTGCCCAAGCCTTTTCATCCTCAGGGTCAAGCAATATTCCAGCCTGACCAACAATTTCGGGCAATGCACCACGATTTGAGGCGACGACATCAGTCCCCGCTTGCAAAGCTTCAAGCGCCACGAGACCAAAACCCTCATCCAGCGATGGGACGGCGACAATACTGGCGGCCAACAAGAGTTGGCGTTTATCATCATCATTAAAATCTTCGATACGGTGAAACCTCGATGCTTCATCGGACGTCAAACTTTTGATCTCTCGAGTCACATCTTCAAACTTCCAGCCGTTTCGACCTGCAATAACTAAATCTAATGCTCCTCCAGACTTTTTCCAAGCCCTAATCAGCATCGCTAAATTTTTTCTAGGCTCAACTGTTCCTAAAGCCAAAATAAATTGACCTTCTATCCCCCACTTGCCGCGGCAATATTCAGAAGCGGACTTTTTAATTGTTAATTGTTCATTGTTAATTGTTAATTGTCCGTCTCCCCCTTCATGCGTGACCATCACTTTTTCTTGAGTGACTCGTGCGTGGCGGATGATGGCTTGTTTGGTATATTCGGAAACAGCAAAGACGATTGGCGCCTGCTTGATGCCTCGCAAAAAAAGATGAGTAGTTAACTGACGATGCAACCAGGATTCCGGAAACCATTCCGGGTGATCAAAAATTATCAAATCATGCACCCAAGGAATAGCTGGAATATCCAGACCATAACTGACTGCACCAGATGGAACAAATAAAATATCGCAAGGATTTTCACCCAAAGCTTTTTTCAAAGTCTTGCTTTGGCCATCCGCTAATTCGTACTTAGGACTTGCTTGCCAAGCACTGCCTTTAACAACAAAAGCCTGCCAATTAATGGGCTTTTCCTTAATCAATTGGGAACACAAAGCCCTGGCTGCATGCGCCACGCCAGCCCCTTCAGAGCCATCACTTGGCAAGCACCGCAGGTCTAAACCGACTTTCATAAACAGTAAAAAGTAACTAGTAAAAAGTAACGAGTGGTCTTAGGCATACTCCTTTTTACTCGTTACTAGTTACTCGTTACTTAATTGGGCCAGTCAAAGGAACTGAAAGCCCAACCAGTCAAAGCTTTAATATCGCGATAACGTGAAAAATGATTGTCGCTGCCCAATAAAACCGCAACTACCTCATGCCCCTTGGCATCGCGTGTGACTTGAGCCATGCAAAAACCAGCCTCGGGCAACGACCCTGTCTTAGCGCCAATGATCTTATAGGGCGCTTTATTCAGGAAAGAGGTTAACAATAAATTAGTGGATTCGACTTTGATTTCCTTACCGGCCTTTGTCTTGACGGTCACTTCTGGTTCATCCAAAACCGCACGGATATCTGGTTCGCGCAAGGCAATGGTTATTAAGGCCGCCACATCAGCCGCATTAGATTGGTTGCTGGAACTCAAACCGGTCGGTTCCGCAAAAACCATTGAGGCTAAATTCAATTCTTTGGCCTTGCCATTCATCCTATCGATAAATTCCTGCCGAGTCAGCCCGCTGGTACGCGCCAAAGCTTCGCCCGCCGCGTTGACCGAACCCACCAACAGGGCACGCAAGGCATCCTTGCGTGAGATGGTATCGCCGGCTGCAAAAATTGGTTTACTCTCATTATCAAAGTCATCTGCAAGAAAAGTCAGGTCTCCATCCAGCTTCTTGTCGCTTTCCATAACAACCAAGGCTGTCATAAGCTTAGTAATGCTGGCTATGGGATGGATATCGTGCGGAGCCTTGGTATAAAGGATGCCTCCTGTCGCCACATCGGCCACAAAAACGCTTTTACCCGAGGTCACAATGCCCAAATTATTCTGGTTTTTCTTTTTGGGCGGCTTAGGCACAGTCTTGACCGGTCCCACCTGAGCTTGGACAGCCAAAACCGGCTGGATCGGCACTGACTGGCCGTACATTGTTATAGGGTCGAGATGGGGCGAGGGCGCTGATGCCAACGCCATAACCGCCATGATGCCGAGAAGGTTTTGAAACATATTAAACATTGATTTGTTCTTTTGGTTCTTTATCTGATTTGTCTTCTGCTTGGTTTAAGTGGTCCAACACGTCCGAGATGGCGGCATTGCCCCGCAAAACTTCATAATCCGGTAAGTCTTTGACCGACGAGAGGCCAAGATGGTTCATGAAATCAAAAGTCACGGCATAGGTCGGCTGGCCCAAGCGCTCATCATCTTTTTGCTCGACCAAACCGCGAATCATTAAGTTACGCAAGATGAGAGATGATTGGATACCGCGGATTTGCTCAAGCTCAGGCCTGGTCATGGGTCCGCGATACGCCAAAATCGTCAAAGCTTCGAGCGAAGCGCGGGTCAACTCAGCCTGCTCCTCATCCTTAATGACTTTTTTGACCACTTCGGCTGCTTCGGGTTTGGTGACCAGCTCAAGCTCTTTGCCATATTCCTGCAGCATGAGACCACTACCTTCTTGCAGGCGCTCTTTAAGCGCCTCCAAGGCTTCTTCCACCTCATCTATCTTAACATCCATAAGCTCAGCCAGCTTACGGGCAGTGAGTGGCTTACCGGCAGCGAACAATATCGCTTCAATTGTCTGATCAAGTTTCATATTTGATTACTAGACGAATGATTCAGCTAACGGATCACGCTCCGGAGCATCGGGATGCAGGCTGATATCTATATCATTGAATAAATCCTTTTGGTCAACCATGACAAACTTCTGTTTGATCAGTTCCAGGAGCGCCAAAAAAGAAACGATGGCATCTTCTTTGTGGTCAGCATCCTTAAGAAATGACCTGAACGTCAGTGTGGCATGGTCTTTGATCTTGGAGAACAGGTCTCGTATGCGCTCGTGCAAGGAAATAGCTCGCCTGACTGCCACTTTTGGCAAACGGACAATAGGTTCAAGGCGGGCAATCACCCGTTTCATGGCATCCATTAAAACTTGGACATCCACGTTGGTCGGCGGTAAAAATTTTACTTCCCTGCGCCTGGTGACTGAGGTGCCACGAATAAAAGATCGATTGCCTGACTTCCAAATAGAGTCTATCTGGCGGGCAGCTGCCACAAACATCTGGTACTGGCGGAGTTGGGCCTCAAGGTCAGGACCCTCTTCCATTTCTTGGTCCTTGAAATCAGGTAACAATAACTGCGACTTGAGATAAACGAGTTTAGAGGCAATAACTAAAAAGTCCGCCAATTCCTCGGGCGGCACAGCTGAAGCCTGCATGTATTGGACAAACTGGTCGGCCACAGTGGCCAAAGATATCTTAGAAACTTCGAGTTCATTTTGCTCAACTAACTGCAAAAGCAGGTCCAAAGGCCCTTCAAAATGTTCAACGTTTACCTGATATGCCACGGCAATAATAATAACCCAAGGGCAAAAAAATGGCTAGGCTCAAGCCTTTTTCGCCTTAAAATACTCCTCAATCAGCTCAAGGTCATTCTTATCCTTATCTCGGCCGACGTGTTTTTTCCATTCAATAACGTATTCCATCCTGACAAAAGGCAGACCTTCGATCATTTCCGCCGAATCAATCAGCTCATCGATGTTAACGTCAAACGGTTCCCATTTGCTAAAAAGTTCCACATGACCAATCAACAAACCATTGCCTTTTTCATTGGGTGGGTAGATTTTGGATAGGCTGTCCCACAAATCTTTTTTAATCAAAACATCAATATCGCGCGCTTCCCTAATGCCACGGATAGCCAAAGGCCCGCTGCCAAAGATGGCATATTGTTTGGATGGCAGGTTAAGTTGTTTAAGCTCATCGAGATATGGGAGCATACAATTATCGATTATCGATTGTCGACGCCGACTGCTTCCGTGACATTCTTAAAACCATCAGCGCGAAGTTTAGCTGCCAAACCGCGCATGAGCTGTGATGGCCAGAGCGGGCCGTTGTAGATGAGGGACGTGACGATTTGGAGGGAAGATGCACCCAAGCGGATTTTGCGGTAAGCGTCTTCGACCGAATCAATACCGCCACAACCAATGAATTGAAAACGTTGGTGGCCATGATGATAAACAAATTTGAGGTTTTGGTCAGCCAACTCACGCAAGTGCGGACCAGATACTCCCCCGCTTTTTGCCACTGCCAGATTCTTTGAAGTCAAACCCGTCCGATCATGCGTCAAATTTGTCATGACAAATCCTTTGACCCAAGAAAACTTTTCGCAATCGTTCATTACTTCCAACAGCCGAGCTTCGGAAAGGTCCGGCGAAATCTTGAAGAAGACTGGTTTTGTTGGGCGTAAGGCGTCTAAGCGCGCAAGACACTCGCGGAACATGATTGGGTCTTTACAATACTGGACTCCGTCGCCCGTATTAGGGCACGAGACGTTGACCGTCATGTAATCCGCGTAAGGTTGGAGTTTTTCAAAGGCATTGAGCAAATCCTGCAGGCCATCGGCGCCGCCCAGCCCGGGCACGTTGGCCTTGGCCACCGAAATGCCGACCGGCATTTGCCAGCGCCCTTGCTCGCGGTTTAGCTTAAAACGGGCAGCTACAGCTTCCATGCCAGTTGAGAGCAAGCCGTAGTTGATGACCAATGCACGATCTTCGGGCAAACGCCACAACCGCGGGCGCTGGTTGCCCGAGCTTGGCTGACCGGTTATTGAACCGACTTCCACGAACGAGAAACCAACGTCTTTAAGAATTGGGACCATGCGACCTTCCTTATCAAAACCAGCTGCCACGCCCAAAGGATGGTCGAGTTTGAGGCCAGCCAGCTCTGTTTGCAGGATTGGATCGACGACCGGGCGGCAAGCCAAGCGAGTAGCCCATCTGGTCAGGCCAAAACGGCCCAAGTTCTCCCCCACCCAAACAAAAAAGTGGTGCGTATCTTCAGCATCAAAGGCAAAGAAGATGGGTTTTAGGATCTTGTCGTAAATCATTTCGTAATCTTGATGTGCGCTTCAGCGATTTGCTCAGGCGGCAGCTCGGACGGCGCGCCCATGAGCGGGTCCCGCGCATCGCCGGTCTTGGGGAAAGCAATAACCTCGCGGATGCTCGGTTCGTTGCACAGGATCATGGCAATGCGGTCCAAGCCCGGCGCCGCACCTCCGTGCGGGGGCGCGCCGTACTGGAAAGCTTCGAGCATGTGACCGAATTTTTGCTGGATCTGCTCGTCACTCAAGCCAAGAACGTCAAAAATCTTTTTCTGCATCTCGGGTTTGTGGATGCGGATCGAGCCGGACGATATTTCGTAGCCGTTCAAGACCAAATCATAACTCGCAGCGCGAACTTTGAGCGGCTCTTTATCCAGATATTTCTCATCCTCCGGGTTAATCATGCAAAACGGATGATGTTCTGCGGAAAGATGACCATCTGACCCCACTGCAAACATCGGAAAATCAACCACCCAGCAAAAAGCCAACTCATCCGGGTTATTTTTGTCCTTGCGCATGTCAGGCTTGTCGGAACCGTACTGGTTCTTGGCGTCCTCGTAGGTAATGCGGGCAAATTTCTTGAAAGTTAATTTCTTTTCAGGCACGACCTCTTTTACCATCTTAACCATCATATCCTCGACAACCTGCAAAACATCTTCCTGCTCGACAAACGACATCTCGAGATCAAGCTGGGTAAACTCCATCTGGCGGTCGCCGCGCGCATCTTCATCGCGATAGCACCGCGCAACCTGGAAATATTTTTCAGCTCCGCCCACCATGAGTAATTGTTTGAATTGTTGCGGTGACTGGGGCAGAACGTAAAACTTGCCGGGATGCAAACGCGACGGTACGAGGTATTCACGCGATCCTTCGGGCGTACCTTTGACCATGGTTGGCGTTTCAATCTCCATGAATCCCTTTCCAACCAAATAATTGCGGAGTGACTGCACCATCCTGGCGCGCAAAGCAAGATTCTTTTGCATCCTTTCTGTGCGCAAATCCAAATAGCGATATTTTAAACGCAGTTCCTCGTTAACGTTTGACGTGTCTTTATCAACTTCAAACGGCGGGGTCTTGGCATGGTTGTAAACCTCGATGTCTTTGGCCAAAATCTCAACCTTGCCGGTTGGCATGTCTGGGTTGATTTGCTTGGCTCCGCGCTCTTGGACAATGCCTGTAATCGAAAGGCAATCCTCTGGCCTTAGGTTATCCAATTCTGCTTTGGCCTGGTCTGACAATTCAGACGGGACAAGCACGACCTGGACAATTCCAGAATGGTCGCGCATGTCCAAAAAGGCGATTTTACCCATGTTTCTGCGTACATTGACCCACCCTTTGATGTTGACCTTTTGGCCAACCAGGTTAACCGTATCCAAATTCATAATACGTGACATATGGCCAATAGGTTAGCTAAAAAGCCGGGAAAAGTCTATAACTTCCCTTCCGTTCCTACTTGATAATTTATCGCGGCTCGGTTTTCCCTGGCTCTACTTGAAGATCTTTGACGCAAACACCCTTTGAGTCATCTCCTGGTTTTGAGCATTTTAATCCTGGTTTACAAGGCAAGCGCAGTTCTCCGCCACATTCAGCGCCTAACTCACCTAAACCGATTTGGATATTGGCTTGCGGCTGATTAACCACTTTTTGCGATTCTTGTTGGCGCATGGACAATCCGTAAGCTAAAAGGGCTACTAAAATCAAGACAATAATGCCCAGGATAATCCAAAACGTTTTATATTTCTTAAATGGCATGCCAGTATGTTACTAGTTAGATGACTTTTCGTCCAAAGAAGCCTCTGGCAGATAAAATATGGCCCCTTTCATGCTCACATTACTTAACTCCGATGTTTGGCCGTCGTTTTTAATCAGGACCAACTTACTGTTCTGGATAATAAGCGTCCCCTGGCCATTAATATAAAGCATCGGCAGGCCCTTCCCCAGACTTTTTAGGCCATCATTCGCAATTTGCGTCATGTTATTATCTTCTGTCGCATAAACTACCATGCCTTCTGACACCACGAAATTCTGAATCACATGAGACGATTCCTCTGCTATTTCCTCAATGCCCTTTCCTGGCACAATTTTCCATAAAGAAGAAGGCGGAGATTGCGACATCTCAATACCTTCGCCGGGCGTAGCGCGGGCATAGTAGATAGCTCCGTCGGCGACTTTAATCAGCCAGGCATCGTCCGGCAAATTAGCAATCGGGGTCAGCGTGCCATTCAAATCCAGAATCAAAATATTCCTTGTGCTTGTGGCCACGGCTGCCAAGGCAAGAGTATCTTTGTCCAACCAACCCAAAAGCTGTTCGTCCGTAATTTTGCGGCCGCTTTTTTGGCGTAAGACGAGTAAAGTGCTTTCATTGCCTTGTTTGATCTCGACTGCACCACTGCCATCGCGCCTGTCAGATGCTAGGTAAGCGCTGCGTCGGCCATCAGGTGAACGCCAGGCGGTTGATGAAGCGCGTACAAAACCGGAATCCAACCAAACCGGCTGGCCCGTCCCTAAATCCACTCCCCTGATTTGAGAAAGAGGCTTGCCCAGCCGCGAAACATCATCCGGCCAAACAATCTTTAGCTCGCGTGAACCGTCGAGACTCATTAGCTTCAAGCTATCTGATGAGAGGATTAAAAAAGCCGGGCCTTTTCCGGATGTTGTGGGCGCTGGAGCTTGGGCTGGCTGGGAACTGATGGACGAAGGCTTGGTTTTTGAGGCAGTGACTGAAAGAATGGCCACGCCAATGACTATTAAACAAACTACAATCAGCCCCGAGTAAACCCGCCAGCCGGCTTTAGCATTTTTGGACTTGTTTGCCATGCCCATAGCATACCTCTTTGGGCTGGGATAAACAAAAAGCGCCTGTCCGAGCAGTGGACGGCGCGCGTGTAGTTGCCTGATTGGCATTGTGTCAGTGCCGCATGACCCGCGGCACGTTGCGGAAATCGAGAGACTCGTCATCTCCCCGTTGCCGGCGCTCTCGCTCTTGGCGCGTGAAGCGGTTGCGCACTCCGCGCCGGAAATCACGGGCGCTCTTGACGCTCACGATCTCGATTTCGGTCTCGTACTTGTATTTGGGCAATCCCCAGCGCGTCTTAGCCTTCTTCTTGACCCCGGTTATGGTCCGATGAATCTCGAAGAGCACAAAGACCTCACGCTTGGTCTTGAACCCAAGACTGACGATGACCACCTTGTAGTCGAACTGAGTCGAACTCGCCTTGGGTGGATGGCCTTGAGTCTTGACCAAACTGCACAAGACATCCTCGATCTCGTCCAAGGCCAAAGCTGCCTTGCGCACAAGCCCGGCTTTCACCTCCGCATGACTCATGGCAAGGTTAGCCTTCAGCCATTCGGTGATCGCGCGGTTCAGATACTCGATGACGTATCTTTCGACCTCGCGCCCTCTTTTGGCTGGGCCGACCATGCCGCTACAGTACGCGTGGACCATCTTGCCCCAAGGCGTCTTGCGAAAGCGGTTGTAAAGCTGCTTTACGGCCAGAGAAGCGATGCCTCTCACTACGCCCTGAGACGGAGGCTGGAAAGCCGAAACCTCTTCGATGATCTCGGGAACGACCAACGATTCCTCTACGACCTGGAGCGTCGGGGGCGATGCCTCGATGACCTCAGGCAAGGGTTCGACGACGTGCAACTGGTGCGGCTCAGCCGCTTTCGAGTTGTCTCGGGTTGCCCGACGCAACTTCCTGGACAGCACGCCGTTGTTTATCACGACCTTGAGCACTACCGGATCCACTCCCTTGGCCCGCGCCCAGGAAACCGTGCCCTGATTCACTGGCACGAAAATCGGCTGGATCTTGCCTTGGAGGGTGCGCTCAGACGGACTGACTCTCTGCATTGGTTTAACCCCTGGTTGGTGGTTGCGAAGCTAAGCGCAAAAAGAAAGAGCCGGCGCTATTTCACCAAAAATGCGCTTAATAGTCAATTCCCCAACAAAAGCCGCCCTTAGGCGGCCATTGGCTTACTCTCTCTACGTTTAACCGACCTCATATCAATGTAGCCTCGGGCCCAAGTTTCTGACGGCACATCAAGCAATTCAGGTGCATTTATCCGGTCCGGCAAACCCACAAGCACTGCCAAAGCATTTATCGTCCTAATCGAGTTCATCATCGTCATGACTGACTTCCTTTCGATATCTGATGACTTGCCTTGTTTTATTTTTTCAACACTCTCCGCTAACTTCTCGGAATCATTAAATAAAGGCAACAGCACATCAATTAATTTGGGTTGCCAGCCGGTTGGTTGTTTTACAAAGTAAAGGTTGCCATTGCCAACCAAATCCAAGTAAATGCCTTTTTCATTGCCAATTTTAATCGCTTGGGACACAAAAGAACGCAAAGATTCTTTAAACTCAGGGTCATGGTCAATGCGTAAGCCAATCATCAATGATTCCGGATAAAGTTTTTCGACGATTTCTTTCTGGCGATTCTCATCCCAGTCATTATTTTTTTCTTGTGTCACTAACAGGCGATATCCCTCATCATAAATCGTGGCAGCATTTGGATCTTTGGCAATGGTCCTTTCAGGAAAATTGCATCCCAACTCTATTTCATCGCCTTGCCTTTTTATATCAACTTTACGCTGAATCGTGACCAAAGCCGGTACGCCTGGTTGGAGCTTGGCCAGTTGTTCGGAGGTGTAGCCTCTGCCCGTTAGCTCTTTGACTATACCAGCATCAACCGGCATGTTACGGATCATGGTCTTTTCGACCGGCACGGCTGAAAAACCAAAATATTCACGTAGGACTTTCAGCTTAGCTCGCCTGTCCTTTTGCGCTTTTTTAAGCCCAATTACTCCTTGGCGATATTCCTGTAAGTTATCATTCATCATGCCGCAAAAAACATCGAAGCTATTAAGATAGTTAACCTTGTAAACAATATCCTTATGTTTATCATCCTCAAAAAAGAAGACGAAATTTTCAGATCCTTTGCCCACAAGATGCATGTCATGGGGCCAACCGGACTCCATTGTAGCTTTCTTCGCCGCCTCAAATACTTCCGGCCTGATATTGCGCGGAGCCGTTCTTTTTTTTGGTTTTTCCGGTGGTGGATTTGGTGCGCCCTCAAAAGCTTGAGCGATTCTATTAAAGTTCATAAGCAGAATAATTGGGGGCGGGTAAAATATTTTATGGTTCAAGCCTATTCATCAACCTTGGGAACGGGATCGTCTCCCGCACATGGTGCAAGCCGCAGACCCAGCCGACGATGCGCTCCAGGCCATAGCCAAAACCCGAGTGCGGCACTGACCCGTATTTGCGCAGATCGAGATACCACTGGAATTCTTTTTCGGGCAGGTTGTGTTCACGCACACGCTTGATCAACTCCTCATAATCATCCTCGCGCTGCGAGCCGCCAATGATTTCGCCGTAGCCTTCCGGAGCAAGCAGATCAGAGTTCAGGACGTAACGAGGATCTTGCGGATCGCGTTTCATGTAAAACGCCTTGACTGCCGAAGGATATTTTTCGACAAAGATCGGCTTGTCGTACATCTGGGTCAAAATCGTCTCATCATCAGCTCCCAAATCATCCATCTCTCCGATATCGCTCCCCTTTTCGCGCAGGATCTTGATGGCTTCGGCATGCGTCATGTGATAAAAAGGTGCTACGACTTTTTTGAGCGGCTCCTGGTCACGCTCCAGGATCTTCAACTCTGTCTGGCATGTCTCGAGTACGCGCTTCACGATAAAGGAGACTAACTGCTCTTGAATTTGCATGTTGCCCTCGTGGTCAACAAAGGCCGCTTCGGCATCCATCATCCAAAATTCTGTCAGGTGGCGGCGCGTCTTGGATTTTTCAGCGCGAAAGACAGGGCCAAAGTCAAAACAGCGGCCGACTGAAGCAATGGCAGCTTCGATATAAAGCTGGCCCGACTGCGAGAGATAAGCTTTGCGCTCTCCAAAATAATCAATCTCAAATAATTCGGTTGTGCCTTCGCAGGCATTGGGCGTCAAAATCGGGGAATCGATTTTTATGAAACCATTGTCGCGCATCCAGTCATAAGTGGCGTAAATAATGGTATTGCGGACACGTTGGATGGCCCACTGCGAGGGAGCCCGGAGCCAAAGGTGGCGGTTATCGAGCAAAAAGTCAGGGCCGTGTTCTTTCTTGCCAATGGGATATTCCTCGGCTTTCTGTATTAACTCGAGACTTGTAACCTGTAACTCGAAAACGTCATCGTGTTTGGGATGTTTGGTGACAATGCCGGTCACACTCACGGACGACTCGAGAGTTACCTCAAGTGCGCGCTGCCAGGTTATCTCGTCAACTTGATTTTGCACGCAAACAGCCTGCACAAAACCAGACCCATCACGGATCTGCAAAAAGGCGATTTTGCCGGACGAGCGGACATTGTAGGCCCAACCATTAATGGTCGCTGTCTGGCCCACCAGACTCGGAAACTGAGATATGAATTGTTGCATAAGGCAAAGGTATTTTTGCCTAAAAGACCCTTTCCGTCAAACAACCAAGATACGCTCAATGGTATCCAGGCCATGCGGTTCGCGTTCGAGAGGCGCATGTTTCCAGACCTCTTGGACAAGGCGTAGGACATTTTGGGCGACGTCGACAGCTAAACCTACCCGGAGAACGTCAGATAGCGACGAAGTGCGCATAAACCTCAAAAGCGCCAGGGCGTGAGTCCTGGCCAGGACAGCCGGCTCTTGCCTGGTCTGGATGCAATCAGAACAAATCAATGCATTCAGGCTTGGCGCGTACCAGGCATCAGTCGGGCCGGGCGGGCGGCGGCACACAGCGCAAGCGCGGAGCGCAGGGCCATAGCCCAAGGCATCCATGAGTTTAAGGCTGGCGGCGGCAAACAAAAGCTGGGCGCGCAGGGCCGTTGGCTCTTGCGGCAACTCCGTCAGGCAAGTGATCAGCTCTTCCCAAAGGACAAAAAGGCGTTCATCAGCCACGCCGGGACGGGTGAGTTTAAGGAAAAGGTCAGCAAAAGCTCCGGCTATGGCCAGGGCGCCCAGCTTTTGGAGCCTATTGCTCGGCCTGGATCTGACAGCTACGGCCAGCTGGTCAAAGTTGCGGCCTTTGGCAATCATGACATCAGCCAAGGACAATGGCTCCAGGTGGCAAGCCTGTTTTGCCCTGGGCTTCAGGGTGCCCCGCGCGGCTGCTAAAAGCAGCCCGTGCCGCCGCCCGTACATTACATACTGACGGTCGTGCTCACGGTAAGGCGATTTTTTTAGGACAATGACTTGGTCGCGAAGATACACAAAATTAACTTTGCAGTCGATCAAGGTGGGATTGCAGCATGATTGAGGCGGCTACATCATCATCTTGCGCTTTAGAATTGGTTTGGTGCAAATAATATTGCGCTTGGGCGCTGGTTAACATCTCGTCCGCTTCATCTACCGGAATATTTTCTTTGCGCAAGTCATCGGCAAAACGCCTGATTGACCTAATTTGTTCATTTTCCGCTGACGTGTCGCGCAGCATCTTAGGGATGCCCACCACCACCCGTTCCACTCCTTCGCGCTCACAGATTAACTTGATTTGTTTGATAGCATCACCATGCCCCACGTTTTCGATAATAACCCAAGGGCTGGCAACATTCGTTTCCGTGTCGCCCATGGCCACGCCAATCTTGCGTTCTCCGTAATCAATGCCAAGCAACCTCATACTTTGTCCGGCCAAGGAGTTACAAATTCAAAACCGCTCTTAGTGACTACGATGGTAACTTCCCAATGCGCGGCCAAAGATTTGTCAGCTGTTACGTAAGTCCAACCATCGTCTTTTTGTTTGATGCGCCAATCCCCTAGCGAAACCATAGGCTCAATGGCCAAGCACATGCCCGCTTTGAGTTTGACCGGCTTGTGACGGCGCTCGTGATAATTCGGTATTTGCGGATCTTCGTGGACAGAATATCCCACGCCATGGCCACATAAATCGCGGATAATGCCATAGCCTTTTGGTGCGAGATAGCCCTCGATAGCCTGGCTGATTTCATGCAGCCAAGCACCTTCTTTAATGACGGCCAGGCCGAGCTTCAATGATTCCCGAGTATCTTGAGAAAGCTCTCGAGCTTCTGAAGTGGCTTTGCCCACACAAACCGTAGCTGCCATATCTGTTGCCAGGCCTTCATACCACATGCCAATATCCAGCCCTACCAAATCACCCTCCTTAATCACACGGTTGGGAGTCGCCAGGCCATGTACCACTTCTTCGTTAATGGAAATACAGACCGTAGACGGATAAGGAGGATCGACATCAGAAATTTGATAATGCAAAAAAGACGGCTTGCCATTGGCCTTGACTATACCTTCGCGCGCTATGCGATCTAGCTCTTCGGTATGGGCTCCGGGAACGCAGGCGGCCATGACTTGCGACAAAACTTGGGAAAGTATTTTTCCGCCTTGTTTCATCTTCTCGATTTCTTCGGCTGTTTTAATGGTAATCATATTTACACCGCGAACCCTAATTTAGAAATTTTCTTTACAATATCTTCAAACACGTAATTAATTGGCTGTTCGCCGTTGATGACAAGCAAGACTCCGCGTTGGCGGTAATAACCAGCCAAAGGCGCTGTCATATAATGATAGGCTTGAAGACGAAGCTTGATAACCTCTTCTTTATCGTCTTCACGTTTGATTAAGGGCGTACCGCAAAGTGAACAAATGCCTTTTTTAACAGGCGGCGCCTCTGTTTCGTGGTAAACGCTTTTGCATTTTGGGCACTGCATCCGGCCGCTCAAGCGCCTGACTACTTCCGTGTCATCAATCTTAAGCTGGACAGCTAAGTTGATGGGCAGAATGCGATCAAGCGCCTCGGCTTGCTCAATGTTGCGCGGATAACCATCCAATATAAAACCACGCGACAAATCCACGCGTTTCAAGTGCCTGGCCATGACAGCATTCACCAGCTCATCAGGCACCAGGAGGCCCTGGTTCACATACTGGGCCACGAGGTTGCCAAGTGTTGAGTTCTCGGTTATTTCATTGCGAAACAGCTCCCCAGCGCCAATCAGGGGGATATTCAGCCTTTCAGCCAAAAGCGTGCCTTGGGTCCCCTTGCCGCTGCCTTGGGGGCCAAATATCACGGAGCAAAGATGCTTGTTCTTCATAAGTTGATTATGCCCATCAGGGCATAAAATCCTACCGCAACCGCTAGAAAAATCCAACTCCGCAGACGGTTCTGTTTATCATGACCCCATATGACTTCAGCCGCGAGCACAGTAGCTACCATGGGTAAGTACCAATACCAACCAACATGCGCCAGCCGCATGCCAATAGCCGACAGCATGATTAAGGGCAACAAACTGATGACCATGCCGCTGCCGGCTTGCCACGTCTCTTCAATAACCTTGAGCCAACCAATGGGCTTAATCGGCAAAAGGATGCCTGGCGGCAAACCAGTGCGAAAAGCTTCCGAAAGCAAAGTAGCCATCTGGGTTTGCTTTTGCCTTGAATATTCATAAGCAATAACCCCCAAGGAACAAACCAGCAAGACGCTAAACGGAAAACGGATGGCAAGAAAAAGCCCGATGCCCATTGAACCTAAGACAAATGTTAAGTCATGCCAAAGAGTCAGTGGCCAAATGTAAGGCAATAGGACCATGCCTCCGGCTACCATGACGGCTGCCCAAAAAGGCAAAACTGCCAAAGCTAAAATCCAAACCCCGCTAAATCCAAAAACCAAAAGCAAAACTTCCCACCAAACATATGAGATGTTCTTTTTCAGTATGCCCAAGACCATGAGCAGGATGGTGAGTGAAGCTAAGAAAGCTACCAACCAATAGATTAAATTGGGCACTAAAAAATTCTTGGTTGAAAGTAACCAATAAATCAGGTAAAGGATCAGGAAATAGCCAGCTAAAAAAACAATATGCGACCATTTCCAGCCTGGCTGTCCGCCTTTCTTTAGTCGTTGTTCAGTATCACTCACAGCTGACACATCTTACCTCAAACTTCTTGATATTAAAATCCCTGCGTTCAAGCAGGGATTTTTTATTGTTGGTTAGTTAGTACGCATCGTACTGCCGCATGGTGACCTGAGCCTCGATTTGTTTGACTGATTCAATGACAACCGAAACCACGATTAAAAGTGAAGTGCCGCCAATAGCCAGGATCTGTGACCCGCCAATTCCACTTACAAGCTGTGGGAGCACGGCAATGGCTCCCAAAAACGCTGCGCCGAAGAAGTTCAAACGGTTAATCACCAGGTTGAGGTACTCACTCGTAGGCTTGCCTGGGCGAATGCCCGGTATAAAACCTCCCTGCTTCTGCAAATTCTCAGCAATTTTATCCGGATGGAAAATAACAGCCGTATAAAAGTAAGTGAAGGCAAAAACCAAGACAAAATATAATACGCTATAAACCCATTGGTTCTGCATGGTGGTCAAGACCCATTGAGCGGCCGCGCCTAACCACGCTGTCCGTGCATGTACGAAAAATTGCGCCAGAAGCGACGGGATAAGCATCATTGAGATGGCAAAGATGATCGGGATCACGCCGGCCATGATGAGCTTAAGTGGCAAATGCGTGGCAACTCCACCCGAAAGAGTACCCTGCCCCCTAACTTGGCGGGCATACTGCACAGGCACATTACGCACTGCTTCGTTGACGAAAACCACGCCGACCACAGTGACTATGGCTATAACGCCATAAACCGCAATGAATACCCATTGCGATGAGTCATAAGTGGCCATGAACCGCGAGAACGACTGCGGCAGACTGGCCAAAATGCCGGCAAAAATCAAAAGCGACATGCCGTTACCGACTTTCTTTTCGGAAATCAATTCACCCAGCCACATCAAGAACATGGTGCCGGCCGTAACCGTACAAACCAGGGCCACAATATGGAAGATGTCCGTGCGGGTCATGATCTGCATCTGGGATTGGCGCAACATCGAAATCAAGCTAAAAGCCTGGAGGATGGACAGCGGGACAGTCAACAACCTGGTCCATTGGTTGATGCGCCGCTGGCCGCTCTCTCCTTCTTTTTGGATCTCTTCGAGCTTAGGCACAATCATGGCCAGGAGCTGGAAGATAATGCTAGCCGTGATGTATGGGGCAACGCCCAGGGCCACGACAGAAAAAGTACTGATCGTACCGCCCGAAAACAGGCTCAACATGCCCAAGACCTGGTTACCCTCAAAAAAGCGCCTTAAAGCCACCAAATCAATACCAGGCAACGGGATATGCGCCGTGATCCGAAATAGGATCATGGTAGCCAAGACAAACAACAGGCCATTGCGCACTTCCTTGACCTTCCAGGCGTTCAAGATTTTTTCCCACATAATCGCTCAATAAGTTATCACGCCCGCTGTATTTAGTTAACCTTACCGCCTGCCTTCTCAATTGCTTCAGTGGCGGCCTTGGTAGCAGTTACTCCTTGCAACTTGAAAGCTAGTTTGATTTCACCCTTGCCAACAATCTTGGCGCTGAGGGCCTGCTTGTTCACCAAACCGGACTTCTTAAGCAAGGCCAGCGTAATTGTTTCCGGTTTCTTAAAAGTCTTGCCCAAGCGCTCCAGGGACACTACTTCTGCCTTGACATAAAGTGACCTGAACCCGCGATTTTTAGGGAAAGACAAAAGCATCTGCCTCATGCCTTTAAGCTTCAACTTGTTGCGGCCTCCGGCCCTGGCCCTTTGGCCTTTGGTGCCGCGTCCGGCTGTGGTGCCGCGTCCGGAAGCGTTACCCCGGCCAATACGAAACTTACGGGTCGTTGAACCCTTGGCAGGTTTTAAGGTGTGCATTGCAATGCTCATACTTTTTTAGTTTAGACTGCGACCGGTTGACCGGAGGCAGGTTGTGTCTCTGGGCCTTCTGTCTGTCCATTAGCCTTAACCGGGGAAGACAAAAGCCTCAAAGCCTTGAAAACTGCTTTGACATTATTGACTTTATTCTTGGATCCCAAAATCTTAGCTGAAACGTTAGGCACACCGGCCAGTTCCAAAACAGCACGCACCGGACCACCGGCTTTTACTCCAGTACCTTTAGGAGCTGGTTTTAGGATGATGCGGGCAGCTGCAAACTTGGCTTCAACAGCATGGGGAATAGTTTCATTAACCAGGGGCAAAGTAATTAAAGACTTACGAGCCTTGGTCGTGGCTTTGGATGTGGCAGCCGCCACATCCAGGCCTTTAGCCAAGCCGAAACCGGCGCGGCCTTTGTGGTTGCCAATCACAGACAAAACCCGAAAGCGCATGCGCTTACCACCTTTGGTCACGCGGGTGACACGCGCCACCTCGATATTCTTTTCCTCATAGTCGGATTCAGCCGGCACCTCAGCTCCCGGCCTGCGGCTGTTACCGCCGCGTCCGCCACGGCCTCCGCCGCCACGCTGGGGCCTAGCGCTTTTGTTAAAGCGCTTCTTTTGGGCCTCTTCAGGCACATCGGCCAGAACTGGCGTTGCGGTTGCCACAGCTGCGGCTTCCACTGGTTGTTGGATCTCTTCAGTCATAAATTTTTATAATTCAAGTCCGCCTTCGCGGGCGCCTTCGGCCACAGCTTTCACTCGGCCATGATAACGTTTGTCGCGACGGTCGAATACCACGCATTTAAGGCCTTTGGCTTGGGCCTTCTCAGCAATAGCCTTGCCGATCAGGCTGGCTATCTCTAAACGCGGAGTCCCTGCCTTGGCTTTGAGTTCAAGGTCGGAAACGGCAACCAAAGTCTTGCCCTTCACGTCGTCAATTAACTGAGCATAAAGATGCTTGAGCGAACGCCTGACGCTAAGACGCGGGCACTCGGCTGTGCCTTTGATCTTGGCGCGTACGCGGCGGATGCGGCGCAGCTTTTGTGCTTGTTTGGCTTTAGCTTGTTTCATAGCTCTTAAAATTAGGCCTTAGCAGCCGCCTTACCTGCCTTGCGGCGGATGGTTTCGGTTGTGTATTTGATGCCTTTGCCCTTATAAGGCTCTGGTGGCTTGACGCGGCGGATACGAGCGGCAAATTCGCCCACTTGTTGCTTGTCCACTCCGGAAACAGTCACTACTTGTTTATCGACTGCGGCTTGAATGCCGGCTGGCAAGGCCATCTTAACTGGATGCGAAAAACCGACTTCCATATTCAGGTTCTTACCTTCCAAAGCAACGCGGAAACCAACGCCCACAAACTCCAAGGATTTCTCAAAAGGTTTTTGGACACCAGCCACGGCATTGGCTATGAGCTGTCTGGCCAAACCCCACAGCGCGCGCTGGTTGATATCGTCCGGCTTCTCGACAGTCACCAAAACTTCTTTCTTGTCAGCTGACAGTTCAACGGTGACATTTTCTGGTATGCCAATGCTGAGGTTGCCTTTCGGCCCTTTGACGGCGGCTTGTCTCCCCTGCAGGGCGAACTCTACGCCCGAAGGGATGGTAATCGCTTTTTTTCCTATGCGTGACATATCATTAGTAGACTTCGCAAATTATTTCGCCACCCAAGTGCCGCTTGCGCGCCTGTTTGTTGGTCATGAGGCCGGTGGAAGTCGAGACTATGGCAATACCCAGATCGCTCAAAACACGCGGCAGGGTATCGTACTGGCGATAAACCCGGCGTCCTGGTGTGGATATGCGCTTGATGGACTTGATGGCCGGTTGTTTGCCATTGTACTTCAAATGGACGACCAAGGTGGCTTTATGGCCTTCTTGGGTCACTTCGACGCCAGTAACATAGCCTTCAGTTTCCAAAATCTTGGCCAAAGCCAACTTAATCTTGGAAGAAGGCAAACTCAGGACTGTGTGGTTCGCAGCCTGTGCGTTGCGGATGCGCGTCAGGAAATCGCTAATTGGATCGGTAATCATAACTTTTTTTACCAGCTGGATTTTTTAATGCCCGGCAATTCGCCGCGGTTGGCCAACTCACGGAAGCAGATTCTGCAGAGGGCAAAATCCCTCAGGTAGCCGTGTCGCCTGCCGCAACGCCAGCAACGGTTTACGTGCCGCGTGCTGAACTTGGGCTTACGCCTTGATTTGGCGATTTGATTTTCAGTTGCCATAAGTCATTGTTAGGAATTGAACGGGAAGCCAAGCTCCTTGAATAAGGCCAGGCCGCGTTCGCGCGTACCTGCGTTGGTCGTGACTACGATCTGGAGGCCATGCACCCGCTCCACTTCATCAGGGCGAATCTCAGGGAATGAGAGGTACTCACGGAAACCAACGGAAAGGTTGCCGGTTGAATCTATGTACTTGGCCGAAATGCCGCGGAAGTCAGTGATGCGAGGGAAAGTGAAGGTGAGCAACTTGGCCAAGAAGGACCACATGCGCTCGCCGCGCAAAGTAACCCTCTTACCGACCACCATGCCTTCGCGCACTTTAAAGCCAGACACTGATTTTTTGGCCTTGGTGTCGACCGGTTTCTGCCCCGTAATACGCGTCAATGTCTGCTCGATTGTATCTATAAACTTAGCATCCTTCTGGGTCGCCTGGATGCCAACTGCCACGGTCACCATCTTAACAGCCGGAACGGCCATGGGGTTCTTTTCCCCCAGGGTCTTCATAAGATGGGGCACGATTTCTTTTGAGTAGCGTTCTTTTAGCGTCATATATTCGAAATTAGGCCTTTGGGCGGTCATCATGGCGCATCTTCTTGCCGGACGGATCAATCAGCATGACATTCGAGGCGTGCAAAGGCATCGAAAATTCTACGGTCTGACCCTTTTCACCGCTACGGCGGGCGCGTAAGTGGCGCTTGCAGACGTTGATGCCTTCCACGACGACGCGGTTCAGTTTAGGAAAAGACTGCATTACCTTGCCGGTCTTGCCCTTGTCCTTGCCTGCTGTGACGGCGACCGTGTCGCCTTTTTTGATTAATAGCTTTGCCATATATTTTTACAAAACTTCGGGCGCGAGCGAAATAATCTTCATGTATCCGCGGCCGCGCAGCTCGCGGGCGACCGGTCCAAAAATGCGCGTGCCCTTGGGCTCATGGGTCTTCTTGTCGATAATGACGGCCGCGTTGTCGTCGAAACGGATATAAGTGCCATCCGGGCGGCGAGTTTCCTTGTGTGTCCGGATGATAACGGCGTGCACAACGTCAGATTTCTTGACAGTACCGTGGGGCACAGCTTCCTTGACAACGCAGGTGATCATGTCCCCTACGCCGGCAGTCCGTTTTTGGTAACCGCCCAGCACGCGGATACACTGGAGCTTTTTAGCACCAGTATTATCGGCCACTGTGAGCATTGTTCGATGTTGGACCATAGCTTTATACGTTCTTGGTTATTGTCCGCAAATAACGCCAGCGCTTATCAGCAGACATGGGGCGCGTCTCCTCGATTTCAACCACATCATTAACCTTGGCCTTACCTTCGGCGTCATGGACCTTGTACTTTTTGGAAACAGCATAGCTCTTGCCATACTTTGGATGCTGGACAGTGCGGTCAATACGGACCACAACCGTCTTAGTCATCTTGGCAGAGACTACGGTCCCAATCAGCCGGCGGCGGCTCTTGGTTGTTTTGGGCGTTACTTCAGTCGTCATATTATTATTTGTTGGATACCAAAGCCGACATGACGCGGGCCAGATCTTTGCGGGCCTTCCTCAGGTCGCGCACTTTGGAGTTCTGGCGGGTCGTGACCTTAAACCTAAGGTCACGGATCAATCCGCGCAGTTCGGCCGCCTTTGCGTTCAGCTCGACGGGCGTCATTTGTACTAAATCCTTGGCTTTCATAATTTGCTTATCTGGTTAAATACAGGGTCTTGCATGGCAGTTTATAAGCTGCCAGCAGCAACGCTTCCTTGGCCTGCTTCTCCGTAACGCCACCCATTTCAAAGATGATGGTGCCTGGCCTGACCGGTGCTACATAATGGTCAACAGCGCCCTTACCTCCACCCATGCGCTTTTCATTGCCGCCTTTGGTGATTGGCTTGTCAGGGAAAACGCGGATCCAAATTTTTCCGCCGCGGCGCGTATAACGCGTCAGCACGCGACGGCAAGCTTCGATCTGCCTTGAAGTCAGCCAGGCCGGCGTGGTGGCCTTGAGCCCAAATTCGCCAAAAGCCAAGAAGACCTTGTCCGTAGCGATACGAACATTGCGTCCGCGGCCTTTTTGCCACTTTCTGTGTTTTACTTTTCTCGGAATAAGCATAAGCGTTTTTTAACTTTAGGCGCGTGGGCGCATCGGAGGCCTTTCACGGCGACCGGTTGCCTCACGACTGCCAGGCGTGCGGGCTGTCGTGGGCTGATACTGTTGGAGCCTGTCCTTGGCAAAAACATCACCGCGGTAGATCCAGACTTTGACGCCAATGGCGCCCATCATGGTATGCGCAAAATCTTGAGCATAGTCCACGTCGGCGCGCATGCTGGCCAAGGGGATTTTGCCCCAAGCCAACCATTCGCGGCGGGCGATTTCAGCGCCGTTCAAACGGCCAGAAACAGCAATTTTGACGCCCAAGGCACCGGCTTTCTTGACCCTTTCGATGGACTGTTTCAAGACACGCCTAAAAGGCATGCGGCGCTCGAGTTCGGAGATAACTTGCTGGACGACCAGAGTGGATTCCAGACCGGCTTTGGACACTTCTGAAACATTCAATTGGAATTGTATCTTCTTGCCGCGATAAAACTCTTTCAAAAACTTCTTCTTTAACTCTTCTATGCCAGCACCAGAATGACCGATTATCATGCCGGGCTTAGCTGTAGTCAAAGTCACATTCAATGTGCCACGCGAACGGTCAACCAGGATGGCATTGACGGCCGAATCCTTAAGCTCACGCTTAAAGAAAACGCGGATATTGTGATCTTGCTGGATTTGGTCGCGATAAATCTTGCGACGCGCAAACCAACGCGATGGCCATGTAGTGGTCATCCCCAGACGGAAGGATTTTGGATTAACTTTGTGTCCCATATGATTATTCGTTGGTAATCGGCGCGGCTTCAACCTTCGACGTTTCGCGTGTCACGTTTCGCGTGTCACGGATCCGTGGTTTGTAAGTCCTCTTGACCTTTGTCGGGCGCACTTCATCCGAAAGTTTGAGCGTGATGTGCGATGTCCGCTTGCGGATAGGGGCAGCCGAACCATGGGCACGCGGCCTAAAACGCTTAATAGTCGCTCCGCCGTCAACCGTTAAAAACTTGATCCAAAGATTTTCCTTGGACAACTTAAAGTTATGTTCTGCATTGGCTATGGCTGAACGGAGCAGCTTGAGCAACGGTTTAGCTGAAGCCTTGTTCAAAAAGACAAGCTGGCGTTCTGCTTCGATTGCCGGCAAACGCCTAATCAAGTCGGCCACTAGCCTGACTTTACGGGGCGCCATGCGCAATGAATTGAGTTTAGCAACGACTTCCATATTGTTTTATTTCTTCTTAGCAGGTGCCGGAGCGGCAGCAGCCGGGGCAGCAGCTGGAGCCCCAGTTTCAATGGTCTTCTGTATCTTGCCGCCATGACGGACAAACTTGCGCGAAGGCGCAAACTCGCCCAACTTGTGGCCAACCATGTTTTCCTGAACCAAGACCGGGACATGGACTTTGCCGTTGTGCACGCCAAACGTAATGCCCACCATCTCAGGAGTGATGGTCGAGGCGCGATACCATGTTTTGA
The DNA here is from genome assembly GCA_029004215.1 of Patescibacteria group bacterium. GTDB lineage: Bacteria > Patescibacteriota > Patescibacteriia > 2-12-FULL-60-25 > 2-12-FULL-60-25 > MWCR01. The sequence continues at coordinate 15,349 of JAQULH010000008.1, read as the reverse complement.
TCACGGTCTTTTCGCCTGGCTTGAGTTTGGCTACTTTGGCAAGCAGCTTGGGCTCGGTAAATGGCCCTTTTTTAAGACTTCTAGACATATTGTTTAGAGTTTCTTGCCCTTGCGGCGTTCGATAATAAGCCTGTCTGAAGCAAGGTTCTTGCGGCGCGTCTTAACACCCATGGCATGCTTGCCCCATTTTGTCTTGGCATACTTCATACCAATAGGATGTTTGCCTTCACCACCGCCGTGCGGGTGATCAATCGGGTTCATGACCTTACCGCGGACAGTCGGCTTGATACCGCGATGACGCATGCGGCCGGCTTTGCCATAACGCACCAATCGGTAATCCTGGTTGGAAACTGTGCCAATCGTGGCCATGCAACCCTTGGGAACATTCCTCAGTTCGCCTGAAGGCAACTTTAAAGTCGCATAAGGCCCTTCGACGGCCATGAGGCGGATCATGACGCCCGCTCCCCGACCCAACTTAGCTCCCTCGCCCGGCCTCAACTCAACAGCATGCACCAATGTGCCGAGCGGTATGCGATCAAGCGGCAAACGGTTGCCCGGAGTAATTTCAATCTCAGTGGTCTTGGTGCTGACAATCATTTGGCCGACTTTCATCCCATCCGGCATTACAATATACCGCTTCTCTCCGTCTTTGTAGACAACGAGTGAGATGCGGGCACCGCGGTTCGGATCGTATTCAATAGTTGCCACGCGGGCTGGGATATCATATTTGTCGCGCTTGAAATCAACCTGGCGGTAAAACTGCTTCGCGCCGCCGCCGCGATGGCGGACTGTAATCTTGCCCCTGGTGCGGCCGGCAAACTCTTTGCGCATCTTAATCAAAGACTTTTCCGGCTCACTCTTCGTGATATCGGAAAAATCCTGCACCGATGAGATACGGCGCCCTTTAGTGACGGGTCGGTATTGCTTAATAGGCATATGCTTAGACTCCTTCGTAGAGGTCAATCTTCTGGCCCTGTTTAATAGTCACAAAAGCTTTTTTCCAGTTCTTGCGCTGACCAGAGATGCGGCCGCGCTTCATACGCTTGCCAATACCGCGAGCGGTTCGCACCGCTTCGACCGTCACGCCGTACAAGCTCTTAACCGACTTGGCGATCTCGATCTTGTTAGCTTCAACCGGCACGTTAATCACATAAACGTTATGCGAGGAGAGGACGGCTGACTTTTCGCTGACGCGCGGCGAATGCAAAACGCGGTACGACATGCCAGCCTGGCCTTTGGCTGCCGTGGCGGTGGCTGTCTTACCAGCTGCCTGCTGGGAAGCCGGGGTCAACACTTCCTCAACCGCCGCCTCTTTGGAAGGCTTGGTTTTGGCTCCCTTGGGGGAGGTTGTTTTACGCGAGAAAATTCCCATATTAGGCTTTGCTATAAAGTTTCTCAAAAGCTGCAAGGCTGGGTTGCTCGAAGATGACGGTCGGATACTTGACCAGGTCAGCCACGTGCAAAGCATTAACCGTCACCAACTGCACGTTTTTGAGGTTACGAACCATGCGCAACAATGTCGGATTGGAAGCAGGGATGACAACCAGTGACTTGCGGCCAAAAGGCAAAACCTTCATCCATCCGGCAAAAGATTTGGTCTTGGGCGTATCGATCGGAAAATTGTCGACCACGACAAATTTGTCATGTGATACGCGGTCAGAAAGCACCATGAAGAGTGCAGCTTGCTTGGCCTTGCGGTTGATCTTGACGCTGTAATTGCGCTCCTTGCGCGGACCAAAAACTATACCGCCGCCCACCCATTGAGGAGAACGGATAGAACCTTGGCGGGCACGGCCCGTGCCTTTTTGCTTCCACGGCTTGCGACCACCGCCGGCGATTTCGCCGCGGGTCTTGGTATTAGCCTTGGTTGTCCTTTTGTTGGCTTCCTGGGCAACGACTACGCTATGGACCAACGAGGTCGAAGGTTTGACGCCAAAATGCGAGTCAGACAATTCTGTCTGGCCCACAGCCTCGCCTTTTATGTTGAATACTTTTACGCTCGGCATAGGTCTTATAAGGTTTGGATTGAAAGAATGGAATTACGTGCACCCGGCACAGCGCCTTTGATGGCCAATACTCCGCCATCCCGCACTTCCACCACACTTAAATTCTTGACAGTTACTGTCTCGCCTCCCATGCGGCCAGCCATGCGGACACCCTTAAACACACGCTGGACACCGCCGGCACCAATGGAACCTGGCATGCGCAGCTGGTCCTTGTGACCGTGGGTTGAGGGATGGCCATGAAAATGGTGGCGTTTGACGACACCTTGAAAACCCTTGCCCTTGGAAGTGCCAGAGACTTCGATTGTATCGCCGGCAGCAAAAGTCGAGGCTTCGACCATGTCACCACGTTTTAACTCGGTTGGCTGATCCAGGCGGAACTCCTGTAAAATCCTGGACTTTGGCAAATCCTGTTGATGACCTGTCATTGGCTTGGACAGGCGCTTGGCATTCAAGAAACCAAGCTGGACGGCCTGGTAGCCGTCTTTTTCCTCCGTCTTGACTTGCGCAACCACGCAGGGACCTGCCTGAACCAAGGTAACGGGAACGACCGTACCGTTGGGCAGGAAGACCTGAGACATCTCCAGTTTTTTGGCTAGAATAAATTTCATATCGTCTGCCTTAATTATGGGCTAGACCTGGCCACGACAGAGATCCATGAGGATGTGTCGCGTCGTCTTAAAACGCAAAAGCCAGAAACCCGTAACCATCTTAATCAAGACAGTTGAGAGTTTCCGGCCTCTGAGCGATCAAAGGCTACAAATTAGTTTGGTGAGAGTCGATTTATGGTCCGCCTAAGACGGACGATGGCTGTTCCAAGCTCGCTACAAGGAGGTTATGCCCGTGGGGTCAGAATCGCTTTCTGACCTTTCCCTCTTCGCACAAGGCTTCAAGAGAGGCAACTTTCTCCTTGGGATCTGGAACAGTTTGCAGTTTATTTTTTCTGACTTTTTATTTTAGCTTCTTACGACATCTTTATCTCGACATCCACTCCGGATGGAAGATTGAGGCTGGTCAGGGCATCAATGGTTTTGGCAGTTGCGTCCATGATGTCCACGATTCTCTTATGGACCCTCATCTCGAACTGTTCGCGCGCATTCTTGTGCACGAAAGTCGAACGGTTGACAGTCCACTTCTTCTTCTCGGTTGGCAGAGGGATGGGACCGACCACGCGCGCACCGGTTCTCTCAGCTGTCTCGATGATAGTTCGCGTCGCCTGGTCAATTATCTTATGGTCATACGCCCGTATCTTTATGCGGATGCGGGTGGATGTTTCCTTGGCGACTTTCTTGGTGGTAACAGCTTCGGCCATGATCGTTCCCGTCCCTCCGACCCTCCGCAGATCCTGACGGATGCAACGGAGGGTGGAGAAGACGAATGAAAAAGTTCAATGATTGATTACTTGATTATCTTAAGGACTACACCGGCACCGACCGTCTTGCCGCCCTCGCGGATGGCAAAGCGCATCTTCTCTTCCATGGCGACCGGGGTGATTAACTTGACGTTGATATGGACCGTGTCTCCAGGCTGGACCATGGCCACACCTTCGGGCAAGGTCACATCACCTGTCACGTCCGTTGTGCGGACATAGAACTGCGGTTTGTAACCTGAAACGAAAGGCTTATGGCGGCCACCTTCATCCTTGGTCAAGGCGTAAATTTCAGCCTCAAACTCAGAGTGCGGGGTGATTGAACCTGGTTTGGCCAAGACCATGCCGCGCTCAACATCTTCCTTCTTGATGCCGCGCAAGAGCAGACCGGCGTTATCACCGGCGCGACCCTCGTTCAAAGACTTGTTGAACATTTCAATGCCAGTCACAACCGTCTTGCGGGTGTCTTTGATGCCCACGATTTCGACTTCTTCGTTGAGTTTGACTATACCGCGCTCGATGCGGCCGGTGACCACCGTGCCGCGACCTTCAATGGAGAAAACGTCTTCAATCGGCATGAGCAACGGCTTATCAGTATCGCGCACTGGTTCAGGGATGTAGTTATCCAGCTTGTCGAGAAGCTCAGTAATGCATTTGGTAGCCTCAGGATCGGTCGGGTTTTCCAAAGCCTTGAGGGCTGAACCGCGGATAATAGGCGTATTATCGCCGTCGAACTCGTACTTCTTCAAAAGTTCGCGGATTTCCTCTTCGACCAAGTCGATAAGTTCCGGGTCATCCACCATGTCGCATTTGTTCAAGAAGACAACGATGTTAGGCACGCCGACTTGGTGGGCCAAAAGGATGTGTTCACGCGTCTGAGGCATTGGGCCATCAGTGGCAGCCACAACCAAAATAGCGCCGTCCATCTGGGCAGCACCCGTGATCATGTTCTTAATGTAGTCCGCGTGTCCGGGACAGTCCACGTGAGCATAGTGGCGCTTCTCTGTCTCGTATTCCACGTGCGCTGTGGCAATAGTAATGCCGCGCGACTTGGATTCAGGCGCCTTATCCAATTTACTTACATCGGCCTTGTCAGCGTGGCCTCCCTGCGCGTTCAAAACCGACAGGATGGCGGCCGTCAAAGTCGTCTTGCCATGGTCCACATGACCGATGGTGCCCACGTTAACGTGCGGCTTGTTTCGTTCGAAGACTCCAGCCATAGTATAAATACTAAAAAAATTAATAACAAAGTAGGAAAAATATAGCACCCCCCTTAAAAAAGCGCAAGAGGTAGCCTACTTTTTGACTTCGTCCTCCAACGGCTCGAAATAAAAGCGTTCATCTAGCGAAATTCCTTGATCTTCCCCTATTTTGGCCTCTGTCTCTTCCACAGGCTCCATTGGCTCTTTTTGGCGAGCTTCAGCCAAATCTTTAGGCCTTATAATCGGCATTTCATCTTCAAAGGGTAGCTCAAAAATGCTTTCGGCCCTTTCATCCGGCTCTGCACTGCGTCGGCTTGGCTTACGAACCGGCTTTATAGCCTCTGTTCCAACCAGATTTTCATAAGCATCAAGCGACATAATGATCATCGGATCGTCGCCTGCCTGGTCAGTGACTATGACCGGCGCGCCTAAACGGCGGGCGGTTTTAAAAACATGTTGCCATGACATATGGCAATAATTCACCACACGCTCACTTTAAAAGCAAATCATTTGCCAAGGCAATCGGAGAAAATCTTAAATTTTAGATCATAAGGAGCACACCCTGGTCCACAATTCTGACCAACATAGCCCCTGGCCATTGAATCCGGGTTGGATCCCCGAAGGGCCGGATGGCTAAGCATGGCTTCGATTGCCCCTTTGGCAGTTAATAGATCAAACCAAGTAAAACACTGATTACCAATTTTACGGCTGGGGGTCGGCGGACTGCACCAGCTACCTCCTTTAAGGGTGCCTATATTAATCATGCCTAACCCAAAATCATGGGACCACTTCCAATCAAAACCACCATCGATTTTTGAAGGATCACCTTTTTCAGAGTCATCATTCTTTGGTCCGGTAAGAGCAAGTGAAATGCAGCTTGTCCTGCCAGGAGAACTGGCCGAACAATCAGATGGCATTGATACCGAAAAACCGGCACCGGAATATTTTAAACTGCCTCTTAAAAAATCCACTCTTTCTTGGGCATCGATAGTATCGTAGTTTTCATTATGGTTTACTGCATTAGGGTTGCCTCCTGATTCTGACCGGACAATCCCCTTTGCAACGCAAACATTGATGCCCAGTTCTTTGGCGCGCTGCTCAACATAACTGAAAATTGCGTTCTCGTCCGGCGGCACCTTGTCTAAGTTGCTTTTAAATTGGGGTTTGGCTTCTTTAATCGCAGCGGTATATTCCTTGGCTCCCATAAGCACATAAGGCTTGGCCTTAACGACACCGATTTTAATCCCAGCCGGCTTGGTCAAGTTAGGGTTGATGTTGGCGAGGATCACGTATGAGCCAAGAATGATGATCAGGCCGACTATGGCGTCAGTCATTTTTTTCTTGGCATCAGAGACTTGCAGGCCTGTTGCCCCATACACATATAAAATGCCTCCCCAAATCAGCATAATAGCCGTGGCTATCAGGGCAACGCCCAAGATATAACTAAAAAAAGCCGAAATGTATTGCCCCAAAAACGGCACATAAAGTACTCCCTCCTCTTCGTAAAAATCACTGGAAAAATTCAATCCCGGAATTGCGACATTTAGTTTTGGGACTATTAATTTTTTTATAGCCGGCGCCCCAGCCTGTGGAGCAGTGCTGGCAGAGGTTCCGGGCAAAGTTTTTGCGCAGCAGATGAATTGGCTGGCCGGCGTGCAATTACCCACTGTCTTATACCAATCCCCTGGGCAAGCATTAGTGGCTGAGTAAGTTTGGCCGGCAAGGTTGTAGGTTCCGCTGACCGGCAAACAGCAGGTCTGTTTTTGATAACTGCCTTTTGAGGCAATGTAGCCGGCGCAGTGAGCATAGCCGCCACAATCTTGCTCTTGGGCCTTTGCGACGGAGACAGGTAACAAACTTAAAACCGCGGCGAGGAAGATCAGTGGCACAAAAGTTCGACGCGGCATACTTGAAGAGTATTTTATCATTTTAAACCTTTACGCACAAAAAGGACCGGCTAAGCCGATCCTTTTAATGTTCGTTGTTAATTTACTTCTTCGCCTTGCCTTCGATAATCTGCAATTGGATGTTGTTTGGAACCGGCGAGTAATGGTCGAATTCCATGGTGTATGAACCGCGACCCTGGGTCATTGAGCGCAACGAAGTGGAATAGCCGAACATTTCAGCTAGCGGCACCTCAGCCTGGATGACTTTGACGTCATTGCGGTCTTCCATGGAATTGATTTGCCCGCGTTTGGAGTTGAGGTCACCGATCACATCACCCATGTATAACTCCGGCACGACAACTTCCACGCGCTCGATAGGTTCAAGGATGGAGACACCGGCTGTTCCGCAAGCCGCCTTAAAGGCCATGGAAGCGGCAATCTTGAAAGCTGCTTCGGACGAGTCAACTTCATGATACGAACCATCATAAACAGTGGCTTTAACATCCAACATGGGATAACCGGCCACGACTCCCCTTTGCATGGCTTCCTGAATGCCTTTATTGATAGGTTGGATATATTCACGAGGAATGACGCCGCCCTTAATATCGTTGACGAACTCATAACCTTTGCCGCGCTCCGTGGGTTCCACGCGCAACCAGCAATGGCCATATTGTCCGCGGCCACCGGATTGGCGGATGAACTTTCCTTCGCCTTCAGCTGCGCCTTTGATGGCTTCCTTGTAAGCGACTTGCGGCTTGCCGACGTTGGCTTCGACGCCGAACTCGCGTTTCATGCGTTCAACGATAATTTCAAGGTGAAGCTCGCCCATGCCGGAAAGGATAGTCTGCAAAGTTTCTTCATCAGTCCGCACATGGAACGACGGGTCTTCTTCGGCCAACTTTTGCAAAGCAACGCCCATCTTTTCCTGGTCAGCCTTGGTTTTGGGCTCGATGGCCAAATCAATGACCGGTTCGGGAATGACAATCGTTTCGAGTATGACCGGATGTTCTTCGTCGCAGAGGGTGTGGCCGGTAAAAGTTTCCTTCAAACCCACAGCTGCCGCAATTTCGCCCGCAAAAACCTCTTGCACTTCTTCGCGGCTGTTGGCGTGCATGCGTACGATGCGTCCCACGCGTTCCTTCCTGCCATTAGTCGCATTGTAAACATAAGAACCTGCGGCCAGTTTGCCGGAATAGACACGGAAGAAAATCAGTTTGCCGACATAAGGGTCTGACATGACCTTGAAAGCCAGGGCTGCAAACGGCGCGTTGTCATCAGGCTTGCATTCGATAGACTTCTCCGGATCATTCGGGTCCGTGCCCATAAGAGGCGGAACATCCAACGGCGACGGCAAATAATAGTTGACGGCATCCAACATAAACTGCACACCCTTGTTCTTCAAGGCCGAACCGCACAGGATCGGGAAGAGATCCATATGGATGACAGCTTTGCGCAAAGCCGCACGAATCTCGTCGACTGAAAGTTCCTCGCCGGCCAGATACTTGTTCATGAGATTTTCATCAGTCTCTGACAAGGCCTCCAAAAACTCATTGCGCCACTTCTTGGCTTCGTCGAGCATGTCGGCCGGCACTTCTCCTTCCACAATCTCCTTACCCATTTCATCCATGTACATCTCTGTCTTCATGGTAATGAGGTCGATGATGCCTTTGAAGTTGGATTCAGCGCCAATGGGCAGTTGGATCGGGTAAGCGCGCTTGTTGAGGCGCGTGCGGATGGAGACCACATCCTTAAGAAAGTCAGCACCCGTACGGTCCAGCTTATTGACAAAGCACATGCGCGGCACGTGGTATTTGTCAGCCTGGCGCCAGACGGTTTCTGACTGGGCTTCCACGCCGGCCACGCCGTCAAAGACAGTGACCGCGCCGTCCAAAACGCGCAACGAGCGCTGGACTTCGATGGTGAAATCGATGTGTCCCGGAGTATCAATCAAATTCAAACGGCAACCCTTCCAAAAACAGGTTGTAGCAGCCGAGGTGATGGTGATACCGCGCTCTTGTTCCTGCTCCATCCAGTCCATGGTGGCTTCGCCCTCATGCACTTCGCCAATCTTATGTTTGCGGCCGGTATAATAAAGCACGCGTTCGGAAACGGTTGTCTTGCCCGCATCAATGTGGGCGATGATCCCGAAGTTTCGGGTATCTTTGAGTGAATATTCTCTAGGCATATGTTATTGAGACAAAAAAAGGACGACGAAACCGCCGGCCTTTGACCTTGCATTAATCACCTGCGATGTCTGAGCCGTCATCCATAACGGTTTAGCGTGCGAAGTGGGCGAAAGCGCGATTGGCTTCGGCCATGCGCTGCACGTCCTGCTTCTTCTTAACGGCGTCGCCCTGATTTTCGGCAGCAGCCAGGATCTCAGCCGACAGTTTATCGGCCATGGGCCTGCCCTTTTTGGAGCGGGCGGCCGTGATGAGCCAACGGAAAGCTAATTGCTGGCGGCGATCGGCGCGGACCTGGAGAGGGATCTGGTAGTTAGCGCCTCCCACGCGGCGGGATTTGACTTCAAGTAAAGGTGACACGTTCTTGAGGGCCTCATCAAAAACTTCCATGGCCGGTTTCTTGGTCTTGGCTTCGACTTTATCAAAAGCCTCATAAACGATCTTTTGGGACGTTGACTTCTTGCCACGTTCCATCACGTAGTTTATGAGTTTGGCCACAACAACCGAACCGTATTTCGGATCCGGGAGAACTGACCTACGAGGTGCTTGCTTTCCACGCATAATTCTTATTTGGCTGCCTTAGGTTTCTTATTGCCGTAGAGCGAACGTCCGCGACGGCGGTTAGCTACTCCCTGAGTATCATAAACGCCACGCAGTACATGGTAGCGCACGCCTGGCAGGTCTTTAACGCGGCCACCGCGGATCATGACAATCGAGTGCTCTTGCAGGTTATGTCCTTCACCCGGGATATAAGCCGTGACTTCCTGGCCATTTGAAAGGCGGACGCGGGCAATCTTGCGCAAAGCTGAGTTTGGCTTTTTCGGCGTCATGGTCGTGACCTTGGTGCAGACGCCACGCTTAAACGGACTCCCTTTGGGGAGCTCTGTACGGGTGCGGTGCAAAGTATCACGCGTGAACTGCAGCGCCGGACTCTTGGATTTTACCTTGGCTGTGCGGCGAGAGTGCCGTATGAGTTGGTTGAAAGTAGGCATGGTCGGTTAAAGATTAGCCAAAACCTTGGCTGAATGTGGGCGAAATATAACAAATGCCCCCCAGAGAGTCAAGCACCTCTTAGTTATAGCGGTAAAAGCCGTGGGTTGAGCCAACGCGGCAGCCAAAAAATGAATATCAAAACCGCTAATGTATATAATATGATGGCTAAAGGCATGACCTGGCCGGTTTTATCTTTTAACCTAAATAAAATGTAGCAAAAGACTACAACCAGGAGGGCCAGGGCAAAGACCGCGAAAGCCTGGAGCAGATAGGCTGCTATTAAGCTGGCCACCAACCAACAACTGGCCGTAATGAACCAACTATGGGCTTTGCCTTGGGCTGAACGCCAAATTAAAGCAGGAGCAACAAGCAAACCAAAAGCCATGACAGCGTTAACCATGCTCAACCCAATGGTTTGGGAGCCTCTGACAAAGGCTAATGATGCGCTGGCTATTAACATCCAAATTAGCCATAAAATAATATCTTTGAGCCAACCCTGTTCCCTTACCCGGCTACTCTTCTTATACAGCCACGAGATAATTAGGATAGCTACTACGAATTGCATGATCGGCCATCCAAGTAGGGCGGCAAAGATGAGGACCAGGGGCAGATGCCAATAAGTAAATAATGATTCCCCTTCTGATTGGACTTCCTCCATTATTTTAGTCCGCCAAAACATGAATAAAAGAACCATGGAAATCAAGAAGGCTAACCATGTCGCCCAATCCAAAGGCGAATGAGGCATCCTGCCCCAACCGGCAGACAAGCCGGCTAAGATGGCTGTTACCCAAATAGCTATATCCCAAGACTGTGAGAGGATATTTTTTATTGACCATGTTTTGAACTTTGTCAGCCCGCTAACTATCCAAGTAACAGCCAAAGCTATGACCGCTACCCAAGTAATTTGGAATAAAGCCATCATGTTGGGCAGTTGGCCGCCAAATCCGGTGAACCAACGCGTGAGCTGCAAGTTGCTCCAATAAGTGTTTAAGTTTAAACGCGAAAAATTTTCAACAATGTCCTGGCCTGTTTGATTCAGGATTGGTAAACCTTGGAAAAGTAAAGCCAGGATAATGGTTATCGAAGGCAAAAGTAAAACAAGGGAACAAGCCAACCAAGTACCGACTGCACCCACGATGGTCCGCAAATCATTTTTAGTGGCGCGATACTCATGCCAAGCCACGCCCAAAGCCAAACCAAGAGCAAACCCCCGCAAAAGCGATTCCGGGCCTGCTATTGTTGGCCAAAAGCCAAGCGACAAGAGGTAGACAGGTAACTGGCTTAAGGTTAAAGGCATACTGCCCGACCCCTGTTGCCATAAATTGATAAGTGCAAAAACTAGAGATGACACCAGAGCAAAAGGCAAAGCCGCCTTAAGCGTATCCCAAACCTGGCTCCAAGTTTTTTTCTGCCAATAAACCAGCCATTGCCCGGCTGCCAAGAGCGCTGTGCAGGCAAGTATTGGCCGCCATAAAAAAATATCCAACGGTAAAAGTGTTGCCGGGCGTATTACCTGTACCAACAAACTGACCAACAACAAGGCTCCCAGCAAAAACCAAACGTCAGAAGCGCGATCTGGAGTCGAGGGATCTGGAGTAGTCCAAATACGTGAGCGAATCATAAGCCAAAAAGTCCGTTAAGGCCGAAGAGGCCAGCTACCCAATGGTATGGCCCACCCAAAACAGCACTTATCAACCCAATCCCAAAGACAACATCAAGCAAGATTAGGCCCATCAGTATCCAGGAGCCATAACGCTCCAACTTTTCCCTGAAGGCAAACCATTTTGGCTTATGTAACAAGGCCATAATAATCTTGGAACCATCGAGCGGCGGCAAAGGGATCAAATTAAACAACATCAGGGCTGTATTGATTAGGAAACAAAGCCCTAAAAACACGATGAGTAGGTTGTTTGGACCAAGTATGGGCAACAAAATACGTAAAAGGAGACCTACCAACGAGAGCATTAGTAAGTTACTGAACGGCCCGGCTAATCCAATATATAAAGGTCCCCACTTCTGGTCCCGCAAAAGGTAAGGGTTAAAAGGCACTGGTTTGCCCCAACCAAAGCTGACAAGGACCAAGGCCAAAAGCCCAAACCAGTCGATATGGGCCAAAGGATTCAAGGAAAGCCGTCCCATCCGCTTGGCTGTTGGGTCACCTAGCCAAGTGGCAGCCAGGGCATGCGAAAACTCGTGGACAGTCAAAGCTACCAGTACAGCCACAATCCAAAGCACGAAGAGGATCGGGTCAGAAAACAGGGTCGTTAGATTCATAATCAGAGAAGATGAATAGGGTCTTGCCAATCATACCGTAAACGTCTATACTTGTGCCAATCCTATGTCCCGCATCTGCATATTAACCGGTAAAAGAGCCAACACAGCCAATAGCCGGAGCCACTCAAACCGCGCCACAAAGCGCTTACAAGGAGTAAACCTCCAAACCCGCCGCATGGGTGGTGTTAAGGTTTTGCTTTCTACCCGCGCGCTCAAGACCCTCAAGAAGCTTGAAGCCATCAGCAAGGGCCAAACATTGACCAAGAAGCAAAAGAAGCAGGCCAAGACAGCTGCCCGCAAGCAAGTTAAAAAATAATTGGTTTTAAAAAGTAGAGACGCTCCGCAGAATTGCGGAGCGTCTCTACTTTTTTATTACAACGCTCGTTCCTTGGTCTGCTTAATGATATCAAAAGCTTCTTTAGCCGTATCCACGATGCGAATTAATTTTAAATCGTCTTTGCCTACAAACCCATTCTCTTCAAAAAGCGTCTTATTGACCCAATCAAAAAACGGTTTCCAAAAAGCCTTACCATAAAAGATGCAAGGGACTTCGCGCGGAGTTTTTCCGGTTTGAATCAAGGCTACCATCTCAGTCGCCTCATCCAAGGTACCAAAGCCTCCGGGGAAGAAAACATAAGCTTGAGCCGAGGCCGAGAGCATGACTTTGCGAGTGAAGAAGTAGTGGAAGCCAATGGCCCGTGTCACATAATCGTTACGCCTTTGTTCGGTTGGCAATTCTATATCCAAACCAATTGATTCCCCTCCACCGTTATAAGCCCCTTTATTGCCCGCTTCCATGAGGCCAGGCCCACCGCCAGTAATGACTGTTAGGCCGGCTTTGGCGCACATGCCGCCCAACTCTTCGGCTGCTTTGTAGTAACGGCTGTTTTTCGAAGCTCGCGCGCTGCCAAAAAAAGTTACCTCATTGTGGAGCTTTGACAAAAATTCAAAACCCTCGATGAACTCTGCCATGATCCGAAAAATCCTCCAATATAAATTTTCAGTGAAGGGCGTATTTTCTGCCGGGTAACATTGGTTTTCCGGCGAACAAACCCAAGACATGAAACGCTTGCCGACTGCCCCATTATTCTTAGGAACTCCTGACACAAAATCAGAGCTTTTATAAAAAGGTCTCTGCGGTTTCTGGAGTTTTTTGGAAACTGTTTTTTTGGCAGGATGGTGGGGCTTTGCCTTGCGATGGGATTTTGGCATATCTGCTAAAGTGCAATCCGGAAATTATTAATTGTTAATTCTTAATTATTAATTCTCCTGGTTCGTCTTTTCCAAAAAGCGGCCCACCGTGTCGATAAAGGCCGTTAAATCTTGACGGCGCCAACAGGGGCCAAGGCCGATTTGTATAGGCTGACTGCGTTCTGCGACGCTTATTTCAAAAACATAAAAATCTCCATTCAGGCTCCAACCAAAATCAGTCAAACGCAGGGCCGTTACCTGTTCCAACTGAAATTTTTGTGACCTGCCCAAGGCAACGTTGAACTCCAATGTCCCGTCTACCAACCTGAAGCGTTCGGAAAAACGGTTGATGGTATAAACCCAACAAGCCAAGGCCAGAATGGCAATAATTGCCAACTGTAAAGTTCCAACCATGGGTATTAGCAACGAAAAAACCAGAAAAAGCGTAGCCACGATGGTTATGGCCAAAACCACTCCCCCGCCCAATGAAATAAAATTCGCGCGGATCTCTGTCACGTGTTCTTCTGGCTTTGGAGGCGGGTCTCGCTCTACCTTAACGTCCGCAATTACTGAGGGCATGGTTGGATTATATCACATTGGCTATACAAAATGGTTTCAAGCTGGTATCCTGGCGGCCGTATGACAAATATCTGCGAAACAATCCAACGCACGCTCGTGCTGCTTAAGCCCGACGCCCTGGAACGCGGGCTGATCGGCGAAATCATCCAACGTTTTGAAAAAGTCGGCCTAAAAATCGTTGGCTTAAAGATGGTCTGGCCCAGCGAGGAAACGGCCATGAAGCATTACACAGAGGACTTGGCCATCCGCCGCGGGGAGCATGTCCGGAAACTTATGATTGAGATGTTACTTTCCGGGCCGGTCGTAGCCATAGTCTTGGAAGGCGTAGAATCCGTGGAACTGGTCAGGAAAATGGTGGGTGGGACTGAACCTAAGACGGCTGCACCTGGTACCATCCGGGGGGATTATTCACATGTCTCTTATAAGCACGCCGACGCTCGGGGTACAGGCATCTTCAACCTGATCCATGCCTCAGGCAATGTTGAAGAAGCCGGCCAAGAGATCCAAGTCTGGTTTGAGCCGGAAGAACTGCATGAATTCAGCCCAGCCTACACCCAAAGGACAATCGTTTAACCAAGCCAAAAAACTCACAACCAAGAACTCAGGAGGGGTCTTGCGCCAACCTGAGTTTTTTGTTAGACTTTCGATATAATTCACTGACAGAACCGTATGGGTCTTCCTGGACATCGTAGAACAAGCTCACACAAGCGCCGTCGCGCTTCACATTTTGCCTTAAAAGGCCAAAATATTACTTTGGAAAAACAGGGCGAACAAACTCACCTATCACACCGTGCCGCTCCCGGAGCGTCTTCTTATCGCGGGCACGCCATCCATATCAAAGGCAAAGAGCACAAGCTTGAAAAACTGCTTAAGAAATCCAAAAAATCCCCGGCCTAGGACTTCGGCCTAACCTCATTCGCACCTTCTTTATGTCAAACCGCCACCTAGCCCGCTCTCTGGCTCTCCAATCCCTTTATGAATGGGATTTCCATTCTTTGGATCAGGATAAAGCTCTTGAGATATTGGAACGTAACCTTTCAGAGTTTGCCCCGGAAATGGACGAACGGCCTTTTGCCTTATCTTTGGTAAAAGGCGTTTTGAAAAACAAAGAAGAAATAGATACTGCCATCGGGCATTTTGCGCCTGATTGGCCGATTGAGCGCATCACTACAGTTGATCGCAATGTCTTGAGGATGGGCATCTTTGAATTGGTCTTTGACCAAGAGATACCATCTAAAGTTGCCATCAACGAAGCCATTGAACTGGCCAAGACCTTTGGCGGCGAATCGTCGGGCAAGTTCGTAAACGGAGTGTTGGGAGCTGTTTACCGCGACCAACAAGCCAAAGGCATCGCCAAACCAGCTGACAAACCAAAAGAAAGTCCTGACGCACCAATTGACAGTCCCCCGCCATCTGATAAAAGTGAAGAATAATTAGTAAAATAATTGATTGGATGAACGAGACTGGCGAAGCGCACGGAACACTGCCCCCCGAAGCCGCTCGACCCACATAGCTTTAGCGAAGTGGGTTGGCGAAGGAGGGTCCGTCAGCTTCGCGAGCAACGTTCGCCACAAAAGTGAACGCTATGACCACAATCCCACAGAGTGATTTTAAACCGCTGGAAAAGCGGCTTGGTTACAAATTTAAGGACAAGGCAATGCTGATGCAA
>JAQULH010000007.1:23613-48929 GCA_029004215.1 Patescibacteria group bacterium | reverse complement strand
ACAGGCTGCAATCCGGGGAGCCCCTTGGCCCCGATCATGGCTATCCTCATCTCTTGATTTATTTGTTAAAACCAGTTACTATTTTAGCGCAATTTTAGGAAAGAAGAAAGTGCGCGCTCGGCTGATACAGACGAGCGCTGCGTTCATCCCAATTGCAAAAACAAGTTTTTGCAATTGTTACTCACTTGCGCTCGTAGCTCAGTGGTAGAGCAGTGGCCTTTTAAGCCAATGGTCGTGGGTCCGATCCCCACCGAGCGCACCAGATAAAAAACCGCCTCAGTTAAGGGCGGTTTTTTACGTACCTTTTTATATTGACATTTTTTAATAAAACTGCTAAACCGAGCGCTATAGCAACGCTCATTTGCACGCCATGGCAGGTGCACTCACCTACCGCACGGCAAAAAACAGTGGTGAGAGGAGGACTGCATGATTCACATCGAAGGCCACAATTTCCAACCGCTCCCTGAGAAGGAGGCCCGCCTGCTCAAATTCAAGAGTGAACGCGGGCAGAATGACCTCGTGAAGAACTGGCAGGATAGGCTCGCTTCTATCCTCAGAGCCGTTGTCCGTAGCTGGGCGACAACTGATTGTAGAGGCCCCGCTATTGAAGAAGTCAGCTGCTACTTCGCCCCGGACTTCTCCACGCCCACCGATAGCTACCCGCCTGCCCTGCTGCGAGTACATATACACAAGACGTCGGTCCCGATCGGCAAGCTCAGTGATTGCGCCGAGTCGCTCGGCAAGGCTGGCGAGGATTTCCTGAACATGGCTCGTGGCCCCTTTGGCAACAAGGTCCATGTCGTGCTCGATCTGATCGATCCGGAGAAAGCTGGCTACTACTCAACAAAACCGCCGAAGAAGTAGAGACGTAAGATCTAACATCTCTACCAATCCGGCGGTCTTTTTTTATACCTATCTGAAATTAGCCTTTGACCACGTACGTTTTGGCGACCATGTCACCAAGACGTTGTTTATCTTTGGATGCTGCAATGGCTATGACAGCCACGAGATAAATGAACAAGCCATCAATGATGCGCATAAGGTTGCGCCCGATTGATTGACCCCAGGAAATTTTTCCGCCCTGCGCGTTGACCACCTTGGTCTTCACGATATACTTGCCGATTGTCTTGCCTGTTGTGGCTTCCATTATTATGAAATACAAAATTGGCACTAAAGTCTCGATCAGTGCCGGAATGCCAGTAACGGTGTACATACCATTTACGTTACTGCCGAAAAGCATTGACCAGATGATGGCAAAAATGACGATTACTATAATGTCGATGATGCCACCGAGAATACGTTTGCCCAAACCTGCGACGTTTTGCATTTTGTTACACCTCCTTTCTTATTTTTAGTTGATGGTATTATACCAAAAATAGTAACTAGTGGCGAGTAACTAGTAACTAGTATTCGATCTCGTTACTTTTTACTATTTACTCGTTACTCTTCTTGCGGTAAAAACCTTTCAATCAGGTTCGCCCATTCCGAGCCATCATCGGTGCGGATGGTACGGTGCAGTTCGTAACCAAATTTTAGTTTTTCTTGAGGATGGTTGAGCAAATGGCTGACTTGGTGGAACAAATCTTCGAACAAACGGGGGGTTTCGCGTACTTCAATGACAGCTAAAGGCAAACGACGGGCGTTTTGTTCCTGCGGGGAATGGTTGATTGGCACTAAGATACTTGGCCTGTATAGCGTAGCCAAATCTGTTATGGAACCCATGCCTGCCCTTGAGACAATCACGTCCGCCGCCATTAGGGCGCGCAGAAAATCATCCTCATTAAAAAATTCTTGTTTAACATAACCCGGCCGTTCCTGGGCGCCCAAACTCCTGCCTTTACCCGTTATTTGCAAAACCTGAGTTTTGGATAGCCACTTATCCAAGTGAGTTTCGACCACTGTATTTAAAGCCCTGGAACCGGTTCCGCCTCCGACAAACAAGACCAAAGGACGGTCACTGTCAAAACCAAAATGTTCCATGGCTGCAATCTTTTCAGGAATCCGCTTACCTACATACCTGTTAGGAGTAGCAATCGGCATTTCTTCCACCGGCATTTTTAATGAATACTTAAAAATCGGGACAGTAAGTTTTTTTTGGTGGTAAATAAAAGTCGTTGTAATCAAGCGGCAATACTTGGCCACCAAGCGATTGGAAAGCAACGGCACAAAATCCAATTGGTGGATGGCACAGGGTATGCCGCGCCTGGAGGCTGCCCGAATAATCGGGACTTGCGTAAAACCGCCTGCCCCGATGATCATGTCCGGCTTCCAGTCATCCAAGAACTTTATGGCAGCTTTTCTTGCACGTCTATATTCCCAATACACCATAAAAAGCCGCCAGGTAAGATACCTGGGCAACTTAGCAACCGGCAGGGCAACAAAAGGGATACCCAAAGCCTCTACCGGCGCTCTCTCGGGGCCATCAGGCGTCCCGACCCAGACAAATTTATCTTCAGGATGGCGCTGGGCCAACTTTTTTTGTAAAGCCAAGAGCGGGACCACTGGGCCCATTGTCCCTCCGCCTACCAGGGCGATGATGCGCGCCATATATGTTGATCTCGGCTGATTGAGGCAATGATACCACAGGCCGCACTTAAGGCAACAAAAGCCGAACTGCCATAGCTAATGAAAGGCAAAGTCACGCCAGTAATTGGCATGAGCCCAATCATGGATGCCACGTTAAAGACTGTTTGCAACCCGATCCAAGCACCGATGCCAACTGCCAAAAACCTTCCAAACGGTTCATCTGTTTGGCGGGCAATGATCAATATGCGGTAGACGAACAAGGCTAAAGCTGCCAAAAGGGCCAAGGCCACGAAGAATCCCATTTCTTCCGCGATGACTGCAAAGATGGAATCGCCGGACACTTCAGGCAGATAAAGATATTTTTGTCGCGAATGGCCATACCCCAATCCAAACAATCCGCCTGAGCCGATCGCCAAATAAGCTTGGTTGATATGGTAGCCAATCCCCTGTGGGTCCAACTCGGGATGGAGGAAAGTCAAAAACCTGTTTGCGCGATAAGGCGTCAATTTGATCAGCAAGGCGACCAATCCAACTGAACCCAAACCCAATCCAAAAAACCAAGTCAAGGGCGCACCGGCAATGAAATATGCAGCCAAAGATGCACCGACAATAACTGCCATGGAACCGGTGTTGGGCTGGAGTATCAATAAAACCATGACAACTGACAAAGCTAAAAGGAATGGGAACAATCCCCCTTCCAAAGTCTTGGCTTCCTTTTCGTGCCGCTTAGCCAACCAAGCAGCCACGTAAATCAAGAAACCAATCTTCACGAACTCAGATGGCTGGAAAGACACGCCTAAGTTAATCCAGCGTCCTGATCCGCCAAAGTTCATGCCAATACCCGGGATGTAAACCAAAACAAGAAGCGCGATGGATCCAATAAGCGCGGCCGGAGCGTATTTAGCCAGTTTACGGTAATCAAACCAACTGAAAAAAGCAAAAAGAAAAATACCGGGCAGCACGCCGTAGAGAAGTTGGTGCTTGAAAAAATAAGATGAATCATGGAAACGTTGGTAACCAAAAGGTCCGCTGGCTGAAAGCAGCATCAGTAAACCAAAGAGGACGATGGCTATTAATAATCCCAAGAATTTTTTATCAATCGGCCCGCGTTCCCCCCGCATAGCTTACCGGTCAATGACGTTAATCAAGACTCCTAAAACGCAAAAGATGAAAGATACTACCCAAAACCGCATGACAATCTTCGGCTCTCCCCAACCAATAGCCTCGAGGTGATGGTGGAAAGGTGAACTCTTGAAAATCTTCTTGCCGTTCCTTAACTTTTTTGAGATGACCTGCAGGATCACGGATAAGGATTCGACCACGAATGGCAAGCCAATAATCGGCAATAATAATGGTTGATTGGTCAACATGGCAACAATGCCCAAAACAGTCCCCAAGGCCATGGCCCCCGTATCACCCATGAAGAAGGCCGCAGGCGTGATGTTGTGCCATAAGAAGGCCAGCAAGGCGCCGATAATAGCCGCACAAAAAGCCGCCAAATCCAGACGCCCTTGCAAAAAAGCTATAGCCGCGAAGGCGCCAAAAGCAGCCATCAGAGTTCCGCCAGCCAAACCATCCAAACCATCAGTTTCATTGACCGAAAAAGACGTTGACACGATTATAAAAATAAAAAATGGGATATACATCCATCCCAAGTCAAAATTCCCGACAAACGGTACATGCACAGTGCTCCAATCCAACTTGGCATAAAACCACCAAGCACAAACAGCAGCCACGGTTGTATAAGCCAAAAGCCTGTATCTCATCCTCAACCCGCCGCCTTTTGGACCAATATGGCGTATGTTCAAGTAATCATCCAATAATCCGACTAAAGCGGCTGCGATCATGGCGCCGAATGGCACATAAGTCTGCGTGCGCGACAAGACGTTCCACCCGCACCACGGTTGCCCCACAAAAGTACACAGCAGCCAGACCAAGCCAACTACAAGGACAACAGAACCCCAGATGACTATGCCACCCATGGTTGGCGTACCGGCTTTGGCCGCATGCATTTGGTTCATGATAGGCGCCGCATCAGCCGTGCGGATAGTTTTGCCCATCTTATGTTTCCTAAGCCATTTGACCACAAAAGGCGTGCTGATCAGGGCCACTAAAAAACAAACAAAAGCAAAAGCAATGATCCGCACGACTTCCCAAGTAAGATCTGGCATAAGAAACTAGGTGTTTATTTTTACAAGATGATAAAGCTGCAAAGACCAAATAATCGTCGAAATAGCGGCCAAAGCTATAAGCGCATAACCGGCCAAGCTGTCTTGACGGAATAAAACAAAACTTAAGGCAATTGTACCAAAAATCAGGATGATTGGCACGCAGACCAAGGCAGCCAACCAGGGCAAAGGCAGCATCTGGTCAATGCCCAAGTAAACAGTGTAATGGGTAACGATAAAACCCGAAGGCAACCCCAGTTGGACAAGCCGAACAGTGGCGATTATAGAAGCAGCCAGTAATAGCGCACAGACGGCAATTCCCATCCAGCGTAAAAAAGGATTTTCCCAGGCATACCTTATGTTAAACCGCCTCTCATCCCAAGTCATAATCTAAATCTAATATTTTTATTCAACTGCCTGAACTTCCTTGATCCAAGGGAATTTGGACACCAAATCAGCCTCAATGCCTTGTTTCAACGTAATCTCTGACAAGGGACAGCCTACACAAGCGCCATGCATACGCACTTTTACCAATCCGCTAGCCTTATCCACTGCCACTAGCTCAACATCCCCGCCATGCGGACGGATCGATTGCCTGATGGTCTCCAGGGCCTTCTCGATTTCTTGGCGTATTTTAGCCTCATTTGCGTTCATAGTAATCAATCTTATCTTGCCTCCAGTCGCTTGACAAGTAAGCTAAAGTCCTTTAACATAGCCGCGTTATATGGCACATACCAAAGCAGGCGGTTCTACTAGATTAGGCCGCGATTCACAAGGCCAACGCCTTGGGACAAAACTCTACGGCGGCGAATTCGCCAAGGTAGGCAATATCATCGTGCGCCAGCGCGGCTCCAAAATCCGTGCAGGTTTAAACGTACGCATGGGCAAGGATGACACCCTCTACGCGGTAGCCGCTGGCCTGGTCTCATTCTCTCGCAAGAAACTCGAAAATTTCCACGGCAAGCCAAAGCTTGTGACGTTTGCCAATGTCACGCCAAAAGCAAAATAAGAAAAAACGGGCTTAGGCCCGTTTTTTTCTTGTCAGATTAATTAGTTAGACAAGCTTGTGCCGTCAAGAGCTTGGACATACACATCGTTGGTCCAATCGGCCGAACCTGGTACTGAAGCGCTATGCGGCACTTCGGAATTGTCCGACCAGACGAACGTACCGGGAAACGCTCTGGCTCCTATGGCGAAAATGTTAGGACTTGAAACAGTCAAATTCGTTTTTACATTATTCGACAAGTTCCCTGTCACAACCGGAGCATAGGGATCACGTAAAAAGTAAGTACTCAAGGAATTGCCTGGGATTGCAGGATAATTGACGACTGCGCGCAAGGTGTAAACATTCCCGGATCCGCTAACCACTTCCTCGTCTTTGAAAGCGATAACGGCTATTATTGAGTTTGTGCCTGTCGCGACGTTGGTTGCTTTAAGATCAACGGCCGTGTTGGCTTCGGTTATAAAGTAATCACTGCTTGGGATTTGAGACGAATTCCTATATAGGCGGAGGTATCCGATTGAAACTTGTTGACTCTTGTTGATTTTGAAGGCTATTTGTTTGATGGCAACGGGTCCTGCTTGATCAGCGCCAACCTTGAACTTTTGGATTTCCATTTCTTGCCCGCTTGTACCCATCAAATATGTGACATTCAACAGCAGTTTGGCAACTATTGGTTTGGATTTGCGAATAACCTGCTGATTGCCGTTGAAAGATCCGGCATTAGCCAAATATAACTTGCCTGATTGGACTCCCGTGGCTCTAACATTCAGCTTATTGGCATAATCAGACGTCCAATTTCCCGTTTGAAGGTTGCTGGAAAGGCCGAGAGCGGGGGTATGACCCGACCGTGCGACGCCTGTCCACGAGCCGTTAACAACCGCTGAAGCCATAACAGGAGCAAGCTTGGCCCAAATTTGGAATTGAATTATTCCACCCTTGGATATCGTGATCGCATTGCCTGCCAGATCAATGTCGACGTTGCCGGTCTGGCCGGCAGGTAAGGCCGATTGGCCCCGGACGGTTCCGTTGGAAGCTACTGCAATATAATTAAAATCCGCATTGTCACCGCCGGTTAGGTTGCTGACCGCAACGCGATCAATAGTCAAATCTTCATCAACGGCCGTGACTTCATAGGTGGCGAATGGAGTGTAGATGTCCTTGCCTGCTATGACAATCGTAGAAGCTGGAGTTTTCAGGTTTTGAATCAAGAGAGTGCCGGTCGTTGGGGTCGGGGTAGGGGTAGGAGTAACAACAGTATTGGTTACCGGCGTAGGATTAGTTACCGGTCGTCGCACCATGTTATATCCCAAGCCGGCAGCGGCAGCTAAGCCGACAACCGCAGCGGCGATCGCTATGGTCTTGGTATTGGTCCTGGTTCTCGTTTTGGTTCGAGTAGCCATAAAATTAAAATTAACTATTAAAAAATTACGAGCTGCTTGTTTTGGGTTGTTTGAGTTTCCATTCTTTGGCAATGGATTCCACATCTTGCGGCGTAACGATTGGAGTCTTATCTCCGCACTCAAGTTTGGCTTTGGCCGAAGCGGCATGCACCAAACCCAAGGCTGCTCCGTGCGGTTTGGATGAAGTTTCGATCGATACCTTGGCGCAAGCTTCATCAATCACGTCAAAGGCCTTATCCGGCATATTGCGGCCCTTAATGAACTTGTCAGCGGCTTCCACCGCGGCCGTTATCGTTTCATCCGGGATGCAAACGCCGTGGTAAGCCTCATATTCTTTTTTAACACCATCCAAAATCTGCCGCGTATCAGCCTTGGAAGGCTCTTGCATCAAAATCGGTTGGAACCTGCGTTCAACTGTTTGGTCCGGTTTGATGTATTGTTCGTATTCTTTCCAAGTTGTTGCGCCAATAACCTGCAAGTCGCCGCGGGACAGGGCTGGTTTAAGGATATCGGCTAAATCCAACGACCCTTCCCCTCCGCGCGCTTGCTCGATCATGTGGATTTCATCGATGAAAAGGATGACTTCGCGTGAACGTTCCTGAAAAGACTCCAGCAGCGTCCGTAAGCGATCTTCGAGTTCGCCTCGGTATTTAGTACCTGCCATCAATACTCCGAGCTTAAGCGCCAAGATTTTTTTATCCTTAAATTGTTTAGGCACGTCGCCTTGGACGATACGCTGGGCAAGGCCTTCCACGGCCGCCGTTTTACCTATGCCAGGCTCGCCGATAAGCAAGGGGTTATTCTTTTGCTTGCGGGCAATAACATGGATAATCCGGTCAATCACTTCTTCCATGCCGACAACCTTGCCTAACTTTTTATTCCTGGCCAGTTCCGTAATATCCTGCGTAAAGGAGTTCATGCCCAGGTCCGGTACTTTCTTGCCTTGTTGCCACTTGTAAGCCGCAAAAACAAAAGCAGCTATGGCGATTATTGCGAGGACGGTTTGGACCGTTAAATTCATAATTTATGCAATTATAGCACAATATCCACAGCAAAACCAAAAAAGGGCTTAGGCCCGTTTTTTGTTTAATGCCGCTTTGATGAAACCCACAAATAGCGGATGCGGATGGAACGGCCGCGACAAGAATTCCGGATGGAACTGTGTGGCCAAAAAGAAAGGATGATTTTTGAATTCAACGATTTCCACCAAATTATTGTCCGGCGAAGTGCCAACGCAATGCAATCCCGCGTTTTCAAGCCTCTCACGGTAAACCGGGTTAAACTCGTAGCGATGGCGATGGCGCTCCATGACAAACTCGTGGCCATACAAACGCCTGGCCAAAGAGCCTGACTGCAAAATACAAGGATATTCTCCAAGGCGCATTGTCCCGCCATAACTGGTATTGCGTAACCGTTCCTCCTGCTCGTTCATAAGATGAATGACGGGGTGCTTGGTCTGTTTGTCGACTTCAGTTGTATTGGCATCAGTCCAACCTAAAATATTGCGCGCTACTTCAATCGTGGCCATCTGCATGCCGTAACAAAGTCCAAAATATGGCACTTTGTGCTCGCGAGCATATTTGACAGCCATTATCTTGCCTTCAACCCCACGATTACCAAAACCACCAGGAATCAGGATGCCATCCAATTTGCCCAAAATGCGACTTATTTCTTTCGGTTTCTTTTCGATCTCCTCGCTGTTGATCCACGTAATCTCTGGCGTGGCTTTTAAGTGCCAAGTAGCATGTTTCAAGGCTTCGATAACGCAAAGATATACATCGCCCAACACGAAATCTCCTGTCGAAAAGTACTTGCCGACAATGCCGATGCGCACAGGCTTACCTTTGCGATGAATTTTTTTGGAAAACTCCACCCAGGGTGATTTGATGGGACAGCGTCCCCTAATCTTTAATTTATTTATGATTATTTCCGGCACATGCTGTTTGCGAAAAAGTGACGGCACGTCGTAAATCGATGGGACGTCCGGTGCGGCAATAATATCCTCAGCTTTTAGGCCGCAATTAAAACCGAGCTTGGCCTTGCGCACATCATCTATGACATGCGTGGAGCGAGTGACTATCAAATCCGGGAATAAGCCAACCTCGTTGACGAGTTTAACCGCATATTGCGTTGGCTTTGTTTTCATCTCACCAAGCGAAGCCGGTACAGGCATGTAGCTGACAAGTACAATCAGGACATTATGCGGTTCGTCGCGCTTCATCATGCGAGCTGCTTCGAGGAACAGGACGTTTTGGTATTCCCCCACCGTGCCCCCAATCTCAACCATGGTCACATCCGCGTCGCTCGCCTCTTGGGCCGCCCTGATGCGGCTGATGACTTCGAGTGGTATGTGCGGCACAACCTCAACCGTCTTGCCGCCATAACCCAATGACCTTTCACGCTCAATGACCGTCTGATAAACGGCGCCGGTTGTCATATAATTGACGCGCGGCACATCAACTTCCAAAAACCGTTCGTAATTGCCCATGTCCTGGTCTGTTTCTGCCCCGTCCTTGGTCACAAAAACTTCGCCATGCTCAATCGGATTCATTGTCCCGGCATCGACGTTAACATAAGGGTCGATTTTTACGGCCGTGACTTTAAGCCCACACTCTTTGAGCAAGGTGCCGATGGACGCCGTGACAACTCCTTTGCCTACGCCGCTCATAACGCCTCCAACGACAAAAATCGTCATGCGACGATTTGTGGATTTCCGTTTTCTTCTCATACGGGTTCAGATTATAGCACGTCCGTAATCCACAGGCATCAGCTTCTCTCCTCAGCCACAATTAACCGCATGGCCTTGGCCAAAAGTCGGTCCATATTACGGTAACTTAACGTTGCAAAAGCTCGGTCCGCTCTTACCCAAGAAGCATCCACAATGCCTTCAGAGCCTGGCAAATGGACCTGGGCTTCGGCCGGCGCTTCGAACAAAAAGAAATGGATTGTTTTAGCAACTGGCTTGGCAGGGCCCTGGTGGCGCTCTGTATATCGGAAGGCCGTGTAGCCCAAAGGCGCCACAAACCTCAAATGGGCTATGCCCGTCTCTTCTCTGATCTCTCGGATAGCTGCAACCACATACGATTCACCAAGTTGTTGTTTGCCTTTGGGAAAAGTCCATCTTCCATCTTCACGTTTTAAAAACAAAATTTCTACGCGCCCTTTGTTACGACGGAAGATGATGCCGCCAGCCGAAGTTTGGCGCACTGGGCGTGACTTAAAAGGCTGGTGCCTAAAATGGCGCTTTGGTTTGCGTTGATTATTAGCCTTACCCTCACCTTTCTCACTTTGCTGTTGTGGTTGTTGGGCTGACAAGGTATTCGAGCGCTTTATCGAGTTGGGGGTCACGGTTTTCATTATAGTCATCAATCGTCCTATCAACTTCAATATCCGGTTGTATGCCGCTTTTGTTAATGGAACGCCCTTTGGGAGTTAACCACTCGGCAATCGTGATCTTGATAGCACTGCCATCATCAAATTCAGAGTAATCCTGGACAGAGCCTTTGCCAAAAGTCTTCATGCCAATAATCTTGCCCAAACCATAGTCCTGCAAGGCGCCGGCCACTATTTCGGCTGCTGAAGCCGAACCCTGGTTAACCAAGACAACTGTCGGGATGCTCTTAAGCCGCGCGTTACCAGTCCCTCGGAACTCATCGATGATCTTGCCCTTGCGCCTTTCACTTACAACCACCTGATCACCTACCCATTCACCCGAGATAGCTGTTGACCTGTCCAGATATCCGCCCGGATCATTACGCAAATCAAGGATTATGCCTTTAGCGTTCTTGGCCAAGGCTTCGTCCACTGCTGCCTTGAACTCAACATCAGTATCTTGATTGAAGTTAGTTACGGCAATCATGGCAATGCCATCTTTTGGCCAAGTGAGTATGACGCTCTTGATGGTTATCTTGTCGCGCTTGATTTTGTATTCTTTGATGATGGGTTCTTCCTTAGTCGATGTGGCGGCAGACTTTGAAGCTGGCGACTTGGACTTAGGCAATCGGCCAATCTTAAGCGTGACAGTTGTGCCTTTTGGCCCGCGGATCAAAGTTACCGCTTCTTCTGTTACCATGCCTTCAGTGCTCGTACCGTTAATGCCCAAAATATAATCACCCGACAAAATCCCCGCCTTTTCTGCCGGCGTACCTGGCAACGGGGCTATGACTTGCAGTTGGTTATTGCGAACGCCGATTTCCGCGCCTATGCCCTCAAATTCGCCCTTGAGAGAGTCACTAAACTCCTTGGCAATCTTTGGCTCAAAAAAGGACGTATAAGGATCTCCCAGGGCGGCTGTCATGCCGCTCATGGCACCATAAAACATTTTTTCCTCAGAAACGTTATCATAGTACTTTAACTTCAAAGTCTTCCATAAATCCCAAAATTGGCTAAAATTAAGCATCTTGTTGTCTACCGTACCGGCCGGCGGGAAAGAACCAGTGCCTTCGACAGTCTTGTCGCCAACAACGCTAGTCGCGGCTTTAGTTGTACCTGCCCGGCCAACATAAAGGCCTCCAGCAAAACATGAGGCTGCAATAGCCAAGATGCAAAAAGCCCAGACTAATGGGCGGGATAGGCGTTTGGATGGATTTAACATGGGAAGAGTTTACCTAATTCCCAATCCGTTGTAAATTGTATCAGCCAAAGGCTGATCCGCCTGTGGCGGAAGCTATCAAAAAATATGCCCAAAACCCCCTTCCACCGCAAGATTTTGCCTTGGATGTTTACTATCATTTTTATCATCATAGCTCCGGCTTTGGTTTTTTATACGTCCGGATACCGCTGGAACCCTAAGAAACATGCCATTGAACGCAATGGTACTTTAATTATCGACACTCAACCGGCCGGTGCCAGCATAAAACTGAACGGGCAGAGCATACCCGAGACAACGTCCGTTACCCTGCAAAACATGGCACCAGGCAACTATAACATAGAGCTTAGCCTGAATGGCTACCATCCTTGGTCCAAGACGCTTTGGATCGAACCCGAAAGGGTGACTTTTGCTTCTGAGCTTATACTTTGGCCGAACGTCAGTCCCCAGCTCATAAGCGAAACCAATGTTGAACATATTTTTAGCGATATTGATGCCGGACTTTCTTTGGTGGTGTCTAAAGAAACAAACGGTTCAACTTCATTTGGCGAAGTTGATAAAAATGGACAAATCATTAAAAGCGTCACGACTAAAGAAAATATTGCAGTATCGGATATCGTTTGGAATCCTTATGACAGCCAACGAGTCTTAGTCCAAGGCAATGTCTCAAGCACACCTGGCAACTGGCTGGTGCAGACAAGCCCAACTTTGGTTTCCAAAGTACCGGATGGAGTTTTCCATTGGGAATCAAACGGCTTAGTCGGTTACACGGCTGACAACCAATTTTCCATTCGCAGCGACCAGAGCGTCGAGCGGCAAGAAAAACCCGCTGGCCTCAAGGACGCTTACAATGGTTGGAAAATTCAGGAGTTGCCTCAAAACGCAGGCTTGATCCTGGTGCAAGGCGATAATGCCAAACAGGGTTTAGTTTTGCCGCCTGGCCAATGGCAATTGTGGTACCAAAAAAACGGTTCAGTTATTTTGCGTGATCAGAACCATTGGCTTTGGATGGATACAACCCGATCCCAATCTGTCAGCCGCCAGGCTACGGGCGATTGGCTTTTGCCGATTATTTATAAAAAGCAGATACAGTTTGCCTACAAAAATAATAACGAAGCCTGGGTTTGGTTAGTTGGCCAGGATCCGCAACTCATTTATCGCCAAAGCGATCCGTTGGTCAGCGTTTCGTGGCAGGCCGAAGGACGAGATGTGATGGTGGCTACTAAACAAGAAATCTCGATGTTTAGCTTGGATGACCGCAATGGCCGCAATAAAACAGTCCTGGCAACCTTTGATGAGATTAAGGATGCGGCGATTATTGATAATTACGTTTATATCGCTGGCCGCAAAGACAACAAAAGCGGCTTTTGGAGGTTGCCGCTTTCACTTAAGACTTCCACTTTCTCACCACTCGGAAAACTAGGATTTTAGTCGCAGTGACACTAGCCGCTTAAACTCAACGTTAAACTCCGTGATGGCTTTTTCTATATCAGGATGGAAGCGCGATTTGAAATCGTGGGCTTTGACGTAGTTTGATGCTTCGAGCAAGGCATCCGGCGTGCCGGCGTCAAAATAACCTCCGTTTATGACCCGCACATCCAGCTTGCCTTGATTAAGGTAGTCTCGGTGCATATCAACGATTTCAATCTCACCGCGTTTGGAAGGAGTCAAACTCTTAGCGATTTGCGGCGCCTGGCCGTCAAAAATATACATGCCAGGGATGGCGAACCTACTCTTGGGCTGGGCCGGCTTCTCCTCGATTGATAGGACTTTACCAGTTGTTGAGTCAAACTCCACAACTCCAAAACGCTCTGGATCCGGCACTTCTCTCGCAAAAATCCGACCGCCTTCCTTAAACGTACTGATAGCTTCGACGAAATCGTCTTCAAAAATATTGTCGCCCAAAACCATGGCACTTGCTTCCCCATCCAAAAAGTCCTCGGCCAGAATGAAGGCTTCCGGCAGACCGCGTGGTTCTTTTTGGACAACGAATGAGATGTTAATGCCATAAGGCCGTAACATTGAACCCAGCAGGTTTAAGAAACTCCCGGAATAATCCGGCGCCACGATAATCAGAACGTCTTTAATCCCCGCTTTGACCAAAGTGTTCAGCGGGTAAAAAATCATGGGCCGATCATAGACCGGCAATAATTGCTTGGTCAGGACGGCTGTCAGCGGCAAGAGGCGTGTGCCTGTGCCGCCGGCGAGTATGATGCCTTTCATATTTAGACCCTTAGTGCTTTTTCGTCCCACTCGGCTTTGCGCTTCCAAACTGCTTCCACCCAATCGTTATTGGCCAAGTACCATTCAATTTCTTCTTTCAAAGCTTCTTCAAACTTTTCGCGAGGATAAAGCGGTGACCAGCCCAAAGCCTTGATTTTACTCGCGTCTATGGCATAGCGCCTATCATGGCCTTTGCGATCTTCCACGAATTTAATCATCTCATCGCCTTTGCCAAAATATTTCAGCAACAAGCGCGTGACTTCTAGGTTATTTCGTTCGTTGTCTGCTCCGATATTGTAAACTTGGCCTGGTTCGCCTTTTTGCAACAAGAGATCCAAGGCCCTGGCATGGTCAATAACATGGACCCAATCGCGCACGTTCAACCCATCGCCGTAAATCGGGACCTGCTCGCCCTTGCTGATGCGCAAAATGAAAGACGGGATAACTTTTTCCGGAAACTGGTACGGTCCGTAGTTATTTGAGCAGTGAGTTACAACAACTGGTACTTTATGCGTCACCCAATAGGCATGGCACATCAAGTCGCCTCCGGCTTTAGCGGCAGCATAAGGCATGTTTGGCTGGATCGGCGTTTCTTCCGTAAATTTTGAAGGGTCGTCCAATTCCAAAGCTCCATAAACTTCGTCAGTAGAAACTTGGACGTATTTTTCTACGTTATTGGCCCTGACTGCATCCAGAATCATTTGCACGCCCAAACTGTTGGTCAACACAAAATCCTTGCAGCCGCCGTGGATTGAGCGGTCAACGTGCGACTCGGCCGCAAAGTTGATGACATGGGTAATCTTATTTTCTTGCATGACCTTATTCAAAGCATCAAGGTCAGTAATATCGCCTTGCACAAACTTATAACGCAGGTCAGACTCGACATCCTTCAAATTATCCAAATTACCGGCATAGGTCAGCTTGTCGAAGTTAACAATGCTGGTCCCATGATCGGATTGGAGCTTATAACGGATGAAGTTGGAGCCAATAAAGCCGGCCCCGCCGCAGACTAGTAGTTTCATATGTTTTCTATTGCTTCGCGAATCTTAGCACCCATGATTGATTTCTCACCATCCCCATACTCATGGCCATGCCAATGGGTATAGCCATCGCTGATTTGGCGAGGGATGACATGAAAATGCAAATGCAGAATGACCTGGCCGGCCACAGTCCCGTTGCTTTGAATGAGATTGACACCTTCATATCCCAGCTCTTCCTTAACGACTCGCATTATCTTTTTGATGGCTTTTGATATAGGCAGGCAAGTCTCGTCCGGCAGCGACATGAAATCTTCATAATGTTGTTTGGGCATGACCAAGGTATGGCCCGGATTGACCGGATTGATATCCAAAATCGCCAAGACGTCGTCATCCTCATAAACAATTTCCGCTGGGATGGTTTTAGCAATTATTTTGCAGAACAAACAATCAGTCATATTGATCAGGGGTTATCAGGTTTAGATGCGGCCCACAGCCAAGTGCAGACCAGGATACCAAAGGCTATTAAAAGTGCCAAAACAGAAGGTTTATAGTTTTCCACACGAATGGCCAAGATGGCAAGCAACCCGGCCCCGATGACAGCGCCAATAGTTATTTGGGCTATTTTAGACAATTTTGAGAGGCTAATCCCATGGGCTAAAGCAATGACCAGTAAAATCGTGATTGGCAAAAGCCAATCCAAAACATCCACAAAGGGCAAGACGGCACCGGGCATTAACCACTCAATGCCCATCAGTAAAACCAAAGTCACAGCTGCTGCCAGCGCGATTTGGGTCAAGAATGACCAGATAGCGTCCCTTAAACTCATAATCTGTGCCAAGCGCGCTTGGCTTCGGCTAGAAGTAATGACCACCAAGTCCGCCAGGTCACGGGAGGCCGGCAATAAGTCAAAGCGACATGCCTGATATCAACTGACCCAGCGCGCGAGGCAATACCCGGCGCAGAGAGCACGAATCGCAAAGTGTCCAAATCAGGCGTTATGGGTAAGGTCAAACTTGCCCGCTTCCAGCCATCGCCCAAGTCTTGAACGCGCACATAAGGTGTTAGCACTGCTTGGATGCCTTCTTTCGACCCATCTGTTTGCGGTGTCAGCTTGCGAGGCTGCGGTTCAAAAAAAGTTTCTGGCGAAAAAGCAAAATAACCATCAGCCACTAACCGGATGTCTCCATGCGTGGCTGAGATGACTATTGGTTCAACAATCGGATCAGTCCGATCAATCCGGACTGCTGTATGCGTCCTTTTAACCGAGCCCTTGGTCGGTCCGAACTGCACATCCTGCAAACCTTCTTTATGGAATGTTTCAGCTACAATATGCCTGGCGGTTGTCCAAGCTTTAAGCGCGTTGGTGGAAGTCGTAGCGAATCCGACAATATCCCCTACCACCAAACGCGGGCCAACCACCCAACGGGGGTTGCGCGTGGCAATGCTTCGGATAAACACATCGTCATCTGCCATGACTTTTATGCGATAGACGCCCGGCTCAAGCGACTTAAGTCGGATAGTGACTGGGATGACCGCTCCATAACCTCGATCCATGCTGCCGCCAGTGTTCACGACATCCTGCAAAACCAAATTTCCGTCCCTAGTCACTTGCCATGCCATAATCCCACCGCTCCGATTACGGTTCACATCTTGGATTTCCATCTGGAAATCTATCTGACCCTGGGTTGGCACAACCCAAAAATCATGCGACCCTCGCAAGGAGACTATTGTCTTTTTCGAACTCAACAAGTTATCATCCGCCATTAATGGGCTGGTAGTTGTCGTGCCCCAAATAGCCAAGCCGCGCGTATCACTGCTCGCTAACCGCTTGGGTGAAATGCCTGACGAAATATAACCCAAAACTTTCTGATTATCCTTAACGATTTGCCAAGCCGGTTGTTCCAACATTTCAGAATACCAAGGATAAAGGTCCAATTCCTTACCCTCTGCATCCCGCACCAGCCCAAACTCGACCAGCGGCTGGCGCAGGGCGCGAAAATCCATCTCAACTTCGACAGTATCATAAGGCCCAGGCGTCCTGGCGTTCATGTAAACAGGATCTCCAATGATCCTCTGGCCGCTCCAACCATCAGCCTGCTTGCCAGGCGAGGTTGTGCGTTCACCGGGTAAAAACGGGTAGATGAAAGCGCTCTGGCCCGTCATGCTGCTTTCCACTTTAAAGACACCTGAGAGTGGAAAACGTAAAGTTAAAATCCAAACCAAAATAAAAGCACCAAAAATCCACGGCAAAGTGCAGATTGGTATAACCAGCCATCTTGGCAAAGAAAAATCATTAAGCCACTTCATTGCAAATTTCACTTAACATCATACAGGCTTTCGTTGTTGCTTGTGAACAGTGGGACAAGGTTTATACCCTTGCTTTGCCAATCCGATGCTTCTCGGTCGTTAATCGTGCGCATGAAAAGTGCGACGTTCACTTTACCCCCCAAGGCAACAATGTCTTCCGGCTTGGGCATTGGAGAAACTGCCGGGAAAACAGGAAAAAATATTTTGTCGCTCCTGTCAGACAAGACAACTGTCCCGGGTGCCAGCATGGAACGAGCTTGCTGCCTTATGGCCGCATAACGAAAAAATTCTTTTTGGTTGGCCAACATACCCTCATCATCCCTGGCTGAGGCGTCCCATAGGCCAACAAATACTAAAAAAGCTGTTAAGACAACTGCCATGGTACGCAAGCTCCAGTATTTCCACAACTCATTTACCAAATATCCAGCGCCAACGGCCGCCATGACTGAAAGTGGCAGAAGATAACGGAGATAGGAGTTGCCCATGCTTGGGATATTGGTGCCAACATGGTCTTGATATAATCCATTGCCGTAAAAACCCACCAACCAGACAAATGTCCACAGCGCACCTGCCATAATCCATTTTTCCGGAGTTGTCCAAACTCGCTTTTGAATGCATAAACCCAAAGACAAGATCCCCATCAAAGTCCAAGGCCACAAGATCCCGCCAAGATATTTCCAGGCATTCCAAAGCATACTCTTGGGATGTGTTGCCAAAGGTTGGATACTAAAAATTGAAACAGCCTTGCTTGTGGCCTGTTGCACAGTTTGATCACTGACAACGGTCGTCATTGGCCTGATTTGATAACCACTCGCCAACCAATGACCATAAGTTTTGTAACCCAGATATGCTCCTCCCAAAAGCATGAGTGCAAAAACAACTCCCGCAACCACAGCTTTTACTTTGTCATTGCGAGCGGAGTTCGACGTAGCGCGGCAATCTCCGGAGATTGCTTCGTCGCTGCTGCTCCTCGCAATGACAAGGTGTTTGTTGTACAAAATTGCAAAGACCGCTAATGGCAACAACCAAACAGCTTCGGGAGGACGGATGACACAGGCTAGACCCAGTAGAGCTCCGGCCATAGGCCATGTCCAAAATCCTTTAGCTTTGGTTAAAAGCCACCAAATCCAAATGGCAAGACAGGTGATAAAAAGATTGGCAAAAGCGCCGCGATTGGCATAGATAATAACCGTCGGAAAACTCATCCAAACCAAGAGAGCTGAAACGCGAGCTATCTTTGGCCAGGCTTTGGGCAGGATTTGCCACAAAGCCCAAAGTGTCAGCAAAGCAATCAGCGGAGTAAAAAGAATCACACCAAAGGTACCGGCTAGCTTGAACGCACCAGCTAAAACCAAAGGCATACCTAAAAAACCAACCGGCACGATTTGACCTTGGCTGACCATGGCCACAAAACTCCTGGGCACTGCCCATGGAAAAGATTTAACAAGCTCAAAAGGCAAGGCAAAAGTCCCATGTTCGGCAAAAGAAACCCCAGCCACCACATTTGCCGTCTCGTCTGGGCTCATCCAGACACCCTGAAAACCCAATGGGAGCCTGATCCATTGGCTAAACAAGGCCAAAATGAGAATACCGGCAGCAATACCCAAAATACTCCTCATAGATTAGACTATCCTACATGTCTGGCTGCATCTGTGCTAGGTTATAGGCATGTTAAACAAACGTATTAAATTTTATTTGGTTGTTTTAGCCTTATTGGCAAATTCAGTCTGCTCAGGCGGCCAAGTTCTGGCCCAAACCTCAGCCACAAACACCGATCCTGGTTTTGACCCAAACTCCATCCTGACTGATGATGACATGTTTGATGTCTATGGCATGGGCTATGACTATCTCAAGCATTTTTTACAGAGCAAAGGCGCTTTAGCTGATCTCCAAGTCAGGGACATTGATGGTATCGAAAAACCGGCCGTAGATATCATATGGCGCGTAGCCCAATCATATAAATTGAACCCAAAGTACTTGATTGCCCTGCTCCAGAAGGAACAATCTTTGGTTGAAGATTCCAGCCCCAGCCAAAGGCAGCTGGATTGGGCTGCTGGTTATGCTGTTTGCGA
The DNA here is from genome assembly GCA_029004215.1 of Patescibacteria group bacterium. Taxonomy (GTDB): domain Bacteria; phylum Patescibacteriota; class Patescibacteriia; order 2-12-FULL-60-25; family 2-12-FULL-60-25; genus MWCR01. The sequence continues at coordinate 29,662 of JAQULH010000007.1, read as the reverse complement.
CAGCTGCAGCAAAGACGATCCTTCCATCCAACAATACAAAGGTTTTGCCAACCAGATGGAATACGCGGCCAAGCAACATCGTGAAAAATATCTGATGCAGCTTTTGACTTTTGGTGCCACGATTTCGGGCAAAGCAGTTGGCAAGGCTATGAATGTTGATGGCCAGGTTGTAATACCAAGCAATAATGCGACGGCCATGCTTTATACCTATACTCCGCACTTGCATGGCAACTATAACCTTTGGAAGATTTGGAAACGCTGGTTCTCACTGACCTATCCCAATGGCACAATCGTGCGCGGGCTGCCGAGCGACAAAGCTTATTTGATCCAGGGCGGACAAAAACGCGAATTTGCCAGCGAGTCTGTCTTGCTGTCAATGGCTGACCCAAAAAAAATCCTCGAGGCTTCTGATACTGACCTCTCAGCCTATCCAGACGGTGAGCAGGTTAAATTTCCAAAGTACTCAATCATCCGGACAGAACAGGAAAACCTTTATCTAATCACTTCCAGCGGTAAACGCTTGATAGCCAACCAAAAAGCTTTTAGGAAATTCGGTTTTGTGGAAGATGATGTGATTGATGCCACAGAACAAAATGTCGCAGACCTGGCAGTGCTTGATCCGATTACCGAGACAACCTCCTTTCCCCAAGGCGCACTTTTGAAAGCAGCCAAATCATCAACTGTTTGGTATGTTGAAAACAGTGTGAAACACGCTATCCCGGATATTGTCTTTGTAAAACTTTATTTTCCAGGCCGGCCAATCAAGAGCGTGGCAGCCAAAACTCTTGATGCCTACACGCTTGGCGATCCCTACCAACTCCAAGCCGGTGAGCTTGTACGCGCCAAGTCAGTACCTGACGTTTACGTGGTGGAAGACAGTAGGCTAAGGCCAATCCCATCGGCTGAAATTTTTGAACTTATGGGTTATAAGTGGCAAAATGTGGCCATAATTCCAGATCACGTCTTGCGAACTTATGAGATCGGCTTGCCTTTAACACCCGCTTCCCAACCATCAACTCCCGCACAACTTACTGTCAACCAATAAAACTATGATCGTTTTCGCAGCCATTGTCCCGCACTCTCCTTTGCTCATACCTTCCATTGGCAAAGAGCATCAAGCCCAACTGGCCAAAACCTTGGCAGCTTACCAAGAAGTTGAGCAGGCGCTTTATATCGCCAAACCGGAAACAATCTGCATTATTGCACCGCATGGCCCGCGTTATCCTGATTCTTTTAGCGCCAACATGGCCGGCAGTTATAACGGCACCTTAAAATCCTTTGGTGACTTCTCGACCAACGTGACTGCCAAAAGCGATTTCATGTTAATCGACCGCACACACCGCAAGATGCGAGAAGAAGGCGTGCCATTTACTTTGACTTCAAGCGAAGAATTGGACTATGGATATTCAATCCCGATTTTGCTTTTGACATCGCATTTAGCTAACTGGAAACTTTTCCCTGTCTCACCGTCCATGATGGATGGTAAGGCTCATTTTGAATTTGGCCGCCAACTCAAGCGCGTCATACATGCTGAAACGCGCCGCGTGGCAGTCATTGCCAGCGCCGACCTGTCGCACAAGTTGACAGCTGAGTCGCCGGGCGGCCCATCTACCGAAGGCCCGAAGTTTGATGAAGCTGTCCAAAAAGCTTTAGCCGCCAATGACCCAAATCCCCTGCTCTCGATGTCGCTCGAAACGGTCGAGAACGCCGGACAATGCGGTTACCGCCCTATCTCGACTTTTCTCGGCACATTGGAGAATATGAATGTCACACCGCACGTTTTGAGCTACGAAGCACCATTTGGTGTTGGTTACGTTGTCGCCAAGTTTGACATAGCCTAACAATGTTCATCTCCGTTATCCCAGCCTTGAAGATGCCTGCGGGGCATGATTTTTTTGATTACCAATTACTAGACGGCACAGCCCATATCGGCGACTTGATGCTGGTCCCTTTTCGTAACAGGATGATCCCTGCCCTAGTCGCCAAAATATCGCCTACCAGCGAGTTCGCTGACAAAGCCATAGCTTTACCCAAACCAGATAAGATCCTCAAGCTGCCAGAGCCGATTGTTGACTACTGCCTCCAAGCGGCTCATGAACTGTTTGTTTCGCCAGCGACTCTGCTCAACGCCTGGCTGCGCATCGTGCCCAAGCGTTTGAGTCTGACTGAAGAGCCGCACACACCGACTTACAATTCCCACCGCCCAGCCGATGCCAAACAAGTTGAAGAAAGATATTTGATCAACCGTTACACTGGACCAAACAGCATCCTGGATACAGCACAACAGGAACAATCCAACGGCCGCGTGTTGATTTTAACTCCTTGGCAATCTCGCGTTGACTATCTTCAAAAAAAACTAGGTTGCCAGGGCTTTCATGCGCAAACAGCCGCGGGCGCTGCCTGGAAAGCCTGGACAGGCTTTTTGCAGGAACCGCACGGCATGCTGGTCACGACAAGGTTGGGCGCTTGGCTCGGCATCTGCGCTGATGTCGTAATTGTTGATGAGCCGGAAAATGATGATTACAAGCAAGACGAGCTGACGCCACGTTATGACGCAAGGCTGTTAGTCGAACTGGCCGCTCAAAACAATCCGTCCCTGCGGGTCGTATCTATCGGCACGACCCCCAAACTTAGCCGAGAGCCCAACCAACCGCCCTCTCCACCAATTGAAGTCAAACTGAAAGTAGAACCGCTGGTTCCAGGCTCAAGATCCAACGTGGAATCAATCACAGCCAAAACCATCAACTCAATCACCGAAGCTTTGGAAAATCACCAACCAGTCCGCGTGTTGCATGCCGTAGGCGGCGCCCGCGGCCGGATTCGATGCGCTGATTGCGGTTGGACAATGGCTTGCGCCAAATGCGGCTATGGCATGACCAATGCGACAACCCAAGCCTTATGCCGCCGTTGCGGCCATAAAGAATCGCTTCCCCTATCTTGCCCACAATGCAACGGCTCTGATTTGGCAAAATCAATGATCGGCAGTGATCTTTTGCAAAAGCAACTAGATAAAGCTTTTAGTAATGCTGACATAAAAGTTTTAGACATCTCTGAGTGGCAACTGCAAAATCTTCCGCCGCAAAGTTTAGTTGTCGTGACCAACCTCAATTTTATCGGAGGCTACACTGAAGACATCCGCCGCAAAGAAAGATTGGTCATTGCCTTTAGGCGTTTGGCTGCCCAAGCCAGTTTGTCCAAATGCGAACTCATAGTCCAAGGTCCTGAGGGTTTGGTTAATGAATGTCCAACTTGGCTGACTGACGAAGGCCTGCGTAAAACCTGGTCAAAAGAGCTGGCCGACCGTAAGCAATTTGGTTATCCACCAGTTCGCCTCTTAATTAAGCTAATCGTCATGTCAGAAGTGGATGTCGTAGACCCGATAACTGTCCAACTCCAAACAGCTTTGAGCCAAACTGGCTGGGAAATACGTGGTCCATATCCTGTCGAGAATCGCCCAAATACCAGAGAATCGCGCGTTATTTATCACCTTTTGCCTCCCAGCAGCCTTAAACGTGAGAAAATTATCCCTATTTTGACGCCTTTTTCATCTCTCGGTATCCTAGATCTTGACCCAATTGCCTTTTTCAGCTAATATTAGCAATCAATATGCCTGATATTTTCCGCATAGTGACCTACAAAGAACCGTCCATCCGCGAACGGTCAGTTGAGGTGCCTGTGGAAAAAATCACGACCCAGGAGTTCCAGGACTTTTTAGAAAAATTCATTAAAACTTTTGAAACGCAACTAAACGCGGCTGGTTTGGCGTCACCTCAATGCGGAATTAACCAAAGAGTGATTGTTGCCCAGCTTTCAAAAGAACGCAAAATAATGATCAATCCGGTCATCACGAAGTCAGCGACAGCCACGACTGAGACCGAGGAAGGTTGCTTTAGCGTGCCTGGCGTCTATGGCATGGTGACTCGCCCTAAGCGCATCACGGTCAAGTTTCTGGACCGCCACGGCCGCCGAGCTGAAATGGACCTAAAAAACTTTGATGCAGTTGTCACCCAACACGAAGTTGACCATTTGGACGGTATCTTGTTCGTGGATAAGGCGACTGAGATCACGCGCGGGGACTGGCAGCTGAAATAAATTAAATCGCATGAAACTTCTCAAAATCATCAAGGACGCAGAACTAGTTGATGAGTCCAACGTCAGAATCAGAGAAGGTTCACGCGCTGTACTATTTGATGAAAACGGGATGGTTCCTCTACTTTTTGTCTCTAAATTTAATTTTCACAAATTACCCGGGGGCGGGATAGAATCTTGTGAGGATCAGATACAAGCAGTTAAGCGCGAATGTGTGGAGGAAATCGGCTGTAAGATTGAAGTTGGGCAAGAAATCGGCAAAGTCATGGAATATAGGTCCAAATATAATCTCCAACAAACTAATTATTGTTATTTGGGCAGGGTCATCTCAAAAGGCGAACCAAACCTCGAAAAAGATGAGATAGAAGATGGCTATAGAACAGTTTGGATGACTTTACCGGAAGCAATACAGGCTGTCGAAATTGATGAGCCGGAATGCTACGAAGGAATTTTTATACAAAAACGCGAATTAACTTTCTTAAAAGAAGCTCAGAGGATCTTGTCGCCTGTTGCCCAACAGGTTAAGACTGGTCAAAGACGACTCGATATTCGGCCAGGCATCAAAGTTGCTATCGTGCTCAAAAAAGACCAACCAACTGGCAAATTGACTGAAGGCATTGTCCAGGACCTCTTAACCAGCTCCGCCAACCATCCGCGCGGCATAAAAGTACGTTTAACGTCAGGTCAGGTGGGCAGGGTGCAACAAATACTCTAATTTAATTAAAACAATTATGGCCTACAAAATTGTCTTCTTTGGCACGTCCGACTTTTCAACCCCTTCGCTCGAGGCCTTGCTTAAAGATACCCGATTCGAGGTCGTAGCTGTCGTAACCAAACCAGACGCTCCAATTGGCCGCCATCAGACTTTGACGCCTCCTCCAGTCAAAGTAATAGCTCAAGAACATGATGTGCAAGTCTTTCAGTTTGAAAAGATAAAGACGGACGAGAGTTATGACCAGCTCCGCGGATTCCTCGCCTCCGCTCGGAATGACGGAAAGGTTGATGCTTATGTTGTCGTCTCATATGGCAAAATCATTCCTCAAAGAATTTTAGACCTGCCAAAACATGGCTGCATCAATGTCCACGGCTCACTCCTCCCCTTGCATCGCGGCGCATCTTGCGTCCAAGCAGCTATTGCCGAAGGTGACCAAAAGACCGGCGTGACAGTCATGCTCATGGATGCAGAGATGGACCACGGAGATATACTGGCGCAAAAAGAAATTGCAATAGGCCCAGAAGAAACTGGTGGCCAGCTTCATAACCGTCTTTCACAACTTGGTGCAGAAACTCTGCCAGACATCTTGGCAGGTTATTTGGACGGCAAAATCACTCCTCAACCGCAAGATCACTCACTAGCAACTTATTGCAAGCTTTTGTCACGCGAAGACGGTAAATTAGATTGGACAAAGTCAGCAGCCGAAATCGAGCGGCTTGTCCGCGCTTATAATCCGTGGCCAGGAACTTGGACTGAATGGGCTGGAAAAAGGATAAAAATATTAAAAACGTTCTTGAGCGACCTGACAAGTACTAAGAAGGCTGGGGAACTGAATGTCCAAAATGACAAACTTGTCGTCATTTGCGGCGACGGGAATTCACTCGAAATATTAGAACTCCAACCTGAGGGCAAGAGAGCTATGACTGCCAAAGAGTTTATTGTTGGCCGCCGCTAAATTGCAGATTCAAGTTTTAATAATTGCTTTTTGATTTTTATACCCCAGGCAAACTCCCCAATCTTGCCGTCTGACCTGATAACTCGATGACACGGTAAGACGATTCCGATAGGGTTATTCCCAATAGCCGTGCCAACGGCCCGGACAGCTCGCGGCTTTTTTATCATTTTCGCAATATCAGAATAGCTTCGCGTGTGGCCATAAGGAATCCGGCCTAAGGCTTTCCAGACACTTTTCTGGAATGTGGTTCCGGTTAATTTGATTGGTAAATCAAACTTTTTTAACTTACC
>JAQULH010000007.1:0-23513 GCA_029004215.1 Patescibacteria group bacterium | reverse complement strand
TCATTTTCGCAATATCAGAATAGCTTCGCGTGTGGCCATAAGGAATCCGGCCTAAGGCTTTCCAGACACTTTTCTGGAATGTGGTTCCGGTTAATTTGATTGGTAAATCAAACTTTTTTAACTTACCCGCAAAATATGAGTCAAGTTGTTTGATAATTTTCTTGTCACTTGTAGAAAGCACGGAAGAAGGTCTTCCTCTACCTTGCGTCGTAAAACATATGTCTGTCAAAAAAATATCTTCAGTACAGACCAATAATTTTCCGACTGGCGATTTGTAGGTAAAACAATTTTTCATAGATTCGGACTTTCCTCTTCTCTCTTAATAGCCAGTAATCCTTCGACGCCAAGTATCCACCCAAAACCTAAAGGGTGGTCCAAATAAGGTGTGAAGAAATGCACAGCCGCCAAACCTATTGTGGCTGCCACAATCCCCGTCCTGATCCACCAATCATATTCAGATTTCCGCGCGCGCCAAGCAATAGAGGCCAAGAGCCATGCCATGATAGGAATACCAAAAATGCCAAACTTTATCCAAAAACCTAGCCATCCCCATTCAAAAGCATAGGTTGTAAACATGCCATCCGGATGTTGCAGTAAAACCCGTGGATCAAGGCTATGGTATGTCACAGTTGCGCCAAATCCGTAGCCCAATATCGGCTGTGCCTCAATTTTCTGCAACATGACAGGCAACAAATTCCAGCGGCTGCTGCCGGCAGAATCAGAGAGGTTCGACCGCTTGACAAATAAATCCCAAAAATGCCCTTGAGGTGCATTGGGCCAAGGTGTTTGCCACACAGTCAATATCAACAATAGAGAGACGAGCAAAGAAAGCCCGATGCCTACCAAAGTTCCAAACATTTTCTTGAGTCTGCTGCCCAAGTTTTGACCGACAGGACTTTTAACCAAACCTAAAACGCAAACTGTCAACAGTCCAATCACTCCGCCCAGCCAAAAACTCCTTGAAAGGCCTATTAGTATGGACAAACTGCAAAGAATCGCTACTAAACCAACTAAAATGTTGGTCCATTTTTTCTTTGCAAAGAAAAATCCCTTTTCAAACCACATAGCAGCAATAAAAGGCAAAGCTAAAACAGCATAAACTGCAGACTGGAAAAATATTCGATAAGCCAAATCTCCTAAAGGGGTTATCTCTCCTACTCTTGTGTCACGGATCCAGGCATACAGCCAGCTTGTCCATGACAAATTATGGGTAAACACATAAAAAACCAAAGCAGTTTTAATTGGCAGCCAAATCAATCCAGCCACGAAGACACTGACTATTTGGCTCTTGAGTTTTTCTCCGTACCGGTGGGCTATGTCCAAGACGGGCACGAAATAGAGCAAGAATAGCCAGGCATTAAAATCCTGGAAAAAGTAAGGTTGATGCAATTGCCAAGCCCTCAGTAAGCCACCAACGATCATACCGCCTACAAAAACCCAAACCTGGACTATTGAGAGTTCTTTTAAGCGCCAATATTTCCACACCCTGGCTTGCAAAGCATTGATTGCCCAACCCACAAAAAACCCTGCCATGAGTACTATGCGCAGAGATATGCCACGTACGAGGATTTCGGCCGGTGCGTTAAGTAAATATCCAAAACCTCCAATCATGAGCTCAGCGGCTACGATACTTAAAGCAATATAAGGACGATAATAAGCAATAACTGCCAATATGAGTCCGCAAAGAGCTATTAAAATAACTTGGGCAAAATCATGGCCTTGAGCCAAAGCCGATACAAGTTCTATTGAGACAATTAGCCCTAACCAACCCATCCAATTAAGGCTGACTTTTGTAGTGCCAGCCAACTCTTCTTTCCCCTTGGCTCTCATGATGCTTTTCCTGGTACTGGGTGGCAACATAAGCGGCGTTAAAACAGCGGCCATGCCTAAAGAAATCGGGCTTAGGCAGGTTACTGCCAACCAAGCCCAAAAACCATGCCACTTACGCATGTATTTGCGTAAGCTGTCATTAAAGTAACTCTGCCTTCGCCATGACCAAACTTTGGAAAACGCCTGGCCCTCGTGGTGGACGATTGTGACTGACGGCTCGTACCAAACTAACCAGCCGTCCTTTTTAGCCTGGCGGCAAGCATCCACTTCTTCAAACCAAATAAAATATCGTTCGTCAAAGCCATGTATTTTTTCCCAACATTCACGCCGTACAAGGAAACAAGCCCCCATAACCTGATCAACGCTTTGGGATTTGTTGCGGTCAATATCTTGTGCAAAATATCGCTTAAGACTTCTGGCTGCCGGAAAAATATGGTGCAGCTTCAAAAGGATAAGGCTTTGGTCACGTAGAGCTGGGAAGCGCTGGACACTTGGTTGGTATCGTCCATCAGGATAAACCAACCCAGGACCCATAACGCCCGCTTCGGGCCTACGATTGGCAGCTGCCACAAGTTGGCTCAATGACTCTGCCGGACATTCAGTATCAGGGTTAAGGAAAAGTACATATTTCGCATCCAGCCGTGCTGCCCCTTGGTTACAGGCATAAGCAAACCCGTAATTTTTCTTATTAGCAATAACATCTGTCCTTTCATTTTGGCTGGAAAATCTTTTAATTACTTCCAGTGAACTGTCTGATGAATTATTATCAACCACGATACATTCCCAGTCCAAGCCTGCGCAGGCTTGCGGCAAGGAAGCCAAACATCTCCCCAAGTGGTCTTGGACATTCCAACTGACAATGACTATGCGTAGGTCCTTCATAAGTGATGTTTTTGTTTGATAATATTTTCTGCTTCTTTGTAACGCTTAACTTCACCAGGCATCCAACCCAGAATCGGCCAGGGCATGCGGTGCACAAAAGCCGGTAACCAGCTACTAATCTTACCCTTGCGTCCAGCAGCTTCCGTGACTTTAAAAAGTGCCTTTGGGATCCAAACGCCCTTCTTCCCTTGTTCCGCCAATGTTAACCATAAGTCCCAATCTTGAAATCTTTTCAAGGATTCGTCAAAAGGCACCCAAGCCTCACGTCGAATTAGCGATGATGTATGGATCCAGTTCATGCGTTTTAAAGCTTCAGGATCCCAATCTCTGCCTTTGAAGAGTTTGTGTCCCCAGAAAAAATCCGAGTAAGCGAAAGTCGCTTCAGGATGTTGATCCAGCGCTGCTCTCATAACCTCAAGCGCCTCTGGCTTTAACTCAACATCAGCATCCAAAAACAGCAAGAATGACGCGTTGGTTAATCTCGCACCTTCATTGCGGCTAGCCGGCGCGCCTTGCTTTTCTTTGTAGATAACACATGAGACCGGTAATCTGCTTTTAAATCTTTCGACGACATCTCCGGGATTATCATTGGAGTTATTGTCCACGACTACAATTTCTTTGGGCTGAATTGTCTGATGGCACATTGCCTCAAGCGTCCTTTCCAATATCTTGGCATGGTTCCAGCATGGAATGACAACTGCAATATCATCGAATCTCGAATCTCCGCTGCGCTGAATCTCGAATCTCGAATCTGAATCGAGCTTCGAGCTTCGAGCTTCGAGCTGCGCTTTGAGCATTTCCCATCGATCTTCCCATTTAAAATCTTTGATCGCTCTGGCCTTCCCTGCTTCGCCCAATTGGCGTCTAAGCTGGTCATTATTGAGTAGCTTATCCAAAGCTCCTGTGACATGCTCGACATCCGGCGGCACAACTAAGCCTGTTACATCATCAACTACTGCTTCTTCTGTCCCCCATCCTCTGCCCGCGATGACTGGTAACCCGGCCATGGCTGCTTCGAGGAAAACAATACCAAAGCCTTCAACATCATCCAAAGCTTCACGCGAAGGCAAGCAAAAAACGTCGGCCGCCGAATACCATTCCTTAACCTCTTGGTCAGATGCATCCTCAACCCAACGAACTTGCACTTTGAGCAGCTCGGCTAATTGATGGAGTTGGAATGAGTACGGCCCTTGGCCGATAATAACCAACTCTAAATCTGGCGTCACATCCTGCAAACCAGCTACGGCCTGCAAAAGCGTATCAACTCCTTTGCGCTCGACTAACCTGCAGACGCTCAAAATAACTTTCGTTTGTTCTGATATGCCGAATTTTTGTCTGACCAATCTTTTATCACCCTGAACTGAGTTAGGTAGTACGCCAGGAGTCAAAACCAAAGGATCACTTCCGGGTACAAGAGTTTTTAGTGCCTTGGCTGTTGCCTGGCTGTTGACTACGAGTTTAATCGCCTTCCGACAAATCCTGCGCAATAACCATCTTTTCCAACGAGTCCTCATTCTCTGTAGATCAGTCCCATGAAACAGAATGATGTATTGAGGGCCTCCCAGTATGGATGAAATCCACGCCGCTGTACCGACCGGAACAACATGAGATACAAAAATAATTCCGTCTTTTAATTCAAGACATCTTTTGATAAGTGGTAGCCACTTTGGCCATCCGGACCACCAGAACTTGGCTCGTCGAATCTCGAAACTCGAATCTCGAAACTCGATGCCAGGATGCTCTAATGGAACTATGAGTTTAATTTGGCCGCCTGAAGCTTCGGCGAGATTTGAAAGATAACGAGCCACGCCTCCTCGCATTGGCGGGTAGTCCATTGTCAGACAATATAGTTTTAGATCAGGCTGCATGGATTTGGTCTTGTTTGATAAAACGGTTGCGTAGCTGCCGCCACATTAACCGCGTTTCCTCCAATCCCAAAAGTCCGACTGCAAAAACTAAGATGACTGCCACTGCCGCACCAAACAAGAAGGCCATGGGCAAAGGCATCAAGCCTCCTACATAGTACCAAGCCAACCAAGCCACGCCCGCCCCAACCATCGCGCGCAATAATAAAGAAAGTATTGTTAAAACCCCGCCTGCGTCCCGATAGCTAAATCCGACCCCGATAGCGAACAATAACCAAAAGCTGAAGACTCCTGCCCAAGCTGCACCCAGAGGCCCATAAACCGGCACCAGGACGGCGTTTAGGATGGCATTGGCCACCATTGTGCCAACCATGGCCATTGTCTTGAGATGCGCCCTATGTGAGCCGTTAAGCAAGGCCCCAACGGGGAAATCCATAAAGATCGGGATCAGGACCCAGGGCAAAACTTCCATGGCAGGGACAGCTCCCAAAAAAGCGTTGCCATAAAGTGCTGGGATGAGGCGTGGAGCTAAAGCCGAAAGTCCGGCAGCGATCGGGAAACTGATAGCTGCCATAAAACGCAGCGAACCGACAAAAGTCTTTTTTACTTCTTCGTGCTCTTTATTGGCATAAGCATAACTCAATGCCGGATAAAGCGCGGCTGTAAATGTCAGCGGCAAAAACTGCATGGCATAGGTCATCTTGTAGGCCACAGCATAATACCCAACAGCCGTAGTTCCTTTGTAAGCCTGGATCATCAAGCTGTCGATGTAGGAATAAACTTTGACTGCCATGCCCGCCACGGCAAAAGGCCACGCTTCAACAGCCAACTGCCGAAAATCCAGCCAGGAAGGTGCCACCCAATGCAAACCATGCTTAATAGCAGCCCGGCTGGCCCAAATCACGTTCCAGATACTGCCCAAGCCCAAAGCGCCAGCCAAACCCATTGGACCCCATTGCAACAAAGCAGCTGTCACTGCTCCAATTGCAGTCACAAACTGGCCTATGAGCATACCTAAAGCTTCTGGCTTGAGATTTTGTTTGCCGCGTAAAGTTCCGTATAAAACTAAATGGATGGCATCGGCTGCCATGGCCACGCAAGCCAAGGCAATCGTGCCCATGATTTCCGGGGTCTGGTGCATCATGATGCCGTAGCCAATGGAAGCCAAAACAGCGATAGGCACTAAAAGCATCTTGGCGCGGATAACTGCCGAAAACAACCTTGGCCCATCTTCCCTGTTGCCGGCTATGGCGCGGATGACTACCGGTGTCATGCCTAAATCCGACAAAATGACAAAAACCGAGGTCACTGAAACGCCATAAAAATAAGCACCGGTGATGTGTGGGCCGGTTAACCTGGCTATGAGGTAAAAAGCCAGGAAGGCTATGACCTTCTGACCGGTAGTTGCCACCATCAGCCAGACTGTATTTTTGGCTATAGATGAGCCTAAAGACATGGGGATAGGTTACCCTTTTATCTATTTTTAGTCGAGCCTAAAGACCCGTTGTAATCCAATCTTTTTTGGCGTCTCAATTTATCTTCCAACAATAAAGTTTAGTGACCTCTGATCGATAGCTACAGACCCAGAATAAACTAGAATCGTAATTACATAAGTCCCCAGCTCGGCATCCTTTTTAAGCCTGGTCTGAATTTGTCTCGTAAACACTGCTCGTGACTTAAGTTTAGTATTAAGTTCCGAACGCTCGATAACCTTGCCATCGCCGTTTTTAACCGTCCTCACGATTTTGACGGCCGTCATCTTTGAAGATGGGTTTTTATACTGGTATCCATAAGCAACCATTTGTGCCGGCCGATATGATGCTTTCATACTTTTCGTCAGAAAAGAAATGTTGGATTGCACTGCCAATTGAACAGAAAATAGCAAAGATTTTTGGTCTATAACTTCTTCGCCCGAATAAACAGTGATTTGGACGGTAAAAATTCCAGGGTTGAACGTCCTGGGCAATAACGTACGTATTTGCCTTGCAAAAACTGCTTGCGGCTTAAGCTTGGTGCTAAACTCTGATTGCTCTATAACTTTACCTTTGCCGTCTTTGATTGTTCTCACGATTTTTACATTGGACGTCTTAGATGATTTATTTTTATATTGATACCCATAGGCAACAACTTGCGACGGAAAGTACGTTGTCTTCATGTTTTTTGTATCAAAAGAAATATTTGAGGGTGGGGCCGTAATTGACGGAATTGATATTATCGGCAATGAGACAGAAGGAGTCTCCAACTTAGGAGCAAGCGCCACTTCGGTTTTAGTTGTACTCCCGTAAGTGTAGGTCTGATATATGGGAGTGACAGGGGGCAACAAGGCTCTCCCCCCTCCTCCCGGATTGGTACGAGCCTCAGAACCTCCCAAAATCAAAGTATTGCCCTGATCTGAAAAAGTTGTTTCAGCTTTAACTAAAGATACTGACACTACCGCTGTCATGATCATCGCTAAGACGATTATAGTTTTACCAATATTCCTCATATATCATTCAGGGTGCCCAAACATCAACAACCCACGTTTGCCTGTCCGCCGTATCAATGGCACGGGCTGCTGGATTGCAGGCCCGAATCACAACCGTATCTACATCTGAAACATAGGCATTCCAGGATAAGTTTACATTTTCAATGCCATTGACATCGGGCCTTGGGGTCGCCGACACCGTATTGCCCGGCCTCGCCCCTCGAACTTCGATTTTCGCATAATTACCGCAAGTCCTAGACCCTATACTTTCAGACACTACATTGGCTGGTGACACTGAAAAGAACCCGGTGATTGCCTCTCCTCTGTTGATCCTAAGAGTATTAAGGTTAACATTATCAAAGGCCGGGTTGGCAACGACGCCTACTGTAGCCGAGCCAACGCCATGGCTAACTGAGATGTTTGATCCTGCCGTCAGAGTTTTATATTCAAGCCCTGTCCCTGCGCTGTTCATTCCGAACAGTTGGTTAGCACTGCCTCCGCTGGTCAACCCTGTCCCACCCTTAGTTAACCCGATGGCAGTCGCTTGCCATGTCCCGCTAGTTATTGTTCCAAGAGCTGAAATATTGCTAGTTCCAACCCAACTACTTAGAGCAATATTCTCGACATTCCCCAAACCAACTGCCGCTTTGTCCAGAGTCTGAAAAGTTTTGTCTCCACGCCAATATTGTGACGACGTACCCGGAGCGATCAACGTCTCTTTCCCTGATAATGCCGTGGCTAAATCCGTTTGATCTCCCAGCGTCCCTGTAATCGAACCCCATACTCCTCCTCCGGTAAGGCAATTTGTTCCGTCGCTCAAACAAAACCTCTTACCATCGTCTATCAGGCTATCCAGAGCCGCGTCCAACGCCTGATCTATCACCTCGGCTTTTTCAGCCGCCAAAACATCCAAAGCATTAGCCTTAGACTGCGCTTCGTTTTCAATATATACCGCATCTTCCGGCGTTTCTCCATTTAATTTTATTGTTTCTCTTGCTTCCAAAATTTTTGCTTTTGCAATCTTGGCATTAGCAATAATTTCATTTTGTGCCAACGTTCCGGCGGCGATGAGCCTCTCCCTTTTTAATTCAAGGCTCTCACCCACAGTTATATCAGATGTTGCTTTAGCTGAAGCGATATGCGCCAAGGCTAAAACTTCTTGGGCTGCAATCGTCTCATCCGCCAAGTCAGCCGCATAATCCATTTTTAATTTCCAGATGTCCTTATTCAACTCTTTTACTCCGAATGTGGCTTTTAAATAAGAGGCTTTAATTGACCCATCTGTTGACTCAGCAACATCACTTCTTAAAAAATGCAAGACGGTCAGCCTACGTCTTGGAAATTGTTTTACTCCATTAATAGTAATCTCTAAATAATATGCTATAGCCGCATTGCTACAGGCGGCACTGATTCCTGGTTGTTCAGTCACCCATTCTCCCCAGTTGCCTGTAGTTAAGTTGGTCGTATTGGAATAACACCGATTTCCTCCACTAGGTGCGTCATAAACATCAAACTTAAACTCAAAAGTCCCGGTTTGAAATTTGTTTCCAATGAAATATTGACCCTGCCAGACCGCGACATCATTTGGATCTGATATTGCGAAAACATAAGTGGCAGCTGCCAACTCAACCAACATGAAAGCTACTGCCCAAATAATTCTTTTCATATCTTAAATCGTTACAAAATAAGCTCAATTCTTTCTCATTGAGCCTCGAGAGCTTCCATGATTTTGGATACCGGCAATAAAATTACATATCTTGTTTTTTTATTAACCAACCCAATAAATAATAGCCAATAAATTCCCCTGAATCGTTAAAGTGCTGCGTAAGAAACATCTCCGTATTAACAAGTTTACCTGATTTATCAGTCAAATTTTCAACCACGGCCCGATAAGGCATTTGTTGATTTACGTGACAGATAAAACGCTTCATAGCCTCTTCCCTCTCTTCCAATGGAATAAAATCTAAGACACTTCTTCCGATGCCTTCATTTTGAGTATAACCGAAAAACTTCTCAATTGATGGGCTGACAGATTCGATTACGCCGTTCCTGTCTATCTCCGCGTAAAAATCACAACCTTTATCAAAAAATTCAAGTGCCTTGATTGGCAACGGCATATTATCCCATTTCTCACCTTTTACTTCTGCTATGACTAATAGACAACGTTCTTCTGTTGGCTCATATAGCTTTAGCATGACGCTTACAGGAATCTTTATTCCACTTTTGGATTGATGCGACGTATCTAAACGTAAATAATTGTTTTCATCAAGAAAAGAGTTCTTGCCATAAAATCTTTCGCCGATCTCCGGTGGCAATGTCGGATTAATTTCAGTAAAATGCTTGCCGATCAGTTCTTCAATAGTATAACCCAGAATCCCTGCCGCCGTGTCGCTAGCGTTAATAATTCGGCCCTGATTATTGATGATTAATAAATAACGCGCAGCATCATCTGCAAGTTTTATTCTGCCTATTTGGTGAATTTTTTTGCAATACTTGCATTTGATCTCAACGGTGCCATCAAAAAGAACTCCCTTCATTAAAAGTTTCCCGCAAGCGCATCGATGTTCGGATAAAAATACGGGACTCATATTTTTTACCCTTAGGAATTATCAAAAAAGTCTCAAATCTTTACTCTTGAGCCTAGAAAGCTTCTCTTCCGTTTGTTTATATAATTATAACACTACTTAAATCCAATAAACACCCCTTACTCTTCCGGGTGTTGATAAGTTCGCAACATCAATCCGCCGCTCAACAAAAAACCTGGTGTAAAACCAGGTCTTTTTGAATTTGATTTTTTAGCGTTTACTCCACTGCGGTGAGCGACGAGCTGACTTCTTGCCAAACTTCTTGCGTTCCTTTTCGCGTGGGTCGCGGGAAAGATAGCCAAGCTTTTTCAATGTCTTGCGGAAAGTCGGGTTGAGCACGATCAAGGCGCGGGCGACACCGTGGCGCACGGCTTCTGCCTGGCCGCGGCTGCCACCGCCGTTAACGTGGGCGCTAATATCAACTGCCGTATCCTGGCCAACTGCCTTAAGCGGGGCCATGACCTGGGTACGCAAATCAAAAGTCGTGAAATATTTGTCGAAAGCCTTGCCGTTAATGGCTACTGCGCCTTTGCCGTTCTTAATCAGCCTGACGCGGGCAATCGAAGTCTTGCGCCTGCCGATAGCCGGTATGAAAGACCCGCCCTTGGCAACCTTGGCAGCCAATTGCTGATCCTGTTCCATGGCCATGGTTGGGGTTTTATCCGTTTCTGTAGCCTTGGGTTCTGCTTTGGGTGCAGCTTTCTTGGCAGCCGCTTTGACCTTAGGTTCCTTTTCTTCTTTCTTGGCCTTTACCGGCTTGGCTGTAGGTTTCTTCTTAGCTTCTGGCATAATTTTACTTCGTAAAAGTCAGGCGCTTCATACGCAGGGCCTGAAGCTTATTCTTAGGCAGCATGTACTTAACAGCGTGGATAATGATCAATTCCGGAGCCTCTTCCTTCAATTCCTTGACTGGTTTGGTCTTGAGGCCGCCCGGGCGGTTGGATGTGCTGTAAAAATTCTTTTGCTCCATCTTCTTGCCAGTGTAATACAAATTTTTGACGTTCGTGACAACAACGCGGTCTCCGGTATCTTTGTGCGGTTCGTAATCCGGCTTGTGCTTGCCCATGAGGATCATGGCAATACGCGTAGCCAACCTGCCAACTGGCAAGCTTGCGGCGTCAATCTCTATGGTCTTGCGTTCTCTTGGGGCAAAGCCCGGTCTTTTCTTCCATGGCATATATTTAGTCGTTTACGAACTGTAATTGGGCTGTTTCAGCTCCGTCGCCCTGGCGCACTCCCAGTTTGATGATGCGCAAGTAGCCTCCCTTGCGGTTGGCATAACGAGGACCAATCTCTTCCAAAACTTTATTGACAGCTGATTCAATCGTCAGGTAGGCAGCCAACTTACGACGCGAGGCCAAAGTCTTTTCCTTGCCAACCGTTACCAGCCTCTCCACGATCGGCTTGACGGCCTTAGCTTTGGCCAAGGTTGTATTGGCGTGCTCGTAGATAATCAAAGAAGTCGCCAAATTACGCAGCAAAGCTTTGCGCGGTCCGTTTTTGCGATCTAGTGTTGTGCCTTTGCGTCGATGTCTCATATTACTTTCGTCCTATTGCAAGAATTTATTCTTCGTACTTTAGGTCCTTCAATAAATTAAGGTGGTCAAGCAGCAAATTGACTGCGTGGTTGCAAGCGTCCAAAGGATCTAATGAGCCGTCTGTCTCGATGTGCAGCAACAACTTGTCATAATCAGTCTTCTCACCCACGCGAGTGGCTTCCACCTGGTATGAGACGTTGAGCACCGGGCTGTAGAGGGCATCGATGCCGATAACTCCCAAATCCAATTTTTCCTTCTGGCGGTCTTCCGTTGAGCGATAACCGCGGCCTGGGCCGATGGTCACTTCCATTTCCATGGAACCCTGCTTATCGGTCAAAGTCGCAATCGGGAAATCAGGATTAACGATCTCGACGTCAGCGTTCTTGCTGAAATCACCGGCCGTGACTACCTTCTCGCCCTTAACGCTCAAAGTGAGCTTGACCGGCTCTTCTGAAAAAAGCTTCATGCGCACGGCTTTGAGGTTCATGATAATTTCAAGGACATCCTCTTTGACGTGCGGGACAGTCGAAAACTCATGGTCCACTCCCCTGATCTTGACCGATGTCACGGCAGCGCCGGGCAATGAGGACAGCAAAACACGGCGCAGGGCATTGCCCAACGTCGTGCCGTAGCCCGGGGTACAAGGCTCAACGATGAGCGTACCTTCGTTCGGGCGTTCACCCTTCTTAAATTGTATCTTGGTGGGAAGAAGGAGGGATTCCATAAGGTTCAAGCGCGTTAGCGCGAATAATATTCAATGATGAGTTTTGGCTCAAAAATTTGTTTCAATTCATCACCTGATGGCTGGCTCGTAACCTTAACAGTCAGGGTGGCAGCATCCAAATTCAACCAAGACGGAGCAACGAAGCTCTTTAACTCTTCAGACAAATTCTTCCAAGGGCTTTTGGCCTTCTTGCGATCCTGGACAGTCAACACATCGCCGACCTTCAGCCGATAAGAAGGGATATTAACCTTCTTGCCGTTGATTTGGATCTGTGAGTGTGAAGCCATCTGGCGGGCGGCGGCGCGGCTCTTGGCAAAACCGGCGCGGTAAAGGACGTTGTCCAACCTCATCTCAAGCATCCTGACCAAAGTGACGCCGGAATCTCCCTTCATTTTGACAGCTGATGCAAAATAGTTGGCAAACTGGGTTTCCGAAAGGCCGTAAAGACGCTTGGCCTTTTGCTTTTCCCTCAACTGCTTGCCGTAGTCAGTCGGCCTGGCAGGACGACCATTGCCGTGGACGCCGGGCGGGAAAGGCCTCCGGGCAAAAGCGCACTTCGAAGTAAGGCAACGCGGGCCTTTAAGCAAAAGCTTCGCCCCTTCGCGGCGACATAATTTGCAGGATGATAGATTCGTTCGAGCCATAAGCAAGTTGATCGGATGATTACAAACGCCTTGGGCGTGGTTTGCGGCAGCCGTTATGCGGCATTGGCGTTACATCTTTGATGGAGAGGACATTGATGTTGTTGATATTAAAAGCGCGGATGGCACCTTCGCGGCCCTGACCAACACCGGTTACATACAAGCTGACATCCTTGATTCCATAGTCAGCAACTTTTTCCAAAGCATTCTTGATGACGACTGAAGCGGCATACGGGGTTGCTTTCTTGGGACCCTTAAACCCGCAATGTCCGGCTGTTGACCAAGCAATCGCGTTGCCATTCAAATCAGTGATAGTGGCAATGGTATTGTTGTACGTTGCCTGAATATAAACATTGGCATGGGCCAGCTGTTTTACAGTCCTGGTCTTCTTGCGGGGTTTGGCCACCTTCTTGGCAGACTTCTCTTCCTGGGCGGCGGCTTCTGTGGTTTTTGTAGTTTCAGTGCTCATAAGTCATTCATCCAAAAATTACGTCTTCTCAAGCTTGCGCTTACCAGATCCCATGGTGCGGCGCACATTGCCACGCACGGTTCTGCCATTGGTGCGAGTGCGTTGGCCGCGGACAGGCAAACCTTTGACGTGCCTCGAGCCACGGTAACTTCCGATTTCCTTCAACCGCTTGATGTTGGCTAACTTTTCACGGCGGAGTTCGCCTTCGACCCGATACTTCTTTTCAACTTCCTCACGCAACTTTCTTTCCTGGTCTTCCGTCAGATCCTTGGGCTTGATATCAGGACTCAAACCAGACGCCTTAACAATCTTGGCGGCCGTTGTATCGCCAATACCATAAATATAGGTCAAGGCAATGACTAATCGCTTATTCTGTGGGATGACGATGCCAGCAATACGAGCCATAATTTTTTTAGCCTTGACGCTGCTTATGCTTAGGACTCTTAGTGCAAATCACAAAGACCCGGCCCTTGCGCCGGATTAACTTGCAATCGCGACAGATTTTTTTGACAGATGCTCTTACCTTCATGTCTCGATGAGCCCGCTTTAGCGGCTTAATTAACTGATTAAATGGTTCCTCCGACCTGCCGTCCCGCTCTCCATGCATGGATCGCCGAGCCGTACAAGTGGGCTATAATCTAAAGGTTATTCGGCCCTTTGTCAAATCATAGGGAGTAATCTCAACCTGGACCTCGTCTCCGGGGGTCAGCCTGATGCGATTCATACGCAATTTTCCTGATAAATGACACAAAATCGTGTGCCCGTTCTCAAGCCTGACCTTGAAGCTCGCACTGGGTAAATTCTCCTCAATTACGCCCTTAACTACCAAAAAATCCTTGCCTGCGGCTTGTTGCTTATTTGACATAAGTATTGATCATGGGCTTATCCACAGTAAATATGCGCCAATTATACGTCTATTGACGGTATTTTGGCAACTTTTAGACATTAACCACTGCTTTTATCCTTCTTACCCCAGAACTGACCGCCTCTTCCTTCTGGATTTTGAAGCCCCCCAACTCCCCGGTATGGGTCACGTGAGGACCCCCGCAAATCTCTTTTGAGAAGAAACCCCTGGGGTCTTGCGGGTCATGGACAGTGTAAACTTTGACCTTGGCACCATATTTGTCTTCAAAAAGGCCGATAGCCCCGGCTGCCTTAGCCTCATCAACCGTCATTTCCTGGTAGTCAACTGCCAAGTCACGCTGAATAACGTCATTTACGATCTTTTCGACCTGCTGGATCTGCTCAGGCGTCATCTTTTCGGGATGGACAAAATCAAACCGAAGCCTCTCGGCAGTGATATTGCTCCCCTTCTGGGCAACGTGACTTCCCAGCACCATCCTCAAAGCTTGTTGCAACAGGTGGGTAGCGGTATGCAGCTTGGCCGTTTCTTCAGAATGGTCAGCTAGCCCGCCCTTAAAAACTCCAGCGGAAGCGGTACGTGAAAGCTGTTGATGTTTTTTGAACTCTTCAGCAAAAGCTTCGCGGTCAACTTTTGCGCCCTGCTCACGCACTAACTCTTCGGTCATCTCAACCGGAAAGCCATAAGTCGAATACAAGATAAAAGCCTGCTCACCGGTAATCTGCTTTTCCTTATCAAACATGCGCTTGAATTCTTTGAGGCCGCGCTCCAAAGTCGCTCCGAACTTTTCTTCTTCCTTTTTCAACTCGCTCAGAATCTTTTGGGCATTAGTTTCGAGCTCCGGATAGGTTTTTTCGTATTCTGAGATGACAGCCTCGGCCACGGTAGGTGACATAAGGGTCTCAATGCCTAAGCGACGGGCCTCGCGGACAGCACGGCGGATGAGACGGCGCACTATATAACCCTGACCGACGTTGGACGGAGTTACGCCGCGAGGGTCACCGATAATAAACGTAGCCGCGCGAATGTGGTCAATGATTATCCTGATTGATCGGTCTCGTTCCTCGGCTTGGCCGTAGACGACCTTAAAAACGTCCGCCAGAACCTTGATCAGCCTTTGGTTGAGGTCTGTATCGAAAATCGTAGGCACGCCTTGCAGCATGGCAGCCATGCGCTCGAGGCCCATGCCAGTATCCACGTTGCGTTGCGCCAAAGGTTCGAACTTGCCATCATCGCGCTTGTTGTATTGCATGAAGACGTTGTTCCAAATCTCGACAAAGCGGCCGCAGTCGCAAGCCGGGTGGCACATGGCGCCAAAAAACGGGTTGTGCGGCTTGCGCGTGTCAAAATAAATCTCCGTATCCGGTCCGCAGGGTCCGGTCTGACCGGCTGGTCCCCACCAGTTATTATCTTTGTGATAAGGATAGATACGCGGGCCTTGCGATTTTAGAGCCGGCTCATCCTTACCCGCCTCACCTACATCGGCCGCTATGCCATGGACGGCAAATTGCGCCTGCCACATGTTGATTGACTCATCGTCCCGCGGAGCATCATCATCCCCTTTAAAAACAGTCACGAACAAACGTTCGGGATCAATCTCAAACCACTCTTTGCTGACTAAAAGCTCGTATGACCATTGGATGGTTTCTTCCTTAAAATAATCGCCCAGCGACCAGTTACCCAACATCTCAAAAAATGTGCCGTGACGATTATCGCCCACATTGTCGATATCCACGGTACGCAAACATTTTTGGACGCTGGCCAGACGCTTACCCATGGGATGGGTCTCCCCTAAAAAATAAGGCACCAACGGATGCATGCCGGCTGTCGTAAAGAGGACTGTCGGGTCATTTTCAGGAATCAAAGAAGCCGAAGGGATGATGGCGTGCCCTTTTTGCTTGAAAAAATCCAAAAACATTTGCCTTACCTGGTCAGTGGTCAGTTGCTTCATAATGCGAATAGGTTATCGCGAAAAATGCTAGAGAGCAAGACTGGGAGCGTTCTAGACATTTGGTTATTTTCGAGATAAATTACCTTCAAACAAAAGGAGGAAAAATGTCTCAACAAAAACCCGAAGACCCAGGAAGCGAACTCGTGAGTTGGATCACTGACGAGGAGCTGGAAGCCTACGAAAAAGAAATCATGTCGTGGGCTCACCACAAACCGGAGCACATTGACATATCGAAAGAATTGCCAGCTCCGGACCTCACAGTCGTAGACTGAGAGACATCATGGCCAAAAAGAAAAAGAAAAAGACCGACGACGACGGTGACAAGCTGGTGTCCTGGATAACGCCAGAAGAACTCGAGGCCTATTCCGCTGAGCTCAGAAAACGCCCATGGGGGCGTACAACCAAGCCAGGCGAAAGATTCGAAGAAACTCTCTTTCCCGATTCCCCTTCCATGCGCCTCACGGTCGTCGACTAGCAGCTATCTCCATCCACCTTCACCCGCTGAACTCAGCGGACTTTTTTTATTCAACTTCACCTTCAGCGATCTTGGTCACTGCCTCAACTTGGTCCAAAGGTGCTGATTCGACTTGAGTTGACTTATTGCCCTGCAAACCGCGGTAAATAAGCTCAGCCTGGTTCACAAAAACCCTTAACAAGCTGGCATCGTATTCAGAACCATTGTTGGCCTCCTGGACGACTATAAACGCTTTAATGCCGCCATTTCGGCGGTCGGATGGCACAAGCACCAGCTGCACCTTATCAGTTGTGACCCGAGTGACAGCCCCTTGCTCATGGGCTGTTTTTAAATCCTTATTGGAAACAGTAAAAGGTAACCTGCCAAGGCTAAAGGTTGGGTGCGCAAATTCGCTTTCTGTCCGCAACTTTTCTAAATTCACGAACCTAAGCAAGGTTGGCGTGCCGCCAAAGCTGGCAGACGCGGCCTCGACCAATGAATGCAACAACTCCTTACTTAACTTGTGCTGGTCATACATGGAAACGCTGGTATCATTGATGGATTTTTTGAGCAGATCCAGCTGGCGGTTGATAGAACCGATATACTGGTATGAAGCGACTAACTCTTTTTTAGCATGGTCGTGGGCGTCAGATACTTCCTTATTCTCTTTTTCCTTCCTTTCCATCAACCTCTCGTACAACATGAAAATCATGATGCCTAACAACCCAAAAATAAATATCAAAATTTCTTCCAATTGGGCATGGGGAATGCCCAAATAATCATCATTAACCATGGAGGGCGAAAAGACCGCCAACATGAAAAACACCAGGTAAGCCAACGAAACCCATTGGAATTTTTTAGACCTTTCTTCCGGCATGTTCGGCATATCCTACCACACCCGCTTAATACTACGAATTACTCCCCCACCCAGGCATTCCTGGCCATTGTAAACCACGGCCGATTGGCCTAAGGCAGCGGCTTTAATGGGCGCTTTTAGGACAATAGTGGCCTTGTTTGAATCAATGTCCCGCAACACTCCAGGCACTGGTTTTTGACGATATCTGGCTTGGATTAGAACTTTGGCTGGAGTTTTGGGAGGTTTGCCCTTAATCCAATGCAAATCTTCCAGGACCAGCTGCTTAGCCAAGAGCCAAGGGTGATCCTCGGAGTCGACAACTACCAAGTGATTGTTCTTCACATCTTTATCAGCCACGTACCAGGCATGGTTATCTGCCACTTTTATCTTATGCCGCTGGCCAATAGTGTAATTATGCAAGCCCTGGTGTTGGCCAATGACTTCGCCTTCTGGCGTGACAATTTGGCCCGGCTTGGATTTGATCTTCTTGGATAAGAAGTCCCCAAAATCCACTTTGCCAATAAAACAAATACCCTGGCTATCCGGCTTGTCAGCTACAGGTAGTTTGAACTTCATGGCCAAGCTGCGAACTTGAGGCTTGGTTATGTTACCAATTGGAAAAAAAGTATGTGCCAAGGCCTCGTGTTTTATTCGATAAAGAAAATATGACTGGTCCTTGTCTGGGTCCTTACCGCGATAAAGTTTGGATTTTTTCACAATTGCATAATGCCCGGTTGCCATCATGTCAAAACCAAGTTTTTTGGCTTTATCCCAAAATAAACCGAATTTAACGTATTCATTGCACAAAACATCTGGATTGGGCGTCAGGCCGGCCGCATAACCGTCATACAAGGCTTTGACGACCAACCGGCGATACTGTTTTTCAAAATCAAAAGTCAGGAACTGGATACCCAGGGTAGCCGCAACCCTCATGGCATCGCGGCGTTCACCGCGCCACTGGCACTCCCCGCTCTGGATATCTTTCGTGTCAGACCAATTCTTTATAAAAGCTCCGGTCACGTCGTAACCCTGGCGCAAAAGCAAAGCCGCGGCCACTGACGAGTCAACGCCGCCGCTCATTGCGACTAAAACTTTTAGCTTTTTGGTTATTTTGCTCATAAACACCAAGAGACAAGATGCAAGTAACAAATAAACACCAAACATCCAAATTTCAAACCGGATTGATGTTTTAGTGTTTTGGAAATTGGTTTTTATTTGTATCTTGTTTCTTGATGTTTGGTGTTTGCGTGGCAAGCTGGCCGCAGGCAGCTTGTATTTCCTCCCCAAAAGATATGCGCTCTGTGACGGCTATGCCGCGGCGCTTGAGCAAATTAGCAAACTTACGGCGCGTTTCCTGGTTTGACGGCTCGTATTTGCTGTTTGTTGCATGATATTTAATCAGATTTACGTGAGCCAGGTGCCTAAAGTCAATCAAAAGGTCTGCCAGCTCTTCGGCGTTTTCAGGCTTGTCATTAACATTTTTTAGCAAAACATATTCAAACATGACCTTGCGGTTAGTCCGCTGGAGATAATCGCGAATGGCATGCATGAGGGTATCGAGCTGGTAAGCCTTAGCTATTGGCATAATCCTGGCCCTCAGACCCTGTTCCGGCGCATGTAAAGAGATTGCCAGGTTAACTTGCGGTGCCTCTTTGGCCAGACGCTGGATGCCCGGGATAATGCCGCAGGTTGAGATACTGATGTGCCGTGCGCCCAATCCAAAAGCATCCGGATCCATCAAGGTACGCAGGGCGCTGAAGACGTTGTCAGGATTATTAAAAGGTTCGCCCATGCCCATGAAAACGATATTTGTCACCCGTCCTTTCAAAGCTCGAGACTCGAAGCTCGAAGCTCGCTCGGGTGACATATCGATATTCGAGATTCGAGATTCGAGATTCGATGATCCGTTGAGCCAACGGCCTGTTTGGATAACCTGGTCAACTATTTCTTCGGCCGTCAGGTTGCGACCCAGGCCTTGGGCACCAGTCGCACAAAAAGTACAACCCATGGAACACCCGGCTTGAGACGAGATACAGACCGTGTTGCGCCCGTCCTTGTGGCGCATGACAACAGACTCAATCCGCAACTTGTCCTTAGTCTCAAACAAGAACTTGGCGCTGGCCGGCTCTTTTGACTCCAAAACGTCTATCAAACTCAAAGGCGACCAAGACAACTCAGCACAGGCATCGCGCAAATCCTTTGGCCAAGTCGATATTTCCTCCCAACCGCCCAGTAAATCCTGGTAATACGAACGTAACGCCTGTTTAAGGCGGTAGGACGGTGTTTCAAGTTGTTTTAGCTTTATTTGTAGCGCTTTAATTTCCATAGGCCTTGGCCACGGTTGGCGTCGACCAATCATACGCCGACCAGCTCCATCGGGCAAGGTCTGCAGCTACGTCAAACAAAGAAGTCTTGGTTTCGGCGCCAAAAACGACAACCAGCAGCTCGCGGTTAACATCCTTCTGTGAAGGCCTTAGCCTGACAACCAAATTATTTTTAGATTCTTCCAAATAACCGGTTTTGCCGCCAGTCACGTACAAGCCATTGTTCTCATCTACAAGTAACCCATTAGTATTTTTGATAGTATGCAGTTCACCTGTGTTCCTAACCTTAAAAGTATAAGAGGCTGTGGCAGCTGGCCGACGCAATTCTGGTTTGGAAAAGGCTGCCAACGCGATCTTGGCAATGTCGCTGGCAGAAGTCATGTTATTCTCGTTCATGCCTGAAGCGTCATAAAAAACCGTATTAACGCAGCCCAGGGCTTTTACCTTACTGTTCATGGCACTTACGAAGTTCTTCGTGCCCAGCCCGCTGATCCGGGCCAAAGCAGTGGCTGCATTGTTAGCACTGCCAATCAAGCTCGAATAAACAACATCCTTGATGCTCATGGTTGCTCCGGAGTTGACCCTTAACCTGCCTCCGCCCACTTCGTCTTGTTTTTTGATGGATACGATTTTGTTCCAGTTAAAACCCTGGTCCAAAAAAACCATGGCGCCGGTCAGCTTAGTCAAACTGGCAGCTGGCCAGGCCTTAGTCGGCTTAAAAGAAAACAAAACTTTTTTAGTCTTGGCATCGAGCACCAAAGCTGAAGCGAAAGAATTTTCCTTGGCCCTGTAATCTGCAACATTAGTCACCCTGCGAGGCTGTATGACCTGCGATTGGGATGTTGGGGCAGCGTCGGCTCCATTAACAAAAACACCTGATGCTAAAAAGCAAGTTACAAGCAAACACCAAGTAATTTTGTCACTTCGACATATCATACCGGCAATTGGAATGAATCTTTAATCCAAGCAGCTAAAGCATCCATTAATTTTGGATCGGAAGTAAACAGGTGGATGCCATGGCCAGCATTTTTATAAGGCACAAAAGTTTTACGCTCAGCGCCTGCCACATCAACCACCTTGCGTGCGGCTTCAAAAGATTCCGGGTCATCGCTGTCCGAAGCGGCTGCCCAAAGGGCCTGATGCGGTTTGACATACATAGCATCATCAGCTGGATCCATGCCGCGGTAATTGCCCGGTGAAAGCAAGACTGCCCCGCAAAGCCTGGGCTCTTGTTGCAGTTCAGCCAAAGCTAGGTCGGCTCCAAAAGAAGCGCCCACTGTCAAAATACGGTCAACGGGATATTTTTTGTCCGTTAGCCAACGCACGGCCGCATCAATATCGTTTATACTTTGCTGGTGCTGGTCATCCTCAAACTTTTTATAATCCAACTTCTGGCCATCATCAGTCACCAGACTCTCGCCGTGGCCGCGCAAGTCAATGGCCAAGGATGCAATACCGTATTTGGCCAGCACTTGTTGAAAGGGTGCCCATGAACGCCTGTCCAAATTCATCATGTGGATCAAGACAGCTACACCAATGGTGGTTGGCACCGGATACCAATCAGCTGCGATGGCCACACCATCAAATGTGTTGAAAGTTACACGCTCTGACATAGGTTGGGTGATAATGACTCAAAAAGTTATGCGTTGCCCTGGCCGTAGAGTTTTATTTTGGGGCGTAGCCTGCTTAAAAATAGTTAAAGTCCGCGGAACTTCTGTTGTTTCTTCCTCTTCCTCAACCTTCTTCACAACATCTGAGACGTCAACGCTTTTTTGTAAAAGCGGTTTATTTGTTACTTGTATCTTGTCTCTTGGTGTTTGCGGACGGTTATCATTGACCGCCGGTCTGTTGTCCATCTTCCTTTCCACCTTTGCCTTACTTGTCTCCAAGGCCCTACCCTTGATTCTTTCCAACTCGGCCATCAAACCAGTGGCCGGCGGACGACTGGGAGGCGTTGGCTGATGGACAGCTTTTACTTCCGGTGCTTTCTGCGGCTTGGGCGTCTCTGCCAAAGCCAAATCCCCAACTACCCTGGGCCTGTTTGGGGCTGCCGGAGGTTGGCCGGCTTTTGCGTCTTTATTGCTTTCCACCACCCTGACTGACCCGCGGATTTCCGGGACCGGGCTCATCTTTGAGGCCTTGCCTTTGCTATTGCGTTCTTCACGCACGATTGGCATGCATTCTGCGCAATAAATCGGACGGCTTGGGTCGAGTTGGATTGGCATGTCCCAAACTTTGCCGCAACGGTTACAAGTATGCGTGAATTTGGGTTTTTCTTTCTTGCCGCTCGAAGGTGGTTTGGCGATTGCCTTAAGCCTTTCGGGTGAAATCTTAAGGTATTCAACAACCGCCTCATGCTCATCCCGTTTATCTAAATTCTCCTGGGACATGCCTTGCAACAAAGGCGCTCGATGTTCAACTTCCTCTTTCGGGGTTTCTGCCCGACGACCAGCTTCTTGCAACCCCGCTTCAAGCATCGAGGCTGTAATACCCCCCAATTTGTCTTTGGCTTCTTGGATCTCTTCGGCCGCCACTTTTAACGTAGCTGCCGCTTCCATGCCGCTCCAGCGCAAAACTTTTTCTTCTATGTTGGAACGGGGCACGGCATAGCGCTCACGCGAAACAGAAATGACCTTCTGCGCGTTGCCCGTAAAAGTTGCCATGGGTGGCAAGGTCGTGGCTGAAAAAGGCGCCGTAGCCACGCCATCCACCATCAGTTTGAGGTAAATGGTGTACTTCGTAAGGTTGACCAAGTCTTCTGGCGTAAAGACCGGTGAAAATTCTTGTTCCAAAAACGACGCATCTGTGCCACCGATGCGGAAGGCTAGGATGGTTCCGGCGTTACCAATAACAGCTGCTCTGACTTCTTCGGTCAGCTGTTCGATATATTGGTGGGCAACTGTCAGTGCCAGACGATACTTACGGGCTTCGGAAAGGATCGAGGCAAAAGACTCATTGGCAAAATTCTGGAACTCGTCGACAAACAGGTAAAAATCGCGCCGGTCCTCTTCAGGCAGGTCAACGCGTTCCATGGCCGCCATTTGGATGCGTGAAATTATCATGCCGCCCAAAAGCTTCATGTTCTCTTCCCCGATCCTGCCTTTGGACAAGTTAACGATAAAAATCTTGCCGGTGTCCATGATATCGCGCAGGTCGATGGTGGATTTGACTTGCGATACAATGTTACGGATGATGGAAGCCGACAAAAACTGGCCGACTTTGTTCTGAATTGGCGCTATGGCCTCTGTCTGATATTTGACCTCCCATGAGCTGAACTCAGCCACCCAAAAAGTCTTGACGATTGGATCGCGGATCTTGGCAATGACTCGCGTGCGATAATCAACGTCAACCAGCAGACGGTTGATACCCAACAAGGTCGCACCCGGATAATCCAACAAAGCTAAAACGCAATTGAGTAAGATATACTCCATGCGCGCGCT
The DNA here is from genome assembly GCA_029004215.1 of Patescibacteria group bacterium. Lineage (GTDB taxonomy): Bacteria > Patescibacteriota > Patescibacteriia > 2-12-FULL-60-25 > 2-12-FULL-60-25 > MWCR01. The sequence goes on along the minus strand of JAQULH010000007.1, from coordinate 628 downwards.
CCAGACATCAGGCCAAATTTTCTTGAAGACTCCCATCAGGCCGCTGGCCGCCAAATGTTTTTGGCTGTCCCCAATCGTTTCCAAAATGTTAAAGCCGACGGGGAAATCAACATCTGCCGGATTAAAATAAACTACGTCATTAATGCGGTTGGATGGGATGTAATCCAAGAGTTTTTCAGCCGTATCACCGTGCGGATCGATGTAGCAGACGCCATGGCCGGCCATGATGTCTGACATGATCATGTTTTCCTGCAAGACCGTCTTGCCCATGCCGGTTTTTCCGATGATGTAAACGTGCTTGCGGCGATCGTCTGTCTTTATCCCAAAACGCCTCCGCTGGTTCCTAAAATTAGTCTCAGCGAACAAAGTAATCTCATTTTCATGGTCGTGGTTGTACTCGATCGACATACTCTTCATGTAACATGTATCATGTAGCAATTGTTACATGTTGCGTGTTACATGCTACATGATTAGACAATAGGAAGGTTATAAGGCGGTTCAACTGATTTGACTTCGCGTTTCTTGAGCTGCGGCGCACGTACCTGGAAAGTGTGCGGGAAGTGCCAGTAAGTGGCTATTTCTTCCGTGTTTAAGTAATAAGGCGCCAGACCGTCCCAGGCCGACCTTC
>JAQULH010000006.1 GCA_029004215.1 Patescibacteria group bacterium | reverse complement strand
GAATGCATCTTGACATCCGCTCCATCCTTGGCTAGAATAGCCGCACTTTTGGCCCCATCGTCTATCGGTTAGGACAGCGGCTTTTCAAGCCGTTAAGAGGGGTTCGACTCCCCTTGGGGCTACCAAAAGCAACTTTCCATCACGGAAGGTTGTTTTTATTTCTAATACTAGCGCAGTTTTAGGGGTTCCAAATTTTCCGTGGTCAAACGGCACGCCTTCGGGAAAAAGAAATGATTGGAACCGCTGTTTTTGTAATAATGGAAAGGTTTGCCATGCGGTTTGAACGTCACGCATAACAAGTAAACCGTATTCTACAAAATGTTCCACGCGTTCCGCTGTCGTAGGGATGGTTGCGAGTTCCTGATGTAGTTCGTTGATCTCCGCCTCGGCTTTTTCCGTGAGCCGTTTTGCCATTTCATCGTTGAATGTCCCTGCGATGTTTTTCTTTACGATGTGCGCCTGCTCGTCCTCAAGCTCCAAAATGCGATGCTCGATCTCACGCTTGCGTTTTTCGTTGTCTTCCAGCTTGATTTTGAGGTTTTCCGCGATGGCAATGCGAAGCAACGTAGCAAGGTTCTCGTCCATGTTTTTGTCTGCCAATAGATTCGAAAATTCGGCCTCCAGATCGTCCTTGCGCCGCCTTACGCCCTTGCACTTGGCGCAATGGTAGAACGGATAGCGTTTGCCATGACGCCCGCGTGACCAGCTCGCCGTGAGATGTTTGCCACAGGTACAGACAAACAAACCGCGCAATGGGAAGTCGTCACGTTGCTTGCGGTAGACGGGAAGCTTGGCGCTGTTACCCCGCAGTGTTTGCTGGACGCGCTCAAACAAAACTGTATCCACAATCGGAGTGAAGCTACCCTTCACAACGTCACCGAACGCGCTGATATGGCCAGCGTAGAGCGTGTGGCGCAGCAGCTTGCTCCAATGGGTAAACGCGACATGCTTACCGTTCCGCTGGCGAAAACCGTCTTTTTCTAAAACACGGAGCGCCTCGGTGGGCGTGTATCCATTGTCCACCAAGTTGAAGCCGCGAGCGATAAACGCAGCTTGCGGTTCTTCTGGGGTGATATTCTTTTTGCCATTCACGGTCACATTTTTATAGCCGAGTGGCGCCTTCCATACGTAGCGGCCATTACGGACAGCTTCTTTCATTCCGTTACGGCAACGTTCCGAGCGCATGTCATTATCAAGCTGTGCCACATTTGCAAACATACCTTCCACGAAACGGCCAACGGGAGTATTTTCCACGGGTTCGCCGACTGATACCAATTCGATCCCAAGCGCCGTAAAAAAACCTTTGAGCTGATAGTAGTTTTCGGTATTTCGGGTCAAACGGTCTATCTTATAAACGAGCACTGCATCAACCTTCTTCGGATTTTCTTTACAGTGCCGGAGCATTGCTTGCAGTTCGGTTCTGTTGGTGGTTTTAGCGCTTTCGCCTTTTTCGACATACACTTTACCCATTTCCCAACCTTGCCGCGCCGCGTGCTCGCGGAGGATGCGCTCCTGCACGTCCAAACTCGCGCCTTCACGCACCTGTTCGGTGGTGCTGACGCGACAATATCCGATGACATGTTTGGGCGACATATTTAGCGGGAAATGTGTACGGTTACATTTTGACTTCTGTTGGATCATGCGGACAAGATTCAATCAGGAGTATGGCAATTTGATTCAGTTCGGTTGTAAGGGCATTTCTGGTTGTCTCGTCCGTGATTTGCAAACGGTCAAATTCCTTTCGGAGTTTGGCCGCGAGCGATTCGTGTTCGACCATGTAATTTCATGGTTGCGGCAAGGTTTCAGTTTTTGTTGATAACACATATCATTGTTTGTTAGAGCCTCGGTTTTTCCCGATAGCAAATTATTTTTTGAATTTTTGCCGCTTCGTTACCTTTATTGATTTCGGAATTCCGTCTTCGTATTGAGTTATTGCCTTTCCGAACATTTTTCCTTTTTTGATTTGATTACGAATTTGATAATCGAGAGGCTGATTAAACGTTTTTGTACTTTCGATTTCTGCGATTTCGCCATTAGAGTTCATCTTCGCATTAATCTCGGAATTTCTTTCCAAACGAAGCGAGGCCAAAAGTTCTATTTCCTCATCTGATAAACCAAAAAGGCGTTTTGCCTCGGCTGTATTCATACCCATTGCCTCTAAAATTGATTTCAATGAAACTAAAAGTACGTCAAAATTGCCGTTAATCATTCTGCTAGCCTCCAATTCATGAGGAAAGGCGGTTTCCGCCTCTCCGTCGGATAGAGTACAAATAAAAGAGTCAGATTCGCTGATCCATGCCTTTACGAGGTAATACTCAAAGTACGGATATCTCTCTAAATGATAGAACATTACTTGTTTTTTTATACGCTCAATCTTTTCCAAGGATAAACCAAACTTACGCAATCTTGCTATGGCGCGTAACCAAACTATTTCAGGAAAAGTAAATTTCCGCCAACCGCCGTCACTCTTTGACCCTTCAGGCAAAATATCAGATTGATCCCAATGATTAATTACTCTGTATGATATATCAGTTTTTCCAACAGTAAAGCGACGATCACTCATCAATTCTCTGATTTCTTGATAAGAATCGTCGTTTTCGTATTTTGCAAAATCAATGTCAAATGCATCTCCACGGGGGATGAAGAAGTTTTGAGAAGGCTTTTCATTCATTATTAAACTATACATCAGTGTAAGGTTTAGTGCAAGGGGAAAAGCAACATCTTCACAGGTTGGGTAGATTTGGGTACTATGATGACACAATTTAAACCCGCCTAAACTCGCGCCTTGGCACGGGCATGGCATGAAACCCATACAAGATACTGAACCCGTCGTTCAGCACTACTTGTATGGTCATGTCTCGAAAGAGATATGGGCGACCGAAAGGTTGCCGCTGGCGGCGGGCTTTGTGTTTATCAAGCCTCTGCCAATTACCATTATGGATACTACATCGCAGGGCTTATCAACTTCACGGATCCAGCTCACAAATGAGCAGATTTGCTTTTGGGCTCAAAAATACGATGCCAGGTACAAAGAAAAAGACGCGCTGGATGAGGCCGAGGCTAAAGAATGGTTTTTGACACATCACTACCTAGATCGTGAAACTTTTTTAAAAATCGCTCGCTGGAAGTCCCCACGCCCCATCAAACATTATTTGAGCAAATACAATGACGACCAAACACTAAAAGAATTGAGCGATTATTGTTTTAATACAAAAAATGAGTTATTGCGTATCGAATTGCTTCAGGTGATACATGGCGTTTCTTATCCTCTTGCGTCTGCGATCCTGCATTTCGCTTTTCCTGATATATATCCGATTATAGATTTCCGAGCCTTATGGTCGCTCGGCTGGGAGAATACAAAAAATTACGACTTTGATTATTGGAATACTTACTGCATCCGTATCCGCTCAATCGCCAAAAATACGGGGTTGCCAATACGAACAATAGACAAGGCGCTCTGGCAATACTCAAAAGAAAATCAACTGACAAAATAATCATAACTTACAATTAAATAATTAACTATTTTTGTTAATATGAGTACGCAGAGTCAGAATGCAGCAGAGCAATCAAAAAAGTGCCCCAAATGCAAAGAAGATATTCAACTTTCCGCAAATAAGTGCAAACATTGCGGAGCCGACCTTCGCAATTGGTTTGTACGTCATAAGATCATAACGGGGATACTTATATTATTTGTAATCGGCCTTTTTGGGAGTGCAATGGACAAAGGGGGTACAAAACCGATTCAATCACAATCTCCCACCTCTTCGTCAACACAAACCACTAAGACCCCTAAGCCGACCCCTAAGCCTGCGGAACCCGCAGTCATCAAAATCACAGCCGACCAGCTTTACAGTGAATATGAGGCCAATGAAGTTGCAGCGGATAATGCTTATAAGGGCAAAATACTTGAGGTGAGTGGCAAAATAGACAACATCGCTAAAGATATTTTGGATAACCCATACATAACCTTAAAAACACAAGTCATGTTTGGATCGGTTCAATGTTTCCTTAAGGATTCAGAGCAAAGCAAGGCTGCTACGTTGAAAAAAGGCCAGAACATTGTAGTTAGGGGCAAAGGCTCAGGGCAAACTCTAGGGAATGTGATGATTATGGATTGTGAGATTATTCAATAATAAAATATTATTTGTGCGTCACAATATCGGCAATAACTGATCGAATGGCTTCATAGACTTCCTTATAAAAGGGAGGTATATAAACATCCCCGAGCCAAGGATAAGAGGCTTGAAGAAACTGTCTATATTCCAAATCCCAAAAAACAGTTCCTTTGGGGGGAGCTAGAGCAAATAACACAGGAAGACCATCATCTTTAGGATCGATTTTCGTATAGTCAATCGTAAAATAAATAAGCGTAGTGTTGTAACCATCACCATGAGTCATCCAGTCATGTCTAGCATGAAGCTGTGGATGGATAATGTATTTATCACGGAATGATCTCGAGGCATCTAAAGTAACCAAAGCATCCCTATTATAAGGCTCACTGATCAGATTCTCGGCGCTTTTCAAAAACTTACCTATACTCGAACCGAGATGGCTACCGCGTCTATCTTCATGCCCAAGATAATCGCTTAGGAAAGAAGTAAAGGAGGCTAGAGAAGCGTAAACTTGTTCATGAAATGCTTCAGTGCGTTCTAAAAACGAAAATTGAATATCTTGCAATGATCTAGTAGCGCCAACAAGTTCTGGGTTATTTGCAAGTTCATAATTTGCTAAATCAAGTTCGCGAAATCGCATTTCCAGCAACAAAAGGTACTCTTGAAATCTTCTTGATAAAAGCTGAGCCTGTCTTTTTTTGATAGGCTCAAATGTAGAAAACCGCTTTGTTGCAGCCTCGACTAGAATAGGAGCCAGTATCAGCATAGAGCAAATTTGAATAATTAGGTATTTTTTGTTTGAGTATAGCCATATTGCATTCGGCATCTCAGAGCTGCCTCAGGGTTATATTTTTCGATTAGGTTGACCGTGTGCTCACTTAAACGCGGTCTAGGTTCATCTAAATCCTCTTGAGCTTGATTACCAAACTCTTTCCTTCGTTTCTTCTCTAAATACCACATGGCCACTTTTGGGTCGTTTTCCAGGCTTCTGACTACTGTCATTCTAGCCTTGAGCACTGGCGAGCTTTTTAGAGCCTGTTTTCGCTCCAGAAACCCCGTATTCTTCCTTTGGTATTCATATAGCGCAGAGGGCGAAATATCAGCATAAACACAGGCTTCTTGGTCGGTTGAACCTAATGCAAAAGCCTCCTCTAATTTCTGGAGGACAGAGGAGGAGTTTTTGCCATCAAAAAGATGGCGTCCAATTTTTAAGCCACACATATTAAGAAAGGTAAAAATCTATGCGTTGCCTAGCAATGCGCTTATTTTTATCGTGGCGGCTAAAGAGCTTACATTATAAGTTTTTGATATTTCGTTGATGATCTCGGTAATATCTTTCTTTGGAAAATTACTTCGTATTATTTCTTGTATTTCATCAGATGGCATCAGTAGCTCAGCTGCAAACTGATTCGCCTGTATTTCTTTTAGACTGGTCGCTAAAGATGATGTGGAGTCTCGAAAGGCCGCAAATTCAAAATCTTGATCTATATGCAGTTGCTCATTGCCATGAAGCATAAAATGTCCAATTTCATGAGCTATGGTGAAACGTTTTCTTTGAGGCTTTTCTTTGGTATTAACGGCAATCACTGGCCTTCCATTCTTTCCTGACATTTTGATTAAACCAGAAACGTCCTTTCCATTTTCTACCCTAAACTCACCCTCTATGACATCGATATTTAATGCTGCAGCAATTTTTTTTACATCAACTTGGCTATACCTTGCTCTATTGGTCTGTCCCAATAACTCGCTTGCGGCTTTTTTTGCAGCCCTTGTTACAGATAATGACATAAATTTATAGATTATTGATCGCCGTCTCGTCTCTTTTTCCTTTTTTGACAAACTGTATGGAGCTGATTTCTTGCGCCAAGGCCTTCTGTATCAAGTCATCCGTTGTCATATCTAATACTTTGGCAAAAAGATGTAATTGATAAGCACTTAGTCGTTGGCGGCCCTTTTCAATGCCTGAAATAGTCGCACGTGTTAAGCCGCCTGCCCTTAGACCCAAAATTTCAAGACTTAAACCAAGTTCATTACGTCTTGCACGTATCGTGTTTCCCATTGAACGATAGAAGTCCATCCTTTCATTTTTTGTCCGAGGCATAAATTTACAATACAGTGAGGGCTCTTGTATGTCAATGGCATACATTGCTTGTATTATTCTTTTGACAAAAGAACCTAACTATGCGAAAATAATGGAGCCATCTTTTCGGATGGCTCCTATACCCCTATTCCGGCGGCATAATACAGTCGAAAGGTCGAGGTACATCGTAGCAGATGTAACCAAACTATATCATACTTGCCGGAGATAGGGATAGGGCTTTACCCTTAACCGTTCGTCCCTTTATGGCGGTACTCGCGTGCTCTGTTTCGCTTTCGTATCGCGAAACAGGGTTGAACATTGTTCGTTATGGCTAAAAAGAATGTGCATGTCGTTACAACAAAGAGTGACGCCTTGCCCTGGGCAGTAAAAATAGAAGGTAAAAAAGCTCCAGTGTCCCAGCATCATACTCAAAAAGCTGCAGAAAATGCAGGTCGTTTGATTGCTAAGAAGCTGGAGTGCGAACTCATGACCCATAATCTCAAAGGCCAGATCCGTAGCAAGGATAGCTTTGGAAATGAGTCTGAAGTCAAGGATACCGAAAACTAGAATACGGAGTTTGGGCAATCCTACTCAACACCCCATGCGTAGCTGCTGGGGTGTTCTTTTTCTATTTCCACTCCTCTCTGGTAGTGTTTATTCCCATTAATAACACCTTGTCTTACCTCAAAACCAATGGCATGGAGCTGTTTTAGCTCCTCAACCAGCTGGTTCCAAAAATTAGCAGGTTGGTCTACCAAAAAAGACTTCTCATCAGGAGAAGTCTTTTTTTGTGCAAAGACTAGCGACAATTCGGGGGTTCCAAAAGAATCACCATCAAACATGAGCGGCTTTGCGAAAATCAAATGCTGGAGGTTGATCCGCGCCTCATAATCGTCAGCCAAATCCATCCAAACCTTCGAAGCGTTACGGATGAAATGAAAACAATAATTCAAAGCCATTTCCATATCCAACTCTTTTTGCCGCGCGTCTTGGAGTAGTAGGCGTTTCTGGTCGATCCGCTCGTTGACGAGGTGTTTTTGGGTCACGAATTCATCATCGGTGTATTTACCGTTGCGGTGGAAGTCGAAAATGGTCTGACGTTCGTGCTCGAGTTTCTCGATATCCTTCCGAACGCGGGCATTCGTCTCATCAAATTTCTTGTATCGTTCCTGCCACGCATCGAGCACGACGGCCTTGAACAGCTTCTCGTACTTCGTGTCCGGCTCGATAGTTTCCAAGAGCTGAACGAATTTTTGTTCGAATACACCCTTTTGAATGGATTTTGAATGCGCGCACTTCTTGCTACCATGGTGATAGTACGGATGGCGTTTGCCTCTGCGGCTACGAGCAAAGCTTCCGGTAAGTGGCTGATTGCAATGCTGGCAAACAACGAACCGCCGCAACGGGAAAGCAGGATTGTTGAACGCACGCGGCTTGCCTTTGAGGTGAAGTCCGCTCTTCACATTTTGGCATTGAGCGAACAACGCCTCATCGACGATGGATTCAAAATTGCCTTTCGCCATCTCCCCGAACGCCTTGATTCGACCGCAATACACGGGGTTTGTGATGATTTTCTCGAGCGTTTGCTGAATCGGATATTTCCCCTCGCGCGTGCGTAATCCGCGATCACCCAATAGTCGAGCCAATGCTTTGAATGTATACGTGCCTTTTGAATAGAGCTCGAACGCCAAACGGATGAGCGGAGCGCGTTCCGGTTCGGGCACGATGTTTGTTTTCTTGCCCTTAACCGGTCTGTGATAGCCAAGCGGTGCCGCCCAACACCAGAGACCTTCGCGTACACGCGCCTGCATCCCGCTTTTGCAACGCTCGCGACGGTTGTTGTTATCGAATTCTGCGAAGACGGACAGCATCCCTTCCATAGCTCTCCCCATCGCACTTTCATCAAACGTTTCCGTGGCAGAACGGAGCTCGGTGCCAGCTCGCTTGAGCAAGCTCCGGACAACAACGTGGTCATCTTGGTTGCGAGCAAAGCGATCAATCTTGTAAACGATGAATTGGTGAACGCGACCTTTCTTGTGGGTGCAAAACGCAATCGCCTTGGTGAATTCTGTACGGTCGGCTGTCTTTGCCGATTCGCCCATTTCAACAAACACTTTGAGTACGGCTAAACCATTTCGTTCGGCGTACTCACGACAAAGCCGCTCCTGATTATCTAAACTCGTGCCCTCGACTTGCTCCTTCGAGGATACACGGCAATAAATGACGCACGCCTTGAGGCTCGTTTCAGGCATACGTATCAGTTAAGCGACTTTGCCACCTTCGGGGAGCAGAGCGGGCGCGTGAGCCGGATTTGAGGCTTCGTGACGGCCAAGTGAGTCCAAAGCCGTGTTTGCCACGGCGTAGAGCTTGTCGCGCAAAGCCAAAAGCTCCTCGTCGGGGAGATCGGTGAGGTCGGGATCGATGCGACGGCATTGCTCGAGTGTGAGCATGCGACAAGCCTATCGAATGGCTTGCGCGGCGAGTTGGCGTTATTCACACGCCTAACAAAAGAGAGCTGCATACAAGCCCATTTGTTTGCTTACTTCTAGGTATTTTGCAAATAATTACGTTGGACATGCCACGGTTCGAAGTATAAACTTTTGCATGAATATGACTGGCGAATCCCACTTTGTTGAAACCGAGCTGAAGAAAACCAACCCTTTGCTACAAGAGCCTGAGTTGGTATCGCCTGAAGAAGAACGGAAGCAAGAAGGTGAACTGAGTTTTTCATTTTCTTCGGACTCGCGAAGGTATTATTTGGGTCACAAAGACGGTAGTCCTTTTGTAGAAATCGCATGTTACGATTCCCTCCCCGATGGACTTAGTGAAAGTGAGAAGCAGAAATTCAAAACAGAAATAAGAATCGTCGACGGTAAGGAGCGAACGGCTTACGTTTTGAGTCACGGAACCATCCCATCCAAGAAAGAAGCGGAACCAAATGAAGAAGGGGCGACTGACGAAAATCAAAATGAAGAATACCGTGTTTTTCCAGAGAGGGATTTTGAAAAGGGTGTTCTTGAAAGATTTTTTGGAGACGATGGGAATAAGGAAGTTGCGATTGCAATATTAGCTAAACAGTCAGGTAAAAATCAGTCAGAAGTTGCTCAATCTGTCGAACAGCTTTTCTCAGCGGTTCAAAAGAAAGACCGAGAGTCTGCTCGAAAGATTTTGATCGCATTTTCGAAAGAAGCGTCTGATGAGTTACGGACACACGCAAAAGAAGTGTTAATGCCAAGACCAAAGGAGATGGGTGTTGATCGAATTGCAGAGTTTCTGAAATCTAAGAGAATCCTATTTTACACGGGGGCGGGCATTTCCATGGCAAGTGGCGTTCATAGCATGGCTGAGCTTGAAAAAGAATTGCAGATTGATTTTTCGTCGGAGATTGATGGGTTATTGAAACGAGCAGCTACTAATCCGGATGAAGTTATAGCCTCTTGGGAGAAATTTACGAAGGCCGCATTTGAAAGTCCTGCAACGCCTGCTCACCTAGCTTTGGCATCGCTCGCAACAAGAATGAAGGGAAAAGTATTCACTGAAAATGTTGATCGACTTCAGGAAAGAGCTGGAATCAAGGCGACGCATGTAACTGGCCCATGGCTCAAGCAGAATGTACAAGAGAGCTGGCTAAAGGACATCGACGTCGTGATAACTGCCGGGCTGAGTTTCGATGATCGAGGTTTTTTGGCTTGGTACAAGAAACATAATCCAAATGGAAAAATTGTTGCACTTAATTTGAATCAACCATCGTATCTCGGAGATGAAGACGTTTTAGTTAGGGGTGACATTCAACAGACTCTGCCTCAGTTACAAGAAATGATTTCTGTTGGCACATAATTCCAGAGTGATTCGAAAACCCAAAAACCCAAAACTCCGCTAGGTTGAGAACCGCGTACGAAAACCTAAGAACCTAAAATTTGGCTAAAACAAGGCTAGGTTTTCTAGGTTAAAAACCTAGGATTTGGCTAAAGCTAGCGACGCAATTTTTATCACCTGTTCCGTTTTTGGTACTCTCAAAAAAATCGCGCGGCGTCCGTATGATTCCAAGAATAGGCATTAACCAATCCCCAAGCCCTCCTCTCTAAGACGGATAAAACTATTTCAATCCCTTATGGCAGTCCTAGATCGAGACGAATTCCGCCAAGTTTACGCCAATGTTTGAGCCATGTCCCTCGATTTACCAAATTCATGCCAGCGTTCCAGCTCGGAAACAAGCTCATTCCACCGCGCACCCACATGGGCTACCAAATACAAAATATCCCGCACAAGCGGGATTTTGTATTTGGTACTTCGAGCGGACTCCCCTTGGATGTATTAGTAAGTCACAAATAAAGTCCCTTTAGTTTTATCTCTGAAAGAAAAAGTCAGGGTGAGCGTCCGACCAATTTTCATCATCACCAATTCTTCACCTTCGGATAGATATGTCTTATAGCCCAGCCCTTCAAGGTAGTGCTGCACCGCTGTTTTATCACTCTCGGTCATCAACCGTCCAAAAAGATACTCCAAACCTCCGGAAACATCTTTATTTAATTTTACTTCGTTGGCGAATACTTGATTAAGGATGGGTAAGAGCTCTTGATGAATTTGAGCAGCGGATTTGTACATCGGATTTATCTCTACAGTCTCCGGTGCGTTCTCATAATTTATTTCCGCCCAGGTTTTTGTTTTAGGCGGGATCTGGGGAGGGGAAATTCTTGGCAAAGAAGAGGTGATTGGCACCACTTGGGTGAGAGCCGCGGCGTAAATATTGATAACTTTCGTTTTATAAGCCGGCGTTTTTGGTTGAACTTTCTTATCGATTTTTAAAGATAAACTCTTTATTACTGGCGTAAAATTTCTCAGGGCAAGGAATGGGCCTTCATCTTTGACGGATAGGTCGGTAAAGTCTGAAATCATGCCTTGGTTATTGGCTGCGTTGCCATTGGCATCTAATTTAATCAGCAAGGCGTCTTGGAAATAGCCTTGTCCCATGCTGTAAGTATAATTTAGAATTGATGTGTTGTAACTGCCGGCAATCATCAAGCCGTTATCTGAAGTTGGCGCTACCCCGTAACCATAAACATAATCCTCCAGGCTGATCTTTTTTGACCATTGCGGGTTAAAATCAGCGTCTGTTTTTACAAGCAGGAGGCCGTTATTCAAGCGATTATCAAAAGTCTTTGCAGTTTTAACATAATTTTCCCAGGCCAAAAGCAAGGCCGGGTCATCGGTTATTTTACCGTTGTCGCAGTCTTTTTCTCGATGTTTGCTTGCGCACAAATCGTCAAAGTATTTTAATTCTTCGTCTATAGCCGCCGCCTTATTTTCGTGGTCGCTTCTGGGAGGTGGGAGATAATCCACTTTAAAAACAAAACCGTTATCTTTGGTCTTGATTATTTTCGCTTCGTTTATGTTATCACCAAATTGCAGGCCTAATTTTATTGCCTTGGCCCACTGCAGCTCGCCGGAATTATTGATTTTGACGGCCGCCAATGAATATTTCCCGGCCGGAGTCGACCAGATGGAACCGGCAGATAAAAGCGGAGAAAGAAAACCTAAGGCCATATAGCCGTCAGACGTTTGCCGAATGGCGTAAAATTTTCCAGCCGCACTTCGCTTTGTCCTGTAATGCATTTTGGTATGGCCGTCTTCCCCGGTTGTGTAGATGGATTCTTCCAGAGGGACTATCTCCAGGCTTTTTGCCCACTCAATCCCAAGATTAGAACTGAATTTAATGACGATCGGTATGGCCGAATCCTCAAACTTTTCAGTTGGGCCACTTTCTCTACCTTCAGTTTTGACGCTACCTAAAGCGATAAAACTACCATCTGCCAATGGTTCAACGTCAACATTGTTCATTTCCATCTTCTGCGACCATTTGTTCTTCCCGTCTTTATCAAATTTAGCCAGCACAAAATAAATTGGGGCGGTTTTAGTGCCATAACCCGTTTGGGTAAAGTAACCGGAAAATATAAAACCACTATCTTTTGTGGCGTAAACTTTATAGACGCGGTCAGTGGAATAATCGCCGATCATTTTAGTCCAGAGTTGGTTGCCTTGCTTGTCGAACTTAGTCAGAAAGATATCATCCCACCTCTCTTTTTGTTTCAAATAGTTTTTGTCAACAAATCCCGCTCCTTGGCTGGCCATCAAGAAACTGCCATCTTCAAGTTCAATCACATCCCGGCCAAATTCTTGACCCTTTTTGGCGGCTCCGGCGTAACTTTTATCAATGCTGACTGAATGGGATGTCTGAAAAAGCTTGGTCCATTGCACATTGCCCTTGGCATCGACTTTAGTGATAAAAGCATCTTCATCGGAAAGCACTCCCAGTTTGTCAGTGAGGCTTTCACCGGTAAAAATATAGCCGCCGTCCTTGGTTTGCGAAATACCCCTGGCTGATGACCAGTCCTCAATTCGATAATGCTTAACGAAAGTCAAAGTGTCAGTGCCATCCGGAGAAGCTTTGACTTGAACGGCCACCCAGACAATCAAAGCGCAAAGAATAATCGCTGAAATCCCAAAAATATATTTGAAATTTTTGAATGGGGGCTTCCGATTTTTCATATTATTACTAATTATTATAGCATTTTATGAAGAAATAAAAAAACCGCAGCCATAGACCGGAATCCGCAGGGCGGTTTCTTGGTTTGGTGCGGTCAGACGTATTTCCAGCCAACATCCCAGAGGAAGGTGAGGCAGGGTGCGGTATTGGGACGTTTCTTGAGCAGACGAGCGGCGACAGCCACACTGGCTCCGGAACTCGTTCCGACCCAGTAGCCGGTGCGTTCCCGGATGATCCGTGTCCAGATCGCAGCTTCTTCCTCGTTCACGAGAGCAGACTCGTTGACGAAGGATACGTCCATAATCGGTGCGATCGCTCCCGGACTGAAGCCGATGATGTTGTGGAATTCGGGTGACGCCGGCCGACCTTCGCGTGACGCCCACAGTACGGCTGAGCGATCGACTTCGACGCCAACCGTCCGAATTGTCGAGAAATCGTTACGAAGTGTTCGGCACGTCCCGGTGAGCGCACCGCCTGTGCCAAATCCGCAAATGAACGTAGCGAGCGGCGGCCATTTCCCTTTGAGCTGCTCATATATCTCAAGTCCGAGCTGCTCGAACGCAATCGCGTTCTCAGGGTTGTCGGATTGATTGAGGAGGATACGTCCGCTCGGATTCTCGGTGACATACGCTTCGGCGCGAGCGCGAGCAGCGGCTACATTGGTTCCTGGCCCGTCAGCTTTGATGACCGACGCGCCGTAACTCCGCGTTTGTTCATAGCGCGCTTCGGGCAAGCCGTCAGGCATCACAGCCGTGCAACGGTATCCCCGGAGGGAGCAGAGCCAAGCCATGGCAGCTGCGCCGTTGCCTGTCGTGTAGTCTACAACTTCCGAGTCAGGGCGGAGTTTTCCGGATTTCTCCGCTGCCTTGAGCATGGCAGCATAAGGCCGGACCTTATGGCTGCCCGTCGGGTTCTTGAACTCGCACTTGGCGTAGAGAGGCCCCGGAAGGCCGAGTATGTAAGAGATATTGATGAGCGGGGTGTTGCCGATCAGCGCATCAATGTCCCGCCACTCCGCAGGACGTGAGATGGTGTGTTCCATGGGACATGCCTCGCATGAAAAGGTCAGCGGCTTTCCCTGCCGTAGGGGTCGGGATGACGCCAATTCTTTATCATTTTTTGCCTTCTTCGTCAATACATTGACACCAACCCTCCCTGCCAACACAATAGACCATAATGAAGTTGGAGAGAACGCCGGAATTTGAAGAAGCTTTGCAAAAGATGGAAAACGGCAAGGCTTTTGTTTTTATTACAGGCCGCGCTGGGACAGGCAAAAGCACGCTGCTTCGTCATTTTGTCGAGCAGGGCAAGCTTAAAGCTCCGGTTCTCGCGCCAACTGGCGTGGCGGCGTTGAACGTCCAGGGTGAAACGATCCATCGTTTCTTTAAAATTCCGCCTTCGGTTGATGCACAAGTGGCGCGCATGGAAGCCGAGAACCGTAAAAAGCCGGAAATCTATCGCCAGATACAAGTCTTGATTATTGATGAGCTGTCCATGGTCAGGGCAGACCTTTTGGATGCCATGGATATTTTTTTGCAAATTATACGCCATGACAAGCGTCCGTTCGGCGGCGTGCGCGTCATTGGCATCGGCGATTTGTACCAACTTCCGCCCGTGGTCACGACTTCTGACCAAAATGAATTCTCGCAAAAATACAAGACGCCATATTTTTTCTCATCGACTGCTTATCGCCGTCTTCACGCCGCCGGACAAATTGATTTTACGGAGTTGGTCAAAATTTATCGCCAAAAAGACCAGGATTTCATCCAACTTTTAAATGCTATCCGGAATCGCGAGACAAATTGTGAGCAGCTTGCCAAGATCAACCAACGTATCATCCAAACTCCGCCTCCCGAGGACTCGATTGTGCTGACACCCACCAATGAAGCGGCCGATGCCATCAACCAAACTAAATTGGCAAAACTCGGTACGCCGAGGCACATCATTGAAGGAGTGGTTGAAGGCAAATTTAAAGAAAAAGACATGGCGACTGACCCTGCTTTGGTCCTTAAAGTCGGCGCTCGTGTCATGTGCGTGGCCAATGACTCAAAAGATAGATTTGTGAACGGCAGTTTGGGTTGGGTGATTGCCATCAATGATACTGAGGGGGAGCAAAATGTAATGGTTCAACTGGATGACGCCCGCGAGCCGACAGTTATTGAGCAATATACCTGGAATATCCATCGCACTAAGTTCAATCGCAAAACAGGCAATTTGGAACAGGAGCCAATCGGCAGTTTCAAACAAATTCCGTTACGTCTAGCTTGGGCAGTCACTATCCATAAAAGCCAAGGCAAGACTTTTGATAAGGTGACTTTGGATTTGGGCCGGGGAGCTTTTGCGGCCGGTCAAATCTACGTAGCTTTAAGCCGATGTCGGACTTTGGAAGGCTTAAGCCTCATCAAGCCCATAACCTCATGGCAGCTCAAACCTAATGACCATCTGGCTTATTATTTTAATGAAGTTTTGAACCAGCCTCCGGAAGTCGAATATTTGGACGAAGAAGGGCAGTTGGCGATGTACTGAACGGATAGGATGCACATCAAAAATCCCCGAGTAGGGGACTTTTGACGTTTAGACTTTTAGTTTTTACAGATGCAGATCATCACTTATGGTCAGAACCGAAGCCTTGATGGCAGCCAGGTCAACGTCTGTGGCTGCATTGATGGGCTCGCCGATGGTATAGCTGGCGAACTGAGTGTCGTTCAGGTCAACTATGAACTTATTCCAATCAGCACCATACAAAGTTTTGGCGATAGCTTCTGTCTTAATCCAGCGCATTATGCCGCCGCTAGTCACGAGGTAGGTTTTGGGATCAGTCGTGAACTTGAGCATCACAGAACCGGGCTTGTAACGGACATTCTTGCCGAGAGGAATGGAAGCTAGCTTATCAAGGCTGATGATTTGAACATTTGAGAAATCTTTATACCAAGAGAAGTAGATGCCTGAGTTGGGGAAGGCATGACGCTTGCCATCTGCCCCGATGTAATAGACGGCTGAATCTTCTTGGGTGTTTAGGTTGCCATCATCCTGCAACTTAACCAGGTCATTGGGCTTAACATTGATCTGAATCAGGTTCAAAAGGTTTTGATCCCTGTCAGGGTCATTTGTGCCGGATTGGTAGTTGGTGGTTACGGGCAAAGAATAATATCCTCCGCCTCCGCCTCCGTTACGAGTGACCGCTGTCGGGACAAGCAAGTTCACGGATCCACTTCCTGTATCTGCAGTATCTTGGGTATCAGTGTAAGTACCGGTTCCAATGCCAGCGTCGGCAATTTCTAAGATATGATCACCGGTAGTCACTCTATCTCTTATTACCGCTAAGGCCGTAGCATTCCTAAAGATACCGGAATCAGCACTAGTTTCGGTTAGAGTTAGGGTTTCGCTGTCAGAACCGGCGGCTGCGTTGGCTACTACTGATACAGAGGCCGTTTCAACTACTGCGCCGTTCAAGTTCCAGTCCTTATCAACCACCGTGAAGTAGAAAGATCCAGGAGAAGTGATTGAGGTGACCGGAGTACCGGAGCTATCAGTAACTTGTACCGAGTCAAAGGCGTGGATGATTTTGCCGCCTTCTCCCAATGTGACTAAACCATGATTGGTGTAATTGGGACCAAAGGCAGTATAAGTACTCCCCGTCGGCCCAACCCCGTTCAGGGCAAAGGCGCTATTAGGGGCGACTACAAAATCACCGGTCGAAGAGGTACTTGCAAACAAAGTAGCTGTTCCACCTGTATTATAAATCTCAAGGTTTCCAAAAGGGCCGTTTTCAGCAATAACCTGGTCGCCGGCTTTGTTAAATCTCACCAAGCCGCTTTGCCCAGAAAAACTTCCGGTATCGCGTAACCAATTACCACCCACAAACATCCTGCCTGTACCAAGGTTGAGCGTGCCGGCACTGATCGTTACAGTGCCTACAACTGCCAGAGAGTGCGCCCCCACGCTAAAAACTTGAGTACTACCGCCGGGGCCGCCATCAATGGCTATTCTAACCGTCTTTGATCGCAAAACTCCAGCTACTCCAACTGGTCCTCCGCCGCTACCACTCAATGAAAAATTGTTGGTCGTGGTCGCATTTCTTACCATTGTTATAGTCCCGCTACTTTGTTTTATGGTCAGCTTATAAAACAAATCATAAGGTAGATCCTGGGATACTGTGCCTGTAAATTGCACCTCAGATGTTCCTGGGATGAAAGTTCCGCTCGGGCTAACTAGCTTTTTAAATTCAACCACGCCCAATCCGCCGTTCAGGGTTCCGTAGTTATGAAATAAGTCTAAAAAGTGCAAAGCGCCGCTGCCCGCATTTATTAAGCCTGTATTTGTAGTTGAGGCATTGAAGGTAAAACCAGCGCTTGGATCTGCGTCCGGCGGTACCATTAGGCTGCCTCTATTGGTCACTTCCCCCCATAGCTGGACGTTTCCCGTCGATGTCACGACGCTTCCCAAATCAACCAATGCTGTAGTCTGGGCATCGATACGACCGGTAATTGTAAGATGGCTATTGCTTGAGACATATAAGGCTCCATCCATGCCTGCCCGGTTGATAGTTGCAATTCCGGAGGGCTTATTTATAGTCACGTTGTAAAAATTCATATTTTCTTCACTTATTGCCTGATCGGCAGTGCCTTCAAAAATCACCGTACTCGTACCTGGATCAAAGGTGCCATCAAAATTCGCATGTACCCAATCGCCGTTCACATGCAGTGTATTTGCCCCTAAGGACAAGCTGCCTCCATTCACTATCGTAACGGTTTTGGCATAAGACGTTGCGGAAACGACTGTGCTTGTTGCATCAATCGTGGCATCGTCAGTGGCCAAAGGCACGCGGCCAGTGCCATAACCGCCGCCGCAATCCCAATTAGTGGCAGTATTCCAGTCATCGCTGACAGTCCTGGAAAAGGTGCAAGTAGCAGCCATGGCTGGGTGGATTTGCCAGGCCAAAAAAATAAAAGCCGCGCATACGCCGACTATTAAGCCCAAAGCGGACTTCACGATCCCGGCACGCACTGACCATTTTGTGTCAGTTGTCATAAATAGAGCTGATAAAAACTAAAAATCTAAATTAATTTATAGGCAAATAATAGCACAGTTAAGGGTTTTTCTTTGGGGATAGTTATTTGAGAGGTGATGATTGAAAATATCTAAGATTTAAGGTAGCATGAGGGAACTGCGAATATGCTTCAAAGGTGTCAAAAAAATAGCGCAACCATCAGGATTTTAGGCATCGAAACCAGCTGTGATGAAACCAGTGTGGCGCTACTTAATGTACAACGTACAACGTACAACGTACCGCGATCGAAAAATAACGTTGTATGTGGTACGAAGTACGATGTACGGTTGGAGAAGCATCTGATCTCCACGCAGATCCCGATTCATGCGCGATATGGGGGAGTCGTGCCGGAAATTGCAGCCAGGACGCACGTGGCAGAGGTCATCTCACTTCTCGAGAAGACATTGGGATGGTCGCACAATGTGACACGCGATACGCGACACGTTGATTCGGACCCGTCACGAGTCACAAGTCACGAGTCACAAGAAACCTTTGACGCCATCGCCGTTACGCAGGGTCCTGGTCTGGCGACTGCCTTGAGAGTCGGCATTGAAGCGGCTAAAACTCTTGCCTGGGCTTATAACAAACCATTGTTACCCATCAACCACCTTGAGGGGCACTTAGCCTCGGCCTGGCTGGTACCGGCTAATCGCCAGGATTGGAAGTTTCCGATTTTATTTTTGCTTGTATCCGGCGGGCACACTGAGCTGGTGCTGATGAAAGATTTTGGATCGTATAAAGTTTTAGGTCGCACACGGGATGATGCTTCTGGTGAAGCGTTTGATAAGACCGCCAAGCTCTTGGGCCTGGGATATCCTGGTGGCCCTAAACTTTCACAACTGGCATCGAAAGGCAATCCCAAAGCTTTCGTCTTACCGCGACCCATGATCCACGACCCTTCGTTGGATTTCAGTTTTTCGGGTCTCAAAACAGCTGTCAGACAACTTATCGAAGCTCGAAGCTCGTATCTCGAAGCTCGGGACGGAAAAATCGAAATTCGAGATTCAGCGAAGCGGAGATTCGAGATTCGAGGCGGCACGTTGGAGGACATGTGCGCCAGTATCCAAGCGGCGATCGTCGAGACTCTGGTCGCTAAGACGGTCAGAGCCGCAGTTAAAGTCAGGCCTCGCGCCGTAGCAGTTGTCGGCGGCGTGTCAGCCAACCCGAAACTCAAAGCCGATCTCAAGGCCGCGTTAAAAAAGAATTGCCCGGGCATCAAACTCTTGGCTCCGGCTAGAGGTTTGTTTACTGATAATGGCGCCATGATAGCCGCTGCCGGGCTTTGGAAAATCATAAAGCATAAAAAGGCTCTTCGCTGGCAAGCATTAGATGCTGAACCTGATAAGGACTTATGACCTCGCAAACTCGCAAAGTCACAATTAAATCCGGCAAGACCGCCAGCCATTTCGTTGTCCATAAAGTAGACGACTGGCAAAACGTAGCAAAGGCCTTAGTGCGTTTGGTAAAACCCGGAACAATCGTCGCGCTTTCGGGTCCACTGGGAGCTGGCAAAACGACCTTGGTGCAATACCTCGCAAAAACTCTAGACGCCCCCAAAAGAGCCATCTCACCGACGTTCGCCTTGATGCGGATTTATAAACTCGAAACTCGTATCTCGAAACTCGTATCTCGAAATAGAAAAACCGAGATTCGAGATTCAGCGAAGCGGAAATTCGATATTCGACGTTTAGTTCATGTTGATGCTTATAGGATTGAAGACGTGAAAGATTTGGTCGTACTAGATCTAGATGAAGAACTCATGGAGCCAGGAACAGTCGTACTTATTGAGTGGCCGGAGAATATCAGGTCTTGGTTATCGAAAAAGCACCCCATCGAGGTGCGTATTTCTTTTTAAAAAGTTATTTTATTTCTGTCGGCGGTTTGTCAGCTTTAGCCGACGCTTCGTCTGTTTTTTCTTCTTCGTCTTCAACTTCAATACCGGCCACACGCAAGACTTCATCAACCGAAGTCAATCCGCGCGAGGCCTTGAGCAACCCGTCCTGGGTCATAGTAATCATGCCGAATTTCTTAGCTATGGCCAACATGTCATATTCCGAAACAGAAGCGCCCAAAATCATGTGTTCGATATCCTTGTTCATGGTAAAAATTTCATAGATACCGATTTGCCCCTTATATCCCAAGCCGTTGCAGTTGGGGCAGGTTTTGGTCTTTTCCGAAGGGCCAAAGAACTCCAACTTTTCCATGTCTATTTTGATATTGGCTGACTTGGGCAAGTCTGTTAACTCTTTTTTTACCTGTTCCAGCATGGTCGCGTCTAACTTAACCGGCTGCTTGCATTCTGGGCACAAGCGGCGAACCAGACGTTGGCCAATGACGCAGTTTAAAGCCGGAGCCAGGAAGAACGGTTTGACGCCCATGGAAAGGAAACGGGGGATAGCGCCGGCCGCATTGTTGGTATGAATGGTAGAGATGACCAAGTGGCCTGTTAAAGCTGCCTGAACAGCGATTTCGGCAGTTTCAGTATCACGGATTTCGCCGACCATTACGATGTCAGGGTCTTGGCGCAGGATTGAGCGCAAGCCTTTGGCAAAAGTGTAATCTTTGGAATGGTCGATCTGGCTTTGGTTGATGCCAGCCAACTTATATTCAACAGGATCTTCAAGGGTAATGATTTTGACTTCCTGAGTATTCAGCCTCTTCAATATGGCGTAGAGGGTCGTGGTCTTACCTGACCCGGTCGGACCAGTGGTCACAATCATGCCATTTGGCCTCTCAATTTCTTTCTTAAGCCTTTCCCATGCCAAGCCCTCGATACCCAATTGCTCGAAATCCAGGGAAATCGATTTGGGACGCAAGAGACGCATGACAACAGATTCGCCATAAGCCGTGGGTAAAGTCGAAACGCGGATTTCTATCTTTTCATTGGTCAGATAGATGGTGATGCGCCCGTCCTGAGGCACCGTATCAACGTTGATCTTCATGCCCGAAAGCAGTTTGACGCGCGAAATAATAAGTTTCCATTGGGCACTGGGTATGACGGCTGCATCATGCAAGATGCCATCGATGCGCAGACGGACTTTGATGCCGTCTTCTTCGGCCTCGATGTGCACGTCCGAGGCATTGCCCTTTAAGGCGGCACCAATAACCAAAGTTAAAGTATCAGTGGTAGAAACTTTCTTGATTTTTTCCTGCAAGTCTTTGAAGTTGGATATTTCCTTTTCGAATTTTTGCAGGTCTTCGGTTGAAATCCTCACGCCGTAGACAACTTCGATGGTTTTGGGCAAAGCTTCGTAGAGCGCTAGCGCGAATTGAAAGCTGTTTTCCGAGCAATAATAGACTTGGATGTCAGAAGCCTGGTCCTCGGCCAGTTTTTTTGCCAATTCAAAAACCGCGTCACTGGGTTGGGATGTGGCGATCCTGATTTCATCCGTAACTTTTAGGAAAACAATCGTTTTAGAGGCTTCAGCTTGTTCTTTAGAGAGCAGGCTTAAAGCTTCCGGGGAAATAGGGAAGCCTTTTAAGTTGATATAAGGCAATGAATGCTGGGCGGCTTCGCGTTGGGCTTGTCGTTCGATTTCAGATGTCTCTATCTGCTTCATCTTATATTCCAGAAGTTCAATTTGAGACATTTCCGAAGGGCTTTTGGTTTTTTTGACTGCCACTCCTGCAAGTTTCTTGGCGCCTTTAAAAGTTCCGGGCGTAGAAACACCCGAAATAACCGAAGTCGTAGCCGGCTTCTTCAGCAAATCTTCAATGGATGGTGTTTTGGGCTTGCGTGCAGGAGCAGGACTCATAATTCAGTAACTAGTAACGAGTAACGGGTAACGAGTAATGAATAACTTTTTACTTTTTACTGATTACTCGTTACTGACGAGCGAAGCGAAGTTAGGATTGCGGGACTTTGGTGCGATGGGTTACAAAACGGAAGATGCGATGGATTTTGGCAACAACCCCACCCTCGCCGAATTTGCGGAACATCAACGTCCACAAAGCGTATTGGAAGGTGACGGTGAAGCCGGTAAATATAGCCAGGAAAAGGAAGGTTAGGCCAATGAAGACGCCGGAACTTAGTTGGAAGAGCGCGAAATTCTGTCTGAAGACTGCCAAGATATACAAGATGGCTGGTGGCAGGCAGAGGAACATGAAGATTACCAAGGCCACAATAGTCAAAATCAGGACAACCACGGCTTGGAGCAAGGCGGTCTCGATGGTCACCAACCAGTGCTGTTTGAAGACCAGCCAGGCGCGGCCAAAAGCTTGGGCCAGGGAAGCGCCTTGCAGGATCATGGCATTAAGCGCGTAGACCTGCAAAATACTCAAGACAAGGGCCAGGGCAAAGAAAACAATAAATGATACGAGGTAAACAGCTACAAACAAACCACTGTTTCGGCCAAGGATCAATGCTAATGGGAGCGAGACAAAGAAGCGTGTCAGCCAAACCGCGGCCAGGATTGTCAGGTTAAGGACAGCGATCGGTACTAAGGCCCTGCTGCCAACTTTCAAAGCTACTTTTAAGCGCGCACCAACCCCGTCTTTCCAAGATCCGATATTGTGTACTAAAGCGCCTTGGCTGATACAGGAAAAGGCTGCAACGGCCAAGAGGATGACGCACAAGGCAAAAAGCGCGAGCAGGGCTTGGAAAAAGGGTAGAGCCCTAAAGCCGGCTCCGGCGCCGACCTGCCAGATTTGGACAGCTACATTGCCTATGAACAACTCACTGCCTTGGTTTTGGATGGCATTAAAGAATTTCCAGCAGGCATCCAAGGCGCTGCCACTGTTCAAGACAGCGGCGAAAATGCCCAAGATCCAATAATGAGGATGTTTCCAGGCGATTTTAAGAGCTTGCGGTATGACCTCGCGGTAAACCGGACGGTCATGATGAATGATCGATTTGCTTTTAAGCATATGGCCGAATTATAGCACAAAAACAAAGTAGAGACACAAAATCTTGTGTCTCTACTTTGTTTACAACGGTTATTTTTTCGGTTGGTTGCCCAGATTGGCGTCCGGTAATTGGACTACTTCCAAGAAAGCATTGCGCTCCATTGTCTCTTTTTCCAGAAGAGCGACGGCCACTCGTTCCATTGCTTCGCGGTTTTCATTGATAAGTCGCTTGGCTGTTTCCAGGCCTTCGGAAATGAGGTGGTCAATTTCAACATCAATCTTTTCAGCAATCTTTTCCGAATAATCTCGGTTCTCATGGATTTGTCGACCTAAGAAAATCATGTCCTCGCGTTCGCCATAGACCCTAGGCCCGAGCGCTGAGCTCATGCCCCATTGGGTAACCATGTCTCTGGCAATTTGAGTGGCGTTTTTCATGTCGCTCGAGGCGCCGGTCGTAATGTCGTTAAAGATTATCTGTTCCGCAGCATAACCGCCGAGCAAGACAGCCAGGTCCTCAAGATATTCCTCGCGTTTTCTCATGTGGCGGTCTTCAGTCGGCGTTTTGATGGTATAACCGGCAGCGCGGCCACGAGAGATAATGCTGATTTTTTGCACCGGGTCAGTATGCGGCAGCAAATGCGCAACCAAAGCGTGTCCGACTTCGTGGTAGGCGGTTGTCTTGCGTTCTTCCTCGTTCATAACGCGGCCGCGGCGCTCCGGTCCCAGCATGACTTTCTCAATAGACTCCAGCAGCTCGTCCTCACCGATCGAAGCCTTGTTCCTACGGACGGTCAGGATAGCGGCCTCGTTCATCAAGTTCATGAGGTCGGCGCCGGAAAAGCCCGGAGTCCTTTCGGCCAGTTTACGGAGCGAAACGCCTTTGGCCAGAGGTTTATTTTTGGCATGGATCTTCAAGATGGCCTCGCGGTCATCAATATCAGGCGGGTCGAGCATGATACGGCGGTCAAAACGTCCCGGCCGCAAGAGGGCAGGGTCGAGCACGTCAGGGCGGTTGGTGGCCGCAATCATGATTACGCCGGCATTAGGTTCAAAGCCGTCCATCTCAACCAGGATTTGGTTCAAAGTCTGTTCGCGTTCGTCATGTGAGCCGCCCATACCTGATCCGCGCTGGCGGCCAACTGCGTCAATTTCATCGATGAATATGATGCACGGGGCGTTCTTTTTGGCCCTGGCGAAAAGATCACGCACGCGCGAGGCGCCTACGCCTACGAACATTTCAACGAATTCAGAGCCGCTCATGAAAAAGAACGGGACATCAGCTTCGCCGGCAATGGCCTTGGCGAGCAGTGTCTTGCCTGTGCCCGGCGCTCCCATCAAAAGCACGCCTTTGGGTATCTTAGCGCCAAAGGCCGCAAATTTTTCCGGTGTCTTTAAAAATTCAACGATTTCCATGAGTTCATGTTTGGCTTCTTTGACTCCGGCTACGTCCTTGAAGGTTACTTTATCCTTGGCGTCTTTAGATATTTCGTGCCCGGCGTTCTGGCCAAAAGACAATGCCTTGTTATTTTGTCCCTGGACCTGCCTTAAAAAGAACCACATGATGGCAACGAGCAGGATTAAAGGCAGAAGAGTTGGTGCCAGGAGGGAAACCCAATAATTGAAACCGCCGGCTTCCTTTATCTCAGTTGGGATGATGCGCATCCTATCGGCATCCACACCGTAATTTTTGAAGACAGTCGGTAAAGAGTCGCCCGGTTCCTTTTCGGCTTTGGCTTTGGAGCTGTCCTTATAAGTCGCTTCAACTTCATTGCCGCTGATCACCAGGCTGGCTACATTGCCTTTTTGCACCTCGCCGGCCAAAGTCGCGATATCCGTCCTTTTGGTCGAATCCAGCGAAGCTGTTGCCAAAATAGCACCCAAAACGACCATGGTCACGGCAAAAATGATGATGTTTCTTACTGTTTGGCTCATAGTGTTTAGTTCATAAAGTCTATCAAGTTTGGCGAGTCCGTCAAGTCTGAAAAGCTGCCTATAAAAAACGCCCCGCAAGACTGTGGGACGTTTTTTGTGTTTTCAACTTTATTTCTTTTCTGGTTCGACCTTCGCCTTCTTGAGCGAGAGGCCAAGCCTGTGGTTTTGCGGTTCAATCGAGACGATTCTGAAGTCGAATTCATCTCCCACGCGCGCCACCTCGTTAACATCCTTGACCGGCTTATCAGCCAATTCGCTGATGTGAGCCAGACCATGGATATCAGGGTCCAGTTCAACGAATAAGCCAAACGGGTTGATCTTGAGCACGCGGCCCTTGACCCACTGACCTTCCTGGTACTTATTGCCAACGCTCAACCATGGGTCTTCCATCAACTTTTTCATTGAGAGGAAGATTTTTGAGCCTTCCATGTTGATGATCTCGGCGCGCACGCGGTCTCCGACCTTGAGCACGTCGCGCGGGTGGTCGATACGCTGCCATGCGATTTCACTGATGTGCACCAAGCCTTCGAGGTTGGCGTCAAATTTGACGAAAGCGCCGAAGTCAGTGACAGCTGTGACAGTGCCTTCCACTGTATCGCCGATCTTGTATTTTGAAATGACACTTTCCTGTTTGGTTTCCCAGACAGCCTTTTCAGAAACAATGTATTTGCCTTCCTCTTCATTGACGTCAATAACTTTGACATCCAAGTCCTTGCCCACGATGTCCTTGAGCTTTTCAAGGATGCGGCTCTTTTCACCGCCTTGGACGCGCGGATAGTTCTCAGGTGAAAGTTGCGAGACTGGCAGGAATCCGGAGACGCCTTCCAAGCGCACGATCAAGCCGCCCTTGTTGGCTTCGAGGATTCGTACGTTGACCACAGTACCGCTGGTATAAAGTTCTTTGATCTTTTCCCAAGTCTTTTTGCGGCCGGCGCCCTTAAGGCTCAGTTCGAGTTCGCCGAATTCATTATCCAAATCAATGACAGTGGCGTCGATCTCATCGCCCACGGCCAAAACAGCTTGCGGATCAAGCTCAGGACCGCGGACCAAGCCCACGGCCAGGCCGCCAATGTCCATGCGGACTTCGTTGCGGCCCACGGCAATGACTTTACCGTGCACCACGTCACCGGCTTTGGGGAAAGAGTTGTAAGCCTTCTCCTGCAAGAGCTTTTCGATTTCTGAAGAAACCTCTTTATTAGTATTATTATCGGTCGTCATATCTGTATTTGCTTATCCCTCCTGCCGGGCGACCTTTGCCGGGCATTTGAGCGCCTCTAGCGTTAGGCTTTAGAGCCTTATTTTATCCGCTTGGGGCTAAATTTAAGTAACGAAAGAATACACGTAAACCTGTTTTTTGGCAAGGATCAGGCTTGGGCCTAAAAACATGCTATAATTAGCCGCATATGGAGGAACTTTCTTTAAATCTCAGGGACAAGCTCGGCCTGGTTGACTTCTTGTCCGAATGGTCCGGTTTGGCCTCACCCAGGATAAAAGCCAGGGCTGAAGCCATGGTTCAAGCCTATGATGATGGCCAAACTTTGGAGACAGATGCCATTGCAGAAGAAGCCGAAATTTTGTCCTTGGACATTTGGCCGGCGCGTTTCGCGCTCACCCGTTTTTTCAGCGAGGAAGGTGCCATGATCGAGTGGGACAGGATTGAACAGGCGGTGCGCCATTCAACGGCCCATCTTATGGAAAGGTTCAGGCGGGCTACCGGCGTCCGCAGCTTGGGCGAGATGATAAAGAACGATGATTTTGACTTGTCTTTCCACGAAGAGGAGAGACGCGAAATCGAAGATGTGCGCCACCACTTGCGCGAGGATTATTGGAATGGCCATCCCAAATCATTGGAGCCTTTGATCGATGAAGGCAAAGTCTTACTTGAAAGTTATAAAAAGAAGTTAAGCGAGTTGCGGGCGTTGGCCGAAGGTTGGCCATCGCTTTTGGCTGAAGAAGTTTTGACCAAGGCCAGGAGCTATGAAGATAGGATTTATTTTAAGGGCGAGCACATCCCTCTCGAAAGTTTGGATGAGGAGTTGGCTTATTACCGCGAGCAAAAGGAACTGCCGATCGACGAATAATTATTCTTGGGTCATGACCAGCCTTGGCACTAAGTCGCCTTGGCTGTTTTTGTTATAGCCCACATGCAGAGCCAGGCCTGATGCGCCATAAGCAGAGTCAATAAAAGTGTCGCGAGTGTCAGGCAGCCTGGAGACCGGAGCCCGTCCGTTAAACAGCATCAAATGTTTACGATAGTCTTTGAGTAACCAACTTTTACCGTCCCATACCATGCCGGCTTCGGGGAAAAACAAGATTTCTTTTCTTTTGTTGTCTACAAAGCTGATGAAGTGTTGGTCCAGACGCCTTGAAGATTGTCCATCAAAGTAAGTGGCTACGATGGTAGGCTTACCCCCTCCTCCCTCCCCCTTAGATAAGGGGGAGATGGTGGGGGATAAAGCGGTTAGCGAAAGGATAGCGGCGCCATTCGAAGCGAGCGTTGTGGTTTGATTTATTGCTCCCAAGGAACGATCAGCCCTTTTGAAGTTTTGCCCATCAAAAACATAGAAACACCTACCAGCGGATGTTTTGACATCCATCAGCCAACCAATGCGCAAAGGATAAAAAATCATTTCTTGGTATTGGTTCTGGACGATTTCGGGCGGCAGAGGAATGTTGGCGATAGTCTTAAGCGAACTCTGCCAAACGATTAAACTCCGGCTGGTTGGGATAATCCAGAAGCCGCGCTTGCCCACGATCTGGCCGACCCACTCTTGGGGAGGTAAGGAAGCCATAACTGGACTGACATTTTTCCAATAAATTCCGTCATAGCGAAAGGCCAGGTCAGGCTGGGAAAACCAGGGGCTGCTGTCGCCAATGACTAACCAGCTTTGGCCGTCAGATGCGACTTGGCGGATTTTTTGGAAGCCGAATTTTTTTAGGTCAGGCGTCAAGTCAAAAATTTTTCCTTTGGATGTGACTTGGAAAAGCTGGTTGGGACTGCCGGCCAGCCATTCTGTGCCGCGGCTCGAAGCAAAAGAGAGCAAGGGATAGCTGGCAGTTTGGTCTAAGGTCGTTGTCGGAACCGAAGACGAGAGGTTGGTCCATCTCAAAGCAGGTTCTGCCGCCCGGGCCAGCGGGGCGCAAACCATCCAGGCCGCAAAAATCAGGCCGATAATTAACGAAGCTTTTAGGCGTGCCATAATCAGGCCATACCTTGCCTGATAGGTGTTTTTTGTCAATAAAAAAAGAGCCCGTCTAAGATCAGAGCAGGCCGAACGTTATGAGGCAGGAGTTGAGAAGGGCGGGCGTGGTGTAGAGGTGCGTCGCCATACCGCAAATGCGGGCTGCGTTCAGGTTCCTCTGTTGGTCGTCTATGCAGAGGCAGTCCTCGGCTCGCACCTCGACCAGTTCGGCAGCTTCCCTGAAGAATTGAGGCTGCGACTTATCGACATCCACCGAACTTGGGATTACCTGGTCAAACTCCAAGGTGCTCAACTCGATCATGTGCTTGAGTGTCATTGAATCCGAGTTGGTGATGGCCACGAGCTGTACGAGAGGGTGGCGCTGCTTGGCCTTTGCCAAGAGTTCGATGACCGGCATGTTGGGCTTGTGCATGCCCACGTAAGCCGTCCAGAACTCTTGCTTTGTCAGAGGTTGCAGCCCGAGTGCGAGTTCAGTTTCTTGTTTGAACTCCGCTGCGGTTTTTATGCCCCGCTTGAAAAGCTTGAGGCGTTCTTCACCTTTGTGGCCGCACAGGGCAGCGTCGACGTCGAACGGATCCGTGTTTGGGCAAAACTGCATGAAGTTACTTACCTGTCGTGCACGGTCATACAGGCAGACAACTTGGCTCAGGTCCGTCAGGATGGCTCGAATCATGATTCACCTCCGTTGGGGTAGATCTGGTTGTAAGTTAATATAGACACAAAAAGGCCCTAAAGTCAAGGGTACTACATCAAAACAAAACCCCCGCCAAAAGGCAGGGGTTTTGTTTGTCCAAAATGTTTAGGGCGTTACTTTTTGTAGATTGTTTTGTAGCCGTTCCAGATGCTGTTACCCAAGAGGTCAGTCATCTTGGCGGCATAGGTCAATGAATTGTAGGTGTATGGGCCGCCGGTGTAGGAACAGGTGGTGGCGCCATAACATGTCTTGACCAAGCTGGCATTGACATAGACCTCGATCCGCTCGATGCCATTGTCATCAGTGCCATTGGCAGTGAACGTGATGTTCTGGCCAGAAGTGTAGCCATTGTCAGCGTCCGAGCTAATGGTCAGTGTGCCTTTGACATCGCTTTGGGTCGGATTGGTGTTGGTATTGGAATTGCTGTCCGTCAGCTGGATGTACTGCGTATCTGACCAGGTAGCTTGGCTATTATTGTCAGTCACCCTGACCTGGATAGGCAGTGAATTGAGGTTTGAATAACTTGATCCAGTAATGCTGGCGCTGCAGCTGGCCGATGTGCCATAACTTGAGTTGCAAGTCTGCACGAGCGAGCTATTGGCATAGATTTCCATCTTTTGGATGCCATTGCCGTCGGTTGCATTAGCCGTGACAGTAAATGTCTGGTTGCGCTGGAACGAGGTCTGGTTCGGCGAATATGAGAACGTGACCGTGGTGTTGTAATTGTTGTTGTTATTGTAGTTGTCGATCTGCACGTATTTGGTGTTTGACCAAATCGTGTTGTAGTTCGAATCAGTCACTTTGGCCTGCAAAGGCAAGGACATTGAGCTGCCGGTATAATTTGATCCAAGGACGCTGGCTGAACAGCTGCCATAAGTCGTGTTGGAGATTGTGCAGGAATTTACCAAGACATTATTGGCATACAGATCAATCCTACGGATGCCATCGGAATCATTGGCATAAGCATTCAAGCTAAATGTCTCATTGCGTCCATACGAAGTCCGATCACCGGTCGTGGACAGGGTCACTGTGCCATTGGTGTTATTATTGGACCCGTTGCTCGTGATATAGATCTGCGGGTTGGTGGTTGACCACACGGTATAGCCATAGCGGTCGGTAGCCTTGCTCTTAAGCGTGACATACGTACCTTGCGAGTAATTGCTGCCGTAAATCGAACGGCTGCAAGTCTGCGTGGAATTGGAAATGTCAGAATAAGTGCAAGTGCCGATCAAGCTGTCGTTGGCATACAAGTCCAACTGGCGCAGGCCATTGCCCGAGGAGCCGGAAAATGACACAGAACGGGTTTCATTGTAACCCAAGTTGCTAGTCCCGCTGCTGTCAATCCAGGTTGAAAGCGAGTTCGAGTTGCTGTTGTAGTTGGTGTTCAGGTACAGCGTTTGGCTGGTAGCCTGGCGGCCATAATAATCAGTGGCGCGCACATAAACCGGGATCTGTGTGCTGTTGGAATAATTGCTGCCGTAGATCGAGACCTGGCAAGCTTGCGTGCCATAAGCGCGGCTAAAGCTGCAAGTCTGTTTGACGGTGCCTTTAACGATTATTTCGATTGTCTGCAAACCATCGCCGGCATTAGCCTGGGACATGATGGTCTTGCTGTCGCTGGTCGAAAAATCATTGCCAGTAGGGCTGGTCCAAGCCCAAGCTGACAAGTTACCATTGGTTCCGGTGTAATTGTTTTGGTTGTAATTATAGTTGCTGTTGTAATCAGTGACAGTGTAGTTGCCCAACCATGACCAAGCTTCTTGGCCGTTGCTGGCTATCACGCGGCCGTTGAAGGCCACGCCGCTGCCTACTGTGTAATCATTGCCGTTCAAGGCAACGCTGCAGGTGCCGTAAGTGACATTGTTGAGGTTGCAGGTTTGTTTGACGGCGCCGTTGACGTAGATCTCGATGCGGTTGATGCCATTGCCGGCATTGCCGCTGATGGTCACGTTAGTCGAAGAGCCGCGCACCAAATACGGCGTGTTGTTATCAACCGTCATATTGGCGCTGACGCTGTTGTCGTAAAAGGAGATGATGCTGGCAGGCACATAAGCCACGCGGTTCGTGCCGCTGGTAATTTTGGCAAAAGACCCGACGTTGGAAACCAACGGCCAAGCAGCCGGATCAATCGTCATGGAACATTGCGTGTTCTTTTTCGTATTGCCCGGGTAGCAAGTCTTTTGGTAAACATCATTGATGTAGAGTTCAATGCGCTTGATACCGTCATTTGATTGGGCGCCAACAGTATAGGTCGGCTTGGTATTGCTGGCCTGGTACCTGTAGCTCGGGTTTAACCAAGCCCAATAAGTGATGCGGTTCTTCATGCCATTAACAGTGCCGACTTTTTCGTTGCTATAAGTATAATTGGTCGTGACGATCGGTACGCTCGGGCTGGTATAACTAGTCCCTTCGTCAACGCGCACCAACTTGGCTGTCAAAGGAGATGACGGCGTGCCCAGGCCATTCGAAGAAACAGCACCTCCCAAAAGGTAAGTACCGCTTCCGCTGCCGATGGTCTGCACGAAATAATCGCGCGTCTGGCCGTAAGTCTGGAAGTTGGTGCCATCAAAGCGCACCAAGTCCTTGTTGCTAATAATCATCCAGGATTTACCGTTATAGCCGACAATAGATTTGTTCCAGGCAATGCTCGGAAGGTTGTATAAAGTTTTGACGTAACCGTTTTCAATTGAATAGGCGCGGTTGCTAGCGTATGAAGTATCGCCGCCCACCAATAGGACCTGGTTGCCGTTGCTGGCCAAGGTTTGGATGTTATACAAGCCGCTGACTTGGCTGGTCAGGTCAGAATAGCTGCCATTGTTGTATTGGTAGACACGCCAAGAATTGCCGCTGGTCTGCGGGACAGCAATAATCCATCCATTGGATGTCGGCACAGCTTGGGTCACAATAAAGCTTGTGTTGCCATCAGCCGGCGAAACGTGGCGGGTGGAGTAGATCTGGGGAGAATAACTTAAATAGCTCGGATTGTTTGGCAATGAGAGCTGGGAAATTTGGTTATTAACTTGGTTCCAATTCAATACTTTTCCGTGGTTGGTGACAATCATCCAATTACCATCTTTGCCGGTGATTGAAGACAGGCCTTCATCCGAGTTGATGTATTGCTGCCAAAGAGAAACGGGAGAGCTATAAGAGCCGTTACGATAGGCCAGGGCCTCGAAATTACGGGTGCCGCTGGTGATATTTTTTAAATAAATTACTGATTGTCCATCGCTGACGATGTCGTCAACGCGTGAAATGCCGGCATTGCGCACCTCAAGCGTGATGTCAGACATGACGGTGCCATCTGTGCGCCAAACATGGCCACCAGACCAAAGTTCCTGACCATCAGTCAGGTACCAATAAGGCTCGGCGCGGGCAATAGCCCAAACCGGGCGGTTGCTGGTAACAATAAGCTTGTCCGAAATGTCGGACCACTGCCAAGGGCCGGTATCTGCCGAAGCAGCTTGAGGCACGGCAGCAGCCAGGCTCAAGATCGCCAAGGCAACGACCAAGGCACGGTTAAGTAAGTTTTTCATATATATGGCTAATTTAAGCACAATATTAAGATCTTTTGCTCCTCTATAGCTAAAGAATAGGTTAGCTTAGCAAAAAATGACGATTTTGTCAATCGTTAATAGGTTACTCACAGGCTGAGCTTTCTGTCTAGGCAGACCTACCCAAAATTACCTCTAAAGCCATCAGCCATTCGTGAGGTTTGGCTGGGTGGCAAAAGAAGGTTTTGGGAGGGGCTGTTTCGGGTAAAGCGCCGGCAGTTGAGGCGATAATAGGCGTGCCCAGGTGATAGGCCTCGTGCAAAGGCAGGCCAAAACCCTCATACCAAGATGGATAGAGGATAGTGGCAGCATTTTGGTAAAGATATTTTAGTTCTGGGTCGCTGACGTGATTGGGTGCTTTGACATGGGATAGGGGACACTGGTTGCGTTTGC
The DNA here is from genome assembly GCA_029004215.1 of Patescibacteria group bacterium. Classification (GTDB taxonomy): domain Bacteria; phylum Patescibacteriota; class Patescibacteriia; order 2-12-FULL-60-25; family 2-12-FULL-60-25; genus MWCR01. The sequence continues at coordinate 17,105 of JAQULH010000006.1, read as the reverse complement.
ACTTGACCTGACCGCCCAAGACAATAGGCACTAAAGGCGACGTTGAATGTCCGACATTGTAAAGCGCGATGGCGCGCAAAGCAGTATGGATGTTTTTGCGCGGGTCAGCTCCGCCCAAGAACAGTACAAATTTTTGGATTGAGTTTGGCAGCCAGCTTGGTCGAACGGCCTCAATGTTTGGCAAACCAAAATCCATGGGTGGGATGACGCTGGTTTTATTTTCATCCAGTTTAAAAATTCTGAGCGCATCTTGTCGCGTCTGTTCTGATACGCAATCGAGCTTATCCGCGCCCTCGATCAATTTCTTGATGGGCATAAGCCTGTGCCACCAGCGGCGTCTCAAACTAAACCAGTGTGGTTCGATTAAAAAAGACAAATCATGAATTAAAAGATGATAAGGCCGATGGAGAGGGCCGACAAAACCGAGATTGGGGAGTAGGACCAGATCAATTTTGCCTACGCGTTTTTCAGCAGCTCGCGATAAAGAGATAAGTTGCAAAAGTGAGAGCGCTGTCCAAAGTTTGTTGGGTAAACGCAAATGGAGATATTTAAAATGATTGGCTTCGCAAAACTCTTGGACAGCTAGCGATGGCTTAAGGCCGGTTGTGACGCAAACGACCTCCGGTAACGAGTAACTAGTAACTAGTAAAAAGTTATCACTCGTTACTCGATACTCGTTACTAGTTACTTGTAGTATCCAGTATCTGGCTGCTCGTCCCACGCCGCCACTGCGTTCATCGGCCAAGGCCCGCGCATCAATCAAAATACGTGCCATAAACATTGCCTAACAAGGCTTCTTCGGTCTCTTGAGTCGGTAGGATATTCAAGCGGCTGGCAATCTGATGCAAAAGTTTTTCTTCAAAAGCGGCGAATGAAAAACTTTCAGCATGTTGCCTGATATCTTCCGGGCGATAATCGTCTGCTTTGTGCCTGATGACAGCATCGCCAATATCTTCCCAAGCTTGGCACTCAATAAACTTGCCGGTCTTGCCCGGGATAATTGTTTCGGACCCGCCGCCTTGCCCAAACGCAATGACCGGCCGCCCGGCTGCCATGGCCTCGATGGCCGTGATGCCAAAATCCTCAATCTGCGGATGGATAAAACCAATGGCGCGCCTATAAAGTTTGACTTTGTCTTCGTCGCTGACAGCTCCCACGAATTTTGTCCGGCGGCCGGCTAATTTTTTGAGTTTTTTGAGTTCAGGCCCGACTCCGAAGATAATTAAAGGCACATTGAGCTTGGCAAAAGCTTTGACAATCAAATCAAATCTTTTATAAGCGACGAGTCGGCCGCCAGCCAACCAATAATCGCCCAAGTGGCGCGACATTGGGATGCGGTCAATATCTACCGGCGGGAAAATAACTTCTGCCTCGCGGCGATAATGGCGCTGGATACGCCGGCGGCTGGTCTCTGAATTGGTAAACAAATAATCAGGCCGATCGGCCGCCATTTTGTCCCAGAGCCGCAAGCGGTGGAGGAGCCAAGGCAAGGCGGCGCGGATAATTCTGGGTTGCGGGAGGTCTGCCAGATAGCCAATGCGCTGTTCCCAAAGAAAACGGGTCGGCGTGTGCAAGTAACAAAAGTGTTTTGACCCGGCCGGCGTGATCACGCCTTTGGCAAAAGAGCTCGAAGAGCTGATGATCAAGTCATAACCCGATAAGTCGATGTGTTCAACGGCCACGGGCAAGGCCGGCAAATACCATTGGTAATAGCTTTTGGCCAAAGGCCAGTCATTCAAGAAAGAAGTGATGATTTGTTTACCCTTAAAATCCGGGTGAGTGCATTTTGGGTTGTGGACTATGACATGGGTTTTAGCTTGGGGAAAGATCCTTTGGAAGGCCGCCAAAACACGCTCGGCACCGCCATCTTGCACCAAATAATCGTGCACCAAGGCGATGCGCAGCTTGCCCAATTCATCTTTAATCTTCTGGACATCGGTCGGCATGCCAGTATTTTAGATGCCCGTCACAGCCTTGTCGGGTAGGAGTGTCAAGACTTATCAGTCTAAACCTGGGCAAAGAGAATCATGTAGTTGTTGCCGTACTTCTTGGCGCACTTGGGGCAATAAGCATAATGGATGTAATAGTCTTTGGCCTTTTTTCCGTCTTTAGCCAAATATTCATCCATTTGTTTTATGAATTTCGGGACTGCATTGTAAGCGCCGGCAAAAACTTTGCTGACAAAGTCGCCTGAGATCGTCACATTATCCGCTTCGGGCACGGGTCCGGTGACCGAGACATACATCTCGGACTTAAATGGGCTTGGATCCCTGAAGAGCAAGAGCGTGTCGGTCTTATCTGGCTCAGCTTTTTGCGCCCCTTCAACCATCTTCCACATCTTGGTCATCTTTTGCCCAATCATGGGAGGGAAGGGGATATGGAAGAGCGTGGGTATGGTCTCCTTAATGAAAGGTTTGTTATACCAATTGTGAGTTTTACCATCCCATTTTTCCGGGTGAAATTCGGGACAGCACTCTTGGTTTACGTCGGTCATATGATTAGGTTAAGGATTGAATATTATGGATTAATTCGATTTTATTCTTCCTCCTTCCATCGTTTATAGACTTTTTCCCAAAGAACATCAAGATCATCTTCAGTTATTAGTATCTGTGCATCGGCTTCGATTTTTGGAAGAAGTGCCGCCAATTTGCTCTCATCTATATCTCTATCCCAAATCTCCCAGGCATGATACCCCAGAGCATCATCGTCTCCTCCTACTTGATGGAAGATATTGCTGTTACTTTTTAGTGAATCAAGATAGTGTCCTATCGCTTCGTTATAGGCCCGTGCCTCCTTTGGAGTTTTTGCATCAAAACCTATCATATGGTGTTTATCGCCTTGAGGGGGAACTACTCTCAAATCTACACCTTTGGGGACTTCTCGAAATCCTGGGAAATGATCTTTCATAATATTTAGTTAGTCTTTTTTCTATACTCCTCTGAGCTCATTATCTTACGCATGTCAGCGATTCTTTCGGTAAATTCGATGCCGTTCAAATGGTCGTATTCATGCTGGATGACCCGGCCGAGCATACCATCTGCTTCGAGCCTGAATTCGTTGCCCTTCTCGTCACAAGCCTCGATAATGATTTTTTCCGGCCTTTTGACGGGAGCAAAAAGCTTGCCATAAGCAACACTGCCGCAGCCTTCGTATATCTCAACCTGCTTTTTCGATGACCAAACAATCTTGGGGTTGATATACACCCGCAGTTTATCCTTTTCTAAATTTCGATATCTCGTTTTTCTCACTTCGGTCACGAATATTTTGAGTTTTTCGCCAATCTGAGAAGCGGCTATTCCAATCAAATCATGATGACGCACCGAATCAACCAGGTTTTTGATCACTCGTCGCGTTTCTTTAGCATCAACCTTGGTGACAAATTCAGACTTTCGCTTTAATAGCGGATTGCCGATTTGGACTAGTTCCTTGATGATCATATTTTCTGAAAAATATAGATTCCCAACTGCATGTCTCCATAATAGTTATCAATACTTTTTTCCTCCTTGAGCATTAGATGACAGTTTTGCTGCTGTGAGGCATCCTCCATCCTTTTTGCGAGCCCTTGTTTGGAAATAGGGGCAAAGGTTCTTGGAATTTTTGTTTCTCCGAGTTTCCATTTGTCCTTAGTTGATTCGGTAAATGACCAGACAACAAAATTTCCTTCCTGAGCCTCGTCAAACTTAGAGTGCATACAGCTCACGAGAACATAGCCCTTATCTTTTGTTTGTTTCACGGCATTTGCCAATAGCACATCAGTGTCCAGCCCGACGAAATTCACCATTTCTCCCGTAATTGATACTAAATCAAACTCCCTGCCGTTCAAATGAGCCGGATCTTTGTAGACGTCGCTTATCATTGAACCTTGATAGGCCAAAACGCCTTTTTTTCTTGCTTCTTCGGTGGCCTCGGCCACACTCTCCATGCCGTGCAAAGTCTTTCCCTTGAACAACTCCGTCGTTCTGGACCCGTCATCGCATCCTAAATCAAGCACATCTTGAATTGCTGGACATTTACCGATCAATTCCCTTATCTCCTCGTTGGCTTGGGGCGTTTTTTCATGGGAGTAAGGGTTGTAAGATGGGTCCTTCTCTCTAACAAGATGAGTGTTTCTCGCTTCCTGTTCGTAGCTAAGTGCAATAATATCTGATAAACCGATACCATAAACACCCTCCATTTCTAAAAGTGCTGTTTTTGATAAAAATTTGGGCGTGGGATGATCCGCGATATCAAATTGTCTCAAATCTTCAACAAAACAAACTTCTTCTGCTTGTTTTAACCATGAATGGGCAATATCTCTAAAAATAGAGAGTCCTTTTTCTTGCTGGGGATGATGTTCAATGGCAACTTTGACGAGCTTGTCGGCTTCTTCGTAATATTGTTTGATTCTTTCGAGTTCCGTTTTCTTGTATGATAACAAATCGCCTTGATTTAAATCTGAAACATCGAGGCCATATTTTTCAATGCCTTCTTTTGGAATATTAATATAACCTTGTGCAAGATCTTCACTCAAATCCGAAAGATTGTCAGCTAATTTGATAGCCAGCCCATATGAGGCTGCAATTGATTCTTTTGATTCCTTATCTAAACCTGGACACAATAAGGCAAGAAATTGCAGGCCTATGGATTTCCCGATTTTGAGATTTAGATCGTCTAAATCAGGGGAGCCCAGGGCCTTCCCTTTTCGATCGAGGTTCTGTTTCTCGATTTCCCAATAATTCACGACTTCATCAAAAACTTCTTTAGCCTCGCTAAAACCATCCCCGCTTAATCTTGATAGCGTCTGTCCCAACTTAAAAATATCCTTTTCCCACGCTTCGGTGAGCTCAGTAGCTTCACCTCTGAAGCCTTTATTTAATATCGCTTTAGCTTTGTTCAAGTGTTCGATGTTTGAGTCATTGTCAATTTGATCGTCAATAACAGCCAGCGCGTGATTAACCAATGAAAACGCCCCTTGTCTGTCTCCCTGCAAATACTCGGCGACTTGGTCATAAATTTTTGTTCTTCCATATTTTTCCATTTCCAATCTTCTCTCTTCCGAGACGTGTCCGCGCAAATCTTTTTCTGCAAGGGTTTTATCTTTGGAAATTGGGTCACTGTTTGGAATGGGAAATTTTGGATCCATATATCGTGTTAACGGAGGCGGGTTTAAAACTTATCGTACGTCGTATCAGTTCGGCGTTCTACGTCTATGATGCGGATATCTTCCTTGCTCTTCATGTAAAAAATAATTCTATATCGTCCCTTGCGGACTCGAAATGTACTTTCAAATCCTTTTAATTTTTTGAGATCCAAAGAGGCAATTTGGCCTTTTTTGATGCATTCTAAAATCGACAATATCTGCGCGCGTTCCTTGCCTGACATTTTCGACAACGCCTTATCTATCCGATCAACCATATCAGGCCAAACGCTTCAGGCGCGTGATCAGGTCGTCAATCGGCATCCCTCCTTTGCGGAAAGCCGTGAAATCAATGACGGTTTCCCAGCCTTCGTGATCAATGGGGTTGATGGTAAAAATCGGTTTGGAGCGTTTCATGACCACAAAAGACCGGCCGGCTTGGACGAGCTTCTCATAATTGCCGAGGTTCTCTCGCAGGTCCTTAAGACCGATGACGTTGTCCATAATTGTTATAAGTTAACTTTAAGATTAACTTAAGTTTAACCGGTGCTAGTTGGAGTGTCAAGCGAATAAAAAAGAGCCCGGTTCAGGTCACCGGACTCATGGGATAGGAAGGTCGAAAAGGGCGGGCTTGTTGGTGGGAGGGTCAACCGGAAGAAACTCGTGATAGAGAGCTGCAAGGCAAGCGTTCTCGAATCCGAGCGGACCGAAGTAGGCTTTGCCATCAGGCGCGAGGAGAACGGGTTGGCCGGGCAGGCGTTCGATGCTCAAGCGCGCGGCCAGATTGTCTTCCTCGGTCTTACCTGTGAAGGCCACGCCGATCACTGGGATCTGCGCTTTGCCTTCTTTGACGAGCAGGGCCTTGAGCACGCCGGGCAAAGCCGCGGCCATGCCAGCACCCGCGACCACGATGACGTCGTCAGGCAGGTTGTGCGCGTAATTGGCCAGCTCTTCCGGATTGCGGTGGCAGCTGATGACATGGCGCCGATACTGGGCTTCTCCCGCCTTTTGCGCGTTGTCGAGTTCAGCCAGGCCGGACGTCATCTGCCCGACATCTGATTCGCTGCCGGATATGACCTCGATCTTGACCAGGGGAGAGAAGACTTCTTCGAGGCTCATTTTGTAGAGCTGAAACTTCTCCAGCTTCATGCCAGTGAGCCGCCAGAAGATGTAGCGATAGATCTGGGTCGTCCTCGCAATGACTTCAGCCGGAACTTCTAGGCCATGGACGTACTCGACGTCTTCCGGCTTGCAGGGATCGCGCTTGTCGATGCCACGTGTCTTGCCCCAATCACGTACACGCTGCTTGTCGTACGAAGTCGGGCTCGATCGGAATTGGCTCTTCTGCATTTTCTGCCAGGCCAGCACGTCCCAGAACCGGGAAGAATCCGGCGTCAGCACTTCGTCCGCCAGGACGAGCTTGTCTGTTTCCGGATCCAACCCCCACTCGAACTTCGTGTCGGCCAGGATGATGCCTTTTTCGCTGGCAAATTGCTCGGCGGCTTGGTAGAGCTGGAGCGAAGCACGTTCGATCCGCGCGCCATACTTTTCGGCCACGCGGTCGGCTGTGATGTGCTCGTCATGACCTTCCTTGGCCTTGGTCGAAGGCGTGAAGATGGGGAAGGGGAGGCGGTCGCCATCCTGAAGCCCTGGAGGCAGACGATGGCCGCAGACTTCTTGCGTCTTGTTGTACGCTTTGAGGCCGCTGCCGGTCAGGTAACCCCGGACAATCGCCTCGCAGTCGCACATCTCAAGCCTGCGGACCACGGTCGCTTGTGTCATGAGCCCCTTGCCGTGCAGCTCGGGCGGAAGATACTCGTCGACCTTTTCGCCGTAGGCCGCGAGGTCGTGAGCGAATTGGTCTCCCAGCATCTTGCGCCAGAAGATGTTCATGGCCGTGAGGATGGCGCCTTTTTGGGGCACCAAGGCAGGCAGCACGAAGTCGAAGATGCTCAGGCGGTCGCTGGCAACTACCAGCATCTTGTCTGAGTGGCCGGGCAGGGCATAGGTGTCGCGCACCTTGCCGCGGTTGATGAGCTCGAGTCCGGGAATCGGTTCGGTGACAACGCTGGATGGGAGCTTGGGCATGATGCCCTCCTTTCAATGGATTGTGATGGAACGGGGCTAGCTTAAGGGGAGCTGTTTAGATAGTCAAATATGGCATTTTTACAAGCTTTGGGATAAGGTGTCGGCAGATTTTTCCCAATTGAAGAGAGGTGATAAATGTCAGAATCCAAGATTCTCCGGTTCCCATGGGGTACCAAGGACGACGCACAAGTCGTCATCATCCACTTCGGTTCCAAATCAACGCCGCTTATTGCGCAGCTCTGCCGCGAGATCGGGCTGATGAGCCAGATCGTCAAGGCGCAGGATCTGCCCGCATACTGGGGTGGCCGCGTGATCAAACCCAAATTCGTGATCCTCTCCGGAGGCGACCAGAGCGTTTACGATCCAGGTGCGCTTTCCATGCCAGATGACCTCTACCGCTCTATGGCCGAATACTCAACCGTGCTTGGTATTTGTTATGGCGCGCAGCTCCTGGCCAAGCTGGCCGGTGGCAAGGTCGAAAAAGCCGCGCGCGCGGAGTTCGGGCTGGTGAAAGTGAAGGCTAAGGGCTTTGGGCAATATCGCGGCGGGGAAGCGATCATGAATCATCGCGACGAGATAACAGAGCTTCCTCAGGGGTGGAAAACCGTGGGCTCAACGGACCGGTGCCAGTACGCGCTGGTCGGAAACAACAACGTCTGGGCCGTGCAGTTCCACCCGGAGATGGACCATACCCATGCTGGCCATAGCATCTTGAAGCATTTGGCCTTCACCAGAGCCAGATGCTCCCAGGATTACCGATTCGATCCGGAAGAGTTCGTGCAGCAAGCAGCTGAATGGATTGAGCTGACCGCTCCTCCGGGTGCAGTGCTCTGCGGCCTGTCGGGAGGAGTGGACTCATCGGTGGCTTTTACCATCGCTCATGAATCTTCTGTCTCCAAACGCCTGCGCGGCATTTACGTGGATACGGGTTTCTTCCGCGAGGGCGAAACCGAGGAAGTGCGCGGATACTTCGGCGACGAACGCGTCACCTACGTGGATGCGAGCTCGGATTTCTACGACGTGGTCGAAGCTATCCCTTACCCCGTAGAAGGTAAGGATACTGACCGTGAGTACAAGTATTACGAGCAGGTCCGCAAGGCAATCGGCGGAGAATTTATCAAGACTTTCCTCTCGGTCGCGCAAAACTCGGATCAGGCTCCGGGTTCGCTCATCCAAGGCACGAACTACTCGGACATAATTGAGTCCGAGACCGGCCTCAAGTCGCACCACAACGTGGGCGGCTTGCCGGACAAGCTCGGCGTCTCGATCATCGAACCGCTGGCCGGCCTGTACAAGTTTGAGATCCGGGAGCTGGCTCGTTGCCTCGATCTTCCGAGGGAGGTCGTTCACCGCCAACCGTTCCCCGGGCCAGGTCTGGCCATCAGAACATGGGGCAGGCTTACGCGCGACGATGCGCAACCGTTGCGCCGCGCCAACCGCATTCTGGAAGAGGTGATGCGCAAGCATTATCCAGACCCGGAGAAACGGCCCTGCCAGTACTATGTGGCTACGGCTAAGTTGCCCAGCACCGGTCTGGTCGGCGACTCACGCGTCATCGGATATGCACTTTGGGTGCGCATGGTCACGGCCCAGCAAAGGGAGAGCTATTCCACGCTGGGTGTCTTTCACCCGACCTGGGAGTTCCAGGAAGAGCTCACGCACCGACTGGTGACTGAGGTCACGATGCCTGACGGCACTCCATTCGTTCGCGTGGCGTACGAAATCACAGGCAAACCTCCTTCCACCACCGAACCGCACTGACCCGCGTCTCAACGCTCACGAGACGCGGATTTTTTTATTCTCGACATAAACTAAGCTTTGGTTCATAATCTCGCATTAACGACGCACCTTCATAGAAAGGACACAGATCATGGGCTCCCGTAGAGTTAAGGCATCCGCCGAGCATCTGCGGCGGTTCCTGAGCAATCTCGTTGTTGCCAATATCCTGAAGCGCGAATACCTGCCGCCTCAAATCGCCGTCCACCACGTCACCTACAAATGCAACGCTAACTGCGCTTGGTGCAGCCGCAAGCATGACAGGCAAAAGGCGACACACGATGTCAGCTGGTCTCGGATTGAGCAGATCTTCCGAAGCCTGCGCCAGGTCACGCCAGCGCTTTATTTGACCGGCGGTGAGCCGCTGCTTCATGAGCGCATCGAAGACATGCTCAAGCTGGCCAGGTTGATGGGCTTCCACCCGATAGTCGTCAACACCAATGCCACGCTGCTGGAAGAAAGATCTTTGGTGCCTGAGCTGGCCGACGTAACCATTGCCAGCCTGCATTCCATGGATCCGAACAAGTCAGCCAAAATCTTTGGCATCCAGGCGACGCTGGCCAAGAAAGCTTTGGAGAACGTGTACCACTCAATCAAGGTGGCCAAACAATACGGCAACAAAGTCGTGGTCAATTGCGTGCTGGCGCCTGACAATGCGCAAGACGCGGAAGGCGTACTGGGTTTTTGCCAACGGCATGAGATCCCTCTGGCAGTTACGCCGGCCATCCGTGACCATGAGGCAATAATCAGGGGGGTTGATGGGTTGCCCAGCTCTGCCTATGCCTCTTTCCTGGATCGAGTAATGCTTGATAAGCGGTACGAACCGGCTTCTGTCGAGTCATCGCTGCCTTACTTGCGATGCATCCGATACTGGGAGCTGTTCGATTGCCGTCCCACGAGCATCTTGAGCGTCTCGCCCGAGGGCTATGTCCTCAATCCTTGTGAGATCAAGTATCCCCATCTTCCCAAGCGACTGGCTTGGATTGATGGCAGTGATTCGCTCCTTGATCTCCTCCCCAAGCTCTTGGACGGCGAGCGACGTTTCTCGTCTTGCTCCAAGAATTGCCTCAAGGCCTGCTACGTTGAACCGGCTTTGGCTCTTGAGCACCCGCTCATTGCCATCTCCGAGCGTCTTCACTACTGACTTATCTCAAAACCGCGCACTCACTCGAGAACGCGGTTGTTTTTTATATTGTTTTACTTAAATTCAATGAGACTGCTATAATCACTTTTGACTTATGTCTGATTTTAAAAAGCTTTTTAAGCCCTTAGGCCTGAACGATAGTGAAATAGCTATCTATCTATTGAGTTTGGAGATCGGTCCGGCTCAGCCCCAGGCTCTAGCTAAGAATTCCGGTTTTTCACGTCCAGCAACTTACCAGGCAATAGAGCAATTGGTTAATAAAGGCTTGATGAGTTTTGTTTTAAAAGGCAAACGTAATGTTTACGCGGCAGAACCGCCTGAAAGATTGTTGCATTTTGGTCAGACCCGCCTTAAAGAATTAGAGATTAAAATTAAAGAAATTGCTGAAAACATTGAGGAATTGAACGCACTGCGTAAGGGCGATAAACCAACCATTAAGTTTTTTGAAGGGGCGAATGGAATAAAGTCGATTTTGAGTGATTTGGTAGCAAGCGAACCGGAGATGACCTACGAAATAACCAATGTTAATGCGGTTAAGAACGTATTTACTTATAATGATTTGGAATCGGCACATAAGATAATGGAAAAAGCCAGGGGCAAGGGTCGGGCATTTTTAGCGGGAGACATCAAGGCTGTTCGTGAGGGCGTGGATGCCAGGCATCTGCCGAAAGAGAAATTCGCTTTCGAAGGTGATGTTTTGGTTTATGGCGATAAGACGGCTCTGGCATCTTATAAAGGGAAGGTCGTGGGTGTGGTTATTGAAAATAAAGGCATCGCTCAGACCATGAAAGCATTATTTGATATTGCCTGGCAGTCATCTGACAAGTTTAAAAAATTAGATTAAAAGGCCTATAAACGCAAAACCCCGCCGTACGAGTGGTCGTAGGCGGGGGCTTGCCGTTAGCGTCCGGAACCCATAGCGGCCTCCTTTGTGGAACGGTTTTCACCGTATACGCGAGCGAAGGACAGTCAATGCTGATGATCGCGTCGTTCCACTAGTTCCACTATTCTTCGGAGGTGTTGGGTCGGTTTTAAACGGCAAGTGAGGGTAGGCATGGCCCGAGGGGTGACGAATCACCTCTTCAAACCATCGCGATAAACTAACAGAAAAATGCCTTTTTGTCAATACTCGGAACCTCGGGATGAATTTTGGTGACTTTAAAGGTGATTTTTCAATACTTAAAATTTTGGTGCTTGTTTATTAAAAGTAAGTTAATAATAAACAAAAAATTATGTAAAACTAGCCAAAATAGTTAAATAGTAATGAATTTAGTCATGTAACACTTGACAAATTTCTAGAGCCATGCTAGGGTTCTTTACGTTGAAGGTTGAACAGGAGAAAAGAACCTTACAATCACCATCAAACGACCTAGAGATGCTTACTAGGCAAGCTGATTAAATCCAAAGCCACCCGGCATAGTTCCGGGTGAAACGGGATTAACCAGCCCTCGTGTGGTTTGCGGGGAGCCTCTCGGTTCCTCGTCCTGCTTGATCAACTCTGGTCTGGCGTGACGAGGAATTGGGTAGCGTAGAGTGGAGTTACTTCGAAGAAAATCATCTGATTGTATATTCAGACGACTCCATTCGGCCTTTCTCCCAACCTCAAAATCTCACCAGAGCGGCGTAGGGTCCGGTTCCTTCGTACTATTCGCAATCAGAAGGCTGCAAACCGACGTCCTCCGTAAAAGGATTTGTCGGGACCCGGATCAATCCGGGTCGCAAAGAGTGAATCTATGGGGTCGTAAGACTTCATGGATGTTGTGGCGATACGGCGTCACGACAAGAAACCGAATCCGCCTTTTCCCTCTGGTGTTTCTCTTGCGCGAGCTTGGCTCAACCTTGCTCGCGCCGCCTCTCCCAGTCCTGACAAAAGTCGGGAATGGAAGAGGAGGATTGAAACTTACAACCCAAACTACTCCCCGATGAAATCGGGGCAGCGTGGAGGCAGCCATGGCAAAGTCCAACGTCGCGCTCTCGATCAACCAGCAGCTCGTTTCCCATCCCAATGCCACAGCCAACCATGAGGGCGGCCTGGCATTCGCGTTTGACCCGCGCACTCGGCTCTACACTTGGGCCGTTGCGTCGCTCATGCGCGAAGACAAGTTCTACACCGAGGCCAACCAGGCCGACGCCGAACTTGTCTCGGACATCGGGCAAGCGGCTGAGGTTGATCCGGAATTTGTCCTGCGCCTGGCGGCTTACACCCGCCAAGTCGTAGGCATCCGCTCGACCCCGGTCACTCTGCTCGTCGAGGCTGCGGCCATTCCGGCCTGCAAGCCTTTCGTCCGTCGCTGGACGCCGCAGATTGTGCGGCGCGCGGACGAGATCGCGGAAACGCTGGCTTACTGGATCCTGCGTCATGGCAGCATCGGCTCGGCCGATGCCCAAGGCAAGGAACATGCTCTGCCGAACTCGCTCACGCGCGGTCTCCAAGACGCGCTCGGGCAGTTCGACGAGTACCAGTTCGCCAAGTATGACCGCGATGGTGCTGTCAAACTGCGCGACGCCTTGCGCATTCTCCGCCCCAAGCCGGTCAGCGACGCTCAGTCGGCGCTGTTCCGGTACTTGGTGAAGCAGGAGATTAACGCAACGCACCTGCCCAAGCTGGCGGCTAAGGCCGAGTTGCTCCGCAAGGAGCAGCTTGATCCCGAAGCCATCGAGCTTGCGGCCCGCGCCCACGCCACGTGGGAGGTGCTGACGTCCAAGTTCGGCAACACCGCAGAAGTCTGGAACGCGCTCCGCTTCCTGCCGTTCATGGCCGGGCTGCGAAACCTCTCGAACATCATGCGAAAGGGCGCTGACCAGGCGCTTGATCGCGTGTTGTCCATGTTCCGCAATCCCGAGCATGTGCAACGGTCAAGGCAGATGCCATTCCGCTTCTTCTCGGCCTACAAGGTCATCGAGACCGGCTACAGGTTCGACAAGCGGCAGCAATGCTTTGTCGTGGACCAGGCCATCCTCAACCATCCGCGCCGCGCCGAAGTCTTGGAAGCGATCCTCACGGCCATGGAGCTGTCGCTGGTGAATTTGCCCCGCTTGCCGGGCCGCACGTTCATCATGTCTGACAATTCCGGATCCATGAGTCACCCGCTTTCTGAGCGAAGCACGGTGGAGATGAAGGATGTAGCCAACCTGTTGGCCGCCGTCAGCCATACGTTGTGCGAGGAGTCCATCTGTTCGGCTTTTGGGACCGACCATGTCATTGTGCCGATCATCCGCAAGGATTCGATCTTCACAAACATGGCCCGGCTCTCGAACGCCGTGCATGGTGGCTCTACGAACGCGTACCTGCCGGTGCGCCATCTCCGGGAAAGGAAGATTCGGGTCGACCGGATCGTCCTGATCTCGGACATGCAGTGCTACGCTTCGGGCCATGATCCCATGCTTTGGGGTCATGCGCGCAACGAGTCATTGGCTGAGGAATTGCGCAAGTACCGCAGCTCAGTGAATCCCCAGGTGTTCATGCACTCTGTGGATCTCTCTGGTTACGGGACAGCTCAGTTCCCGCCGAGTGAACGGCGCGTGGCATGCCTGGCCGGATGGTCTGAACGAGCGCTTGAGATCCTGCCTCTTCTCGAAGAGGACGGACGCCAAGCGGTTGATCTGATCAACGGTTGGGAGCCCGCGAAGCGTGCCCTGCATGAGCCGGAATGACCGAGCACGGGTTGAGCTCGCTGAATAACATCAGCGAGCTCCCCGTCAGGCCGTTCTCCCTCCAACCTCAACTCTCTCGCGCGAGGATAACAAAGTCCCTCGCGCCTCATCTCTCGATTCTGACGTCTTGTCGGAAACGAAAGAGGAGGCATGTTCCATAAAAATAAATCACCCGTTTAGTCATTTTATCCGGAACAATCGGGATATGATGACTAGGCGGGTGAGACACGGTCACCTAGTTCGTGGGCGATGGTCACTGCGTAAGTGACCATCGCGTCCCAACTTCCAGGCTTGTAGCGGCCTGGACCACGATAGCCGCCGAAGTGGGAAACACAGGCGGTCCCGGAAGGGCACATCTTCGCTACTGTGCCTTCTGGACTGTGTGCAGGGTTTGGCCGGTGCGACGGCCAAGCATTGCGGTTACTGTTGGACCCGAGGACGCGCAATCCTACGGGGCAGTAGCCAAATGGAAGTTTTACGCGGCTTCCAAACCTCCGTCATCGCGATAGCGCAAAGCGCGGTGGCAGGGGACGTGCGCAGGCACGAATGTCTCCACCAGGAGTAGGTGGAGCATCGCACAACTTCTTCCGGCGCGAGCAGCAAACACTGTGCTCGCGCCTCATCTCTCGATTCTGACATCTTGTCGGAAACGAAAGAGGAGACAATCTCTTTCTCAATCCAAACAATCCAAGGAGGCTACCATGATGAGTTTGAACTCAGCTCAGGGCAGAAAAGCGTTGCGCGAAGAATTCGGAGTGCCTGACCCGCGTGTCCCCGCACTCCGTAAGCGCGAAGACGCGCATGGACGTCGCATGTCCCAGACCTACCAGCAAGCGATGAGCCGAATCGACGTCAAGGATGGCGATGTAGCACAGGACGGGAATCATGGTCTCTGTGTCATCACGGGTCACAGCCTGCACTCCTTTTACCAGAGGAGGCTCCCTACAGGGGGTCGGATGCATCGTTCCTTCTCATCTATCCTGAGCGGATATGTGAGTTTGGTAACAGTGTTCCGCCCGCCAGAGACGCACGTACATCCTTTCACCGTCTACCCCTTAAGAGGCGAGGAGTACGGAGAGGAGTACTACGCGCGGGCAAAACGGCTGCAAGCCTACGTCGCCGCAAACATCCGCCCCGAGGATCGCCTGGAGCATGAGCCGTACGGCACGTTCTGGGCCAAATCCGCCATCGCCAGCTTGACCAAGGACTTCGAGAAGCTCGAAGCTCGATAGCGAAGCGATATTCTCGCCCTTCTCTCACCGGGCATAATAATTGGTGAGTTTTCCCCCAAAGCAGATGACGATTATCGTCTGGTTCGGGGGATTATTTGTTTGTGTATCTCAAAAACCGCACACTCACTCGAGAACGCGGTTGTTTTTTATATAAGCTTTAACTCAACTCTAACGCTTCCTCGCATGCACGAAACATCGTATCCGAAGTCAACTTATAATCCTTTAATTCACCAAGCCCGACCCATGCGAATTTTTCCATTTCTCCTAAACTCACATCCGGCTCTTGGAAAGGATTATTCATGGCACCGATAAAATTCAAATTAACTGTTTTTTGTCCAAAACCATCTATATATTCGAAGTAGCCAAACAGTTGTTTGACCTCAATATCGATTCCGGCCTCCTCTTTGGTCTCGCGGATGACTGCATTTGGCACAGCCTCACCTTCATCAACGCCACCGCCCGGCACTTCCCAGACTCCAGGCAAAAATTCTTCATCATCACGGCGCTTAAGGATGAGCAGTTTCCCATCTTTTACAATAAAAGCACTGATTGCAACTTTGAATAACTGGAGTTGGGGCATATTTGTTAGATGAATATAGCAGATTATTTAGAAATAAAAAAATCCGTCTTTGAGACGGCTTTCGAGAGAGCTTTACCGTCGTCCTTGATTGGACGGCGGATAAGTCGAGGGGAGATCTAAGTATATGGGATCCGGTAAGTCGCGGATCTTGTAGAGGCACATAGTCATTGGAGCATCGCATGCGCTATCAAGGCAGAATAGACGTTGCGGGTTGATCGCGAGTGGGACCATGGAGATCCGTTCCTTGCCATTACGGATGAGCTCGTAAGTCGCAGGATCCGGAGGATTGCATACCGCTCCGGAAAAGTTTCCAGCCACCGTTTCCTGTTCGCGTTGCCGTTCGGTCGCGTGTGCGGATGTGATCCTCCAGGCTATAGCTAAAGCCTCATCGCGCCTACCAAAGAAATGGTAGCGAACCGCCCAAGGAGTCCGTCCGTTTTTGTGCTCATAGGCGAGCCAGACGGACATGCTGCCGCCCGGTTGTTCGTCCTGAGAAATGGGAGAGGGAAGTGCGGGAGAGAATAGGAAGCCCGAGCCCAAGAGCGCTGCGCTACCCGGGACACGACCTCCCGGGCGTTGTATGGCACCTTGACGGAAAATTGAGACGTTGCCTAAGCGTGGCCACCAAGGGCCGCTGCCGCGCAGGCTAAGTTCGTAGGCGTCTTCTCCAGATTCTCTTTGCTGTTTGTATTCAGGCAAGTCCACGGGAGGGAGAGTGCCCTTAGAATAGTCCGGGATTTGAGAGCCGGTTGGCGTCTGATCGGGTTGGGAGTTTTTCTCCTCACGTTTCGATAGGCAACCCATCATGATGAAACATGAAAGAACGATTAGCAGTGACTTGACCATTGTTTGCCTCCATAAAAAGGAAACCATGAAAAGTTTATTGGGTCAAGCCCGGAAGAAAGGCCCCGCATTAAATAAAAACCGGCCATTGCGGTTGGATTTATTTTTCTGGATCCCCGCATTCGCGAGGATGACATACTGGGTTTAGATCGAGATTCGAGATTCCAGCTTCGAGCTTCGATCAGTACGCCCCTTTCTTCTGTATAACCGCAAACGGCGTCTTTAATAATATGTAGAGGTCGAGCAGGGGAGACCAGTTTTCAATATACCAGGTGTCGAGGCGGGCTTCTTCGTCAAAAATCAAATCGCTGCGGCCGGAGATTTGGGCCATGCCAGTGATGCCGGGCTTGATCGTCAGAACGCGGCGTTGGATATCTGTGTATTTATCAACTTCACGCGGCTGGTGAGGACGCGGGCCAACAAGTGACATGTCACCGGACAAAACGTTGATGAAGTTGGGTAATTCGTCGATTGACCAGCGGCGTAGGAATTTGCCAACCCTCATGACGCGCGGGTCATCGGCAATTTTGTAAACAGGACCTTTCTTAATGCTCTTTTCCTTTATCAATTGTTTTTCAAGCTCAAGATTTTTTTGCGTGCCGGCGAATTGCGGTCCGATTGAAAACTTCTTGTACATCGAGCGCAATTTGTAAGCATAGAATTCCTTGCCCT
>JAQULH010000005.1 GCA_029004215.1 Patescibacteria group bacterium | reverse complement strand
CTATTTGTCATGGCATTATAAGCCAAGGCAGTGCGTTGCCAATTACGGTCACGATCCATGGCATAAAACCGGCCCATGACTGTGGCAATCTTCATTTGCGGAGTCAGCCGTCTTTCCAATTCCATCAACAATTTCGTGGCATGGAAAGGAGCCGTGTCTCGGCCATCAGTAAAAATATGGAAAGCCACCTTTGGCAATTTGAGATGTTTGGCAAAATCAATCAAAGCAGAGATGTGCCCAAAATCAGCGTGTCCACTTTGGTGGTTGGTCAATAAACCCATGAGATGCAAAGTGCTGCCTTTACGCAAGGCATGTAGAGCTGCCTGGACCAAAGCCGGATTATCTTCGAAATGTTTGCTGCTAATAGCTTGGTTAATCCTAATCTTATCGCTTTTAACAGGCCTTCCGGCACCAATGGCAGTATGCCCGACTTCACTATTACCTGTTTCATTGGGTGGCAGGCCGACCGCCTCTCCATCGGCCTTGAGCAAAGTGTGGGGATGATTAGACAAAAGAGTGTGCCAATTGGGCATTTTGGCTACCATGACAGCATTTCCAAATTTATTTTTTGATACCCCAAACCCGTCCCAAATCAATAAGACTACTGGGCTAAAACAATGCTTTTTCTTAGTTTTTGGCTTAAAAAACATAAAAACCAATATACCCCCTTTGCACTCATTAAACAAGGGATTTTAGCTAAAAAACGCGAGGGATGGAGGTATTGACAAAATCGTGATTTTATGCTAAATTAACACGTTCAAACTGGCTTGCTATTTGGGCGGCCGGTTGCTGGACTTCCGTTTTTTTGAGCCAGAGGCTCATCTGCCTATGGCATGAAGCGGAATTGACAATCAGTAGACAAGCCCCAAAAGGGCCATGCTTTCGGGAGGTCAAGACGATGATTTCACATCAGATTCTGAGTATTGGACTCGTGAGCCTGCCTTTTGCCAAGGTCGCGCTCACCGCACTCGCAACCCTCGGCACTGGTATCATCGGGATGACCATGGGGATTCCTGATGATGCCGACGAGAACGATGAACCGGAAGGAGCAGAGGAAGACGACGATGACGAGGATTCGGCTGAACCTGATGAGGCTGACGCCGGAGAGGCAGCAGCCGACGGCGCAGAGCCTGAGCCGGAAACGGAAACTCCGGCTGGCGATGCTGCACCGGTAGCCGATGCCGCGGCAGCTCCTGAAACTGCTACGGCAGCACCGGGAGCAGGTCCGCCTCCTCTGCCCGCAGCAGCAGCCACCACAGCTCCTGGAACGCCAGCAGCTGGTGCGGTGATGCCGGTCATCCCTGACCTCGCACATCCTGCAGCTGGCGCTGTAGCTGCAGTGGCTGCTGCTCCGGCAGCTGATGTCGCAGTCGTAGCCCCCGTGGCTGCTGCTCCGGCAGCAGCGGTTGCTGGTGCGGTTCCTGCTCCGGCAGGTGGCGAAGCTCCTCCGGCGGCAGATCCCCCTCCTGCAGCGCCTGCGGATGCAGCAGCTCCGGCTCCTGCTGGGGGCGAAGCTCCTCCGGCCGATGGCAGAACCCCACTCTGGAAGAAGATCCTCACTGTGGTCGGCGTAGCGATTGGGGTTCTCTTCCTGATGGCGCTCGTCGCCGGCTCCGTACTCTTCATCAAGGGACTGCGTGCTGGCAACAGCTCCGCTGCTGGCTCTGCGCCGGCCGACAGCGCAGGACCCGTGATTCCGGCTGGCAAGGATCACGCGGCAGCGGAGGCCAAGAGTTTGTGCCCCGCGGGGTACACAGCTTACGCGGCCAACGACGACAACACGTGTGCGATTCTCGGCTATCCTGCCAACGAAGTGCGCGACGAAGTCGTGACCAGCCCGAGCCCGAGCCATTTGGTCGTCTGCCACAACCCACCCCAGTGGGACAAGACGAACAAGATGACCGACATCTCGGGAAGCGACTGCGAGATCTGTCTGCCGAGCGCTGTCAAACCGGGCGAGAAGATCCCGATGGACATCGTGGCTCGGCAGGTCTGGGGACAGCGCCCCAGCAAGATCCGACAGGCTGACTGGGCGACCTTGCCCTGCGGACAACCCCGCTACCCCAAGTGCGGCGTGGACTTGGTCGACTGCACTCCCGTCGCCAACCCCGATGGGACGCTGGATGGGACCGGATGTTTCGTCCTCATCAAGTACGTGTCCCCCAAGTCCAAGTAGTTCCTTCCAAACACAAGCTCTCGCGCAAGCGAAAGCTCCCACCTATCTCAAAGGCTCCGTGAGTTCACTCTCCGGAGCCTTTGTTCGTTTTACAAACTTATTTTTTGATGTCGGCCACTGAAATCCTTATCAGCTCTTCCCTATTATCCTCTGGTAAAACAGGCGCCGGCCGGCGAAAATTGCATTTTTGGCATTGATGTTCCACCCGCTTGATCTCGCCCTGTTTGACCCAGACCCCGATCGGCTTCATCTGACCGCGGCAAGTTGACGACCTATCACCCGGCACTTCATCCATATGCTTGCTCCAAAGACAATTCGGGCAATGGTTTGTCCTGCCATTGCCTTTGACGAAAAATCCGCAATGCTCGCAAGTAAAATCTTCTTTTACGATTTTAATGTGTCTAGGCATTCTCTGGTTTCATTATTGGGAACAAGATGACGTCTCGCAAATTTGGTTGGCCAGTCAAAAGCGCAAAGATACGATCAATGCCCATTCCCCAGCCGGTGATGGGCGGGAAACCGGTTTCCATGGCCTGCAAGAAATCTTCATCAAGTTCAAAGCTTTCCTCATCGCCCATTTTGCGGAACTCAGCCTGGAGTTTCATGCGTTCGCGCTGGTCAATCGGGTCAACCAACTCGGAATAAGCATTGAGCACCTCCCAACCGGCAATGATCAGCTGGAAGCTCTCCACTAATCGCGGTTCATCTTCACAACGACGCGCCAAAGGCTTCATCTCAGTCGTATGTTTGATGATAAAACACGGAGAAATGAGTTCTGGCCTTACAAACTTTTTATAAAGCTCGTCAATCAAAGTCCCCAAGCCTTTTTTATCCGCATCTTCAATCTCAATTTTCTTAGCTTTGATTGTTTTAAGCAGGTCTTTAGCCTCGCTAAACGCAAGGACGTCGATCCCCGTCTTTTCTTTGATCAAGTCCGTCAATTTATAGCGCGGTATCTTTTGTGCCATGTCGATGTGATGGGTCGAACCGGTCTTACCGATGACATCAAATTCAAGTTTATCGAAAGTCTTGGCCAGTACTTCGCGCAAAAAGTTTTCCGTGAACTCCATGTTCCACAGATAATCCTGATAAGCCACGTAATATTCAATCTGAGTAAACTCCTGGACGTGAGAAGGATCAGAGCCCTCATTGCGGAAACACTTGGAAGTCTCAAATACACGATCAAAACCGCCGCCGATCAGGCGCTTGAGATAAGTTTCCGGCGAGATGCGCAAAACCATGTCCATATCATCTGTCTCATGGTGGGTCTTGAACGGTTTGGCAGCCGCACCTGTCGCCACGGTCGTCAGGATTGGTGTTTCGACTTCCACAAAACCATTTGACTCCAAATATTGGCGGCAATTTGACATGAAAGTGCTGCGCAGTTTGAATCTCGCGAAAGACTCGCGGTTGGTGATCAAATCCAGTTCGCGATGGCGGTAAATTTTTTCTATGTCCTGGACGCCGTGCCATTTCTCCGGCAAGGGCGAGATTGCCTTGCCTAACAATTTGAGGCTGGTGGCCCAGACAGTCGGTTCGTTGGTCTTGGTTGTGCCCAAAACGCCTTCCACTCCCAAAAAGTCTCCCCTATCCAATAGATCAACAAGTTTGTAGTTATCCTCTCCCACATCATCAATTTTCACGCCGACCTGGTGCGTGCCGCTGGCATCCTGCAATTGGTAAAAAGCCAGCTTGCCAATCACGCGCTGGAGCATGATGCGCCCGCAAACGCTGACTTCTTCGCCTTCTGCCAAGCCCTTAAGCTCAAAAAGAAGATGGGACCGGTCAAACTTGGCAGGATGGGGTTGGATTCCTGCTTCTATCAGCTTTTGGCGGCGATCCAAGCGGTCCTGCCGCTCGTCCGTTTTATTGGGCATATATGGGAGAAACTTTATATTAAAAGCAGGCAGGAATCAAACTTGCTCCGCCACCCCCTTAAGTAAGGGGCTACTTACCATTATCCAGTTCTGAAATTTCCCAAAGATATTGAAAAAGACTTTCTAACGATTCAAACATCTCTTTTGATTCAAGTATTGCCGCAAATTGCCGGCCGAGCTTGCCGTTAACGAAGGCGACTTTGTCATCGAACAGATATATGAGCACCGGGATCTTGATTGACGGTGGTGCGTATCGTATTTCTCTTAACATCCTTTTGCCTGATTCAGCAAAATACGGATTGCTGAACTTTGCCTGTATCCGTTTGGCGATCTGCGGCCGTAAGCTCCGATGGTAAACACCGGCTTTAATGCGACGCCGCATCCAGTCGGCCAGATATTTTTCTGTTACACTGTAGATGAACTCATCATCATGGACTGAACCAAAAATATCATAACTTTTGGACTTGCACCGTAA
Organism: Patescibacteria group bacterium; assembly: GCA_029004215.1. Taxonomy (GTDB): domain Bacteria; phylum Patescibacteriota; class Patescibacteriia; order 2-12-FULL-60-25; family 2-12-FULL-60-25; genus MWCR01. The sequence goes on along the minus strand of JAQULH010000005.1, from coordinate 47,866 downwards.
GACTTCCTCGAGCACGGTTCGAATGCCGCTCGCTTCGCCGTAAAAACGAAAGCTCGGCGCTTTCTGTTTTGAAGCTGTAAAAACCTTTTCCAACCAAGGCAACACGGCGCTTAGTTCTGAAACTTGTCGGTCTATCAGTTCGGGTATGTAATCGGGACTGACCGGCCTGAAAAAATTTTTTCCTTCTAATATTTCTTTGTGAACCAAACCCTTGTCTGCCAGTTTCTCCAGGCATCTATAAACTGACGTACGGGTCAGCTTGGCACGTCTGGCGAGCTCGCTGGCTCCAGCTTTGCCTAACGCTAAATTAGCCAAATAGACTTTCACTGATGACTCATCAAGGCCTAAATATTCTAAAGGCTGTAAGGATGGCTGTGGCATAGGGCGTCGTCCGTTCCGGACAACAGAAAATTGAAAAAACGCTAAATTTACGCTATAAATAGTATATTAAATTATATGGAAACACAAATCTACCAACACTATCTGACAATGCCCCTGAAAAAAATGGGACGTTGGGCGCTCCTGCCCGCTGACGTTGAAACTTGGATGACCGAACATACATCGCATTATTTCCAAGAGTTATTCGGTTTACCTAAAGGAATCTTAAATATCAGCACCTTGCATGATGGCTACATGCAAAATTATGTGCCCACGCCGTTTATCAACAAACTGTATGCAAAGATAGACAGTTTAACACATAATGATCCGCAGGGTTTAGAAAAAATCTTGAGGACTTTCTATGGGATTAGGCGACAAGCCTGCCAACAAGTCGCTATAAATAAAACTGACTCACGATTATCAAAAATTTCAACAGAAGAATTGATCAATCTTTATAAGACTAACCGCGATTGGGTGCATCACATAAGCGCTTTCGACCAGTTTGGATGGATCGGCGAAAATTATTGGGAACCCAAGATGAAAGACGTGCTAGTTAAAGCGGGCCTGAATCCTGGCTCGACAGAATATCACCAAGCGCTTTTTGCATTAGCCAAACCAGAGGAGCTCTCAACAACCCTCATGGAACGCAAGGGCTTGCTGTCTTCGGCTATCAAAATCAAACAAGGCAAACTAGATCTGTCGTCCGCGGCTAAAAAGTTGACCAAGCAATTTGGCTGGATGCCGGTCTTTACTTACGGAACACCTTGGGATGCCTCATGGTATGAAAAACAACTGGCCCGTTTGGCCAAAAAAGAAGAGATTGTACTTAGTCGCGACTACCAAAATTTGGTTGATTATAAAAGCATTAGACATAAAGAAATCTCCAGAATAGTAAAGGCCTACAAGCTCACAGAGCGTGACCAACAAGTCTTTATGGATTTTGGATTGACCTTGGATGTCCGCAACGAAGCGGAATATTTCGTCAGCTTTGCAGGCCTTTATCTCATACCCCTTTACCAAGAGATGGCTAAAAGGCTCTCTTTGTCAGTTGATGAGTTACGCCAATTATTTGAGGATGAAATAGTATCGGCCTTACGCGGTGAGATTGACCCTAAACAAACAATTAAAGGCAAACAAGGTATTGTGGCATGGGGATTTGACCCCGACATGAGACAACGCTTCAACCTTACGGGAGAAGCTGCGAAAGACTTGTTTGAAGGCGTAGAAAAAAATCTGAATCAAGCGCCACAGAGTAAGGAGGCCCGAGGTGTATGTGCCAGTCCCGGGCAAGCCTCAGGGCCAGCCCGCGTCTTATTGACTCCAGCCGAAAACGATCGCGTGCAGGAAGGCGATATCTTGGTCACAGTAGCAACAACCGTGGACTATTTGCCTGCCATGCAACGCGCTTCAGCTATAGTGACGGAGGTAGGAGGTTTGACCTGCCATGCAGCCGTAGTCGCCAGGGAATTTGGCGTCCCTTGCATCGTTTCCTTTGCCAATGCCACACGGGTGTTTAAAGATGGACAGCTCTTAGCGCTCAACGCTGACAAAACAACAATCAAAAAAATTGGATTATAAATCTACAATCTCCTCACCCAACCTGCCTTGGCATCAACTTCAACCATCTCCCCATCCTTATAAAGACTTGTCGCGTTTTGCGTGCCGATGATTGTCGGAATCTTATACTCGCGCGCCACTGTAGCGGCATGGCTCAAGAGCCCGCCTTGGTCTGTGACAATAGCTGCCGCATCTTTTATGAATGTAACTTGGGACGGGAGCATATGCGTTAGAACAGCGACTTTGCCTATGAAGTCAACACCCTCTTGCCAATGCTGAACCGGCCCGATTGTCTTGCCTTCGTAAACGATTATGCCTTTAACAGCACCTTTCGTTTCCTTTGAATAGGACTTTTTGTCGTTAAAATAACTAATCGCTTGTTGGACGATTGGAATTACTTCATCGCACATCGTGCTTGTTTTTTCATCTTTGACGCTAATGGCGTGCTCGCGAATCTGTTCAATAAATTTTTTCCAACGAATGAATTTAGCCTGGTCAAAAACTTCCAGCCCTTTTGGATGTTCGTGCAAATAAAAATTAATGATGAGTTTGCGATGGTAAACGCCGGCCCAAGGCTTGAGGACACGAACACCGTTTTCATCCGGCAGCCAATAGGACTGTTCGAACCTGTCTTCAGCCAAGATACCAACGTGCGGTAAAGGATGGAAATCCGGCGTGACACCATGCTTAGAGACAAATTCTTGAAGTTGTTGATCCTCCACCGTGCCTTTGTCCGGGAAGAGCGACACTTGTTCTTCTTCGCGATCCCATGGCCATGAGCTGCGGCAAACCAAGACATCCATCTGACCCTCGCGATAATCAACCGGATAGTCACTTAAAACCATGGCCGCCTCGCCGGTCACATACCAATCATCAGCCTTAATGCCCCAGCCTTCGAGTAAAGTTCTGAGGTCAACTAGCATTTGAGATGTAAGCATGGCCTCAACAGTATAATAAAGACAAAAGCCTGGCAATAATTGCCTGCGCCAAAAAAGAATTATGGATTCTTGCCTGTATAAGCTAGCCAATTAAACACTTGATAACCAACGGGTGTGCCGTTTTCACTCCTGCTTATAAAAATGCTCTCGGGCGATATCTTCCCGCCGCCGTTGATCAGGAATGTATTATTTTCAATTTTATACGGCGCATTAGCAGCTAAAGAGTTGAGCATGTTTTTCCGTGAATCTCCGTCACGGAGCGACGGACAGATGTCAGCTACCGACTTACCAATAAGTTCCTGCCTCGGATACTCCAATAAGGCTTCCGCGTCGTGGCAAGCCTCTGTTATCATACCCAACTCATTGACCGTGAGCGCAAAAGAAACCGGGACTTGGCGTGGGAAAAAATTTTTATATAGAGTTATTTTACCGCACTTTTTACATTTAATTTCCAACTTGTACGTCAAAAGCGCTCCCTTGAATAGAAGCTTCCCGCACTCGCAGCGATATTCATTTAAAGGTATCTGTTCCATAGCATACTTACCGGATAACGCTTCCTAAGAGCTTTATTTTATGTTGAAAAGTGCACGCATTAATCTTATCAATAATAAGATAAAGTATTTCTAAAGCATCATTCCACAAAAAAATACCCAGACTGACCGGTCGGGTTCAAAAATGCAGGTCGGAGCTAAACCGACAATTTTCTATAAGCCTGTAAGAAATTCAACGATTCTTTTTGCTCCTTAAGGGCTTTTTTAGCCACGTTTTCGGTAATGGTTATAAATCTTTCCAACGGGGCTTTGTCATCCAAGATGGTCAACGCGCCTAAAGCTTGCCTTGATCTTTCAGTATGCATTACAGCCAAGTGAGCGGCTTTGGTGATTGTCTCAAACCAAAAAACTTTTTTTAACTCGACTAGATCAGTCTCGAGATCGATTTCTTTTTTTGGCCAATTGAGATCTTTCAAAAGAAGAGCTACAACCGTACTAATGTGCCCCCTCCTTAGATCCTCCTCCCAATCATGCGAATCGTCATTGATCTGCATGGCTATCAAATAATTTTTGAAATAAGCAATAAGATTTTTGACTTCCTGAGAATTAAGACCGCAGCCCAACTGAACCAACATGGCTACCGGTCCCAAAATGTGTCCCGAAGCCGGCCGATATTTAAACTCATAATCGCCGTATTCCGGCAGATAATCCGGAATAATAAACTTTGAACCTTTGACCTCCGTACGGCAATGCATAGTCTCCCAAGTATTGGCTTCGTCCAGTTTATCCATGAGCGAATGGAAGAAAGCCCGAAAACCCGTTGACTCAGGCAGTAACGAACCAAAATAGTCAACGTAATGCCTGGCATATAAATTGGCAGTTGGCAGGATGCGCGGGTCGGCAGCTTCGTCCTCATCCCAAAAATCATCGTAAATAATAAAAGCCGTCCAGAAAAAAATATTAGCCAATCCCATTTGGGCCACCGTTTCGTCGGAAATCGTATTTGCCTTCTTGCCCAGGGCCTGCCTCATGTAGGCAGCCATTAGAGACATCTGTTTGTCTCGGTTGCCTTTGATGGTTTTTTGTATTTTTTGTGTGGCTAAAGTTAGAAACTCACCGGATAAACCTCTAAACCTTCGCTCAGCCGCTTCCATGATCTTATCAATCACTCTTTGTTCTGATGCATTAAAACTCATGTCCTGATCTCCTTGGCGCATCTCTCTTTCGTTTGATTTCAAGGTAAAGAATAGATCCTCAAGAGACACTGCCGCAGAAAGCGCCGGTGTAAACATGAGGCGAAACGCATCGATAGCCTTGCCGGACGTATCAAGCAGGCCGCAAAATTGTCCCAAATTGGGCAGTTCCACCTCATAAAACGATAAAAAACGCGCTATGCATGCATTCGTTACGGGATCAATGATCTTATCGGCTATGCTTGACGAATAATACGGGCCTCCTTCCTGGCTCTCCAATGCAATTAATCCAGTTAAAATCTTGGCCAGATCCGCCCCGTCAATGATGTCTTTATCAAATTCCGCCAGCGTACCCAAGGCATAATAGTTAACCCCCATGTCATCCCCAAGCATTCCATCTTCATTTTTCTGTGACAATAAAAAATTTGCAGCTTTTTCTTTGATATCTCTTAACTCACCTCCCGCCCGCTCAACCTCTGCGGCCAAAGGCGCATCCTTATAACGATTAAGGCAAGAAAGGACCAAAGAGGTATAGAGTATGGATGGCGATCCGGTGGAGTCTAAAAAACTACCATCTCTTTGCTGTTGATCTATTATCTGATTAATGAATTTATCCATAGTTATTGATTTTTAAAAATTTGATTGTAAATGTTGTACCTTTATTTTCCTCACTTTCAACCCGAATCGTGCCATGAAAATCCTTTTCTATAATTCTTTTGACCATGCAAAGACCAATCCCAAGACCCCTACTACCCTTGGTGGTAAAAAATTGATCAAAAATTTTATCAAGATATTCTTTTGGTATACCTTTGCCGTAATCTCTAACTATTAAGCTGATCAAGCTATCTTCTTCTGTTAAAAATACATCTACCTTGCGATTATATTCTTCAATTATTTTATCGCTCGTCATCACCGTTCTCTGGTCAGGTGGGCCATTGGCGTCAATCGCATTAGCTATTAAGTTAAGTGCGACCTGGCTAAATTTAATTGCGTCACCGAAGGTTTCTATATTGCCAGATGAATAAAAATTCAGCTCAGTGTTAGCTTTTAATGCCTTATACGAAAGCACATCAATAACTTGCTTAACTTCATCGGTCAAAGAAAACACGATATTGTCTCCTTGCCTCGTCATCTGTTTGCGAACCGCTAAAACAAAATTCTCCATTTTTTTAGTGGCTTTAAGAGCCTTATCCAAATACATTCTGGTTTCGTTTAAAGTGACCCCGTGTTCATCCTGACATTTTACCTTTTCCATATTGAGAGCCACGGCATTCAATGGGTTTATCAGATCATGGAAAAGCCCAGACGAAAGTCGGCCAAACTCCGCAAAGCGGTAAAGCTGAGCCATTTGCTCAAACTGGGCTTCCTTCAATTCTTTCGTTCTTTCTTCAACGATTACTTCCAAGGAGTCGCGTTCCTTTTTAAGCTCCGCTTCTGAGCCTCTCGCTCGGGCCAGCGACTTCTCTATTTCGCGGTTAGAGAGCCAGGAGACAATGGCAATAACCAAAAATATTACTACGAACATTATAATATCGGTGGTTCTTATAGTTCCTGCCTTCCAATACAAGTTAGGATGGGTTAGGTTATTTATTTGAGCATACCCCATTGTAAAAATAGCCAAAGCCGACATGGTAGTCATTAAAAATGCAAAACGTGTACTGATTAGTACACCGGACATGACAATAATTAATACAAGAAATAATAGTACCGGTGGGAGCTCAGTTCCCCATCGATACCCCATATACGACGCGAATAAAAAAAGAGATGCCAGTAATAAATAAGATGCGAGACTGAAAAATCCTTTACGAGATAAAAAATATAATAATGAAAAGAAAGCAAGTAGGCCTAAGAGGACGCCTAATGAAAGGGTGTTGTTATCGTATGCTGCACTATCAATCGAGTGCAGCATGTTCCAAAAAGTTATATGGATCGCGAGGCTTGTTAAAATAACAGCTAATATTGCCACTAAAAGAATGTTTAAAATAAATTCTTTCCGAGCAGAATCGGATTCTTTTGATTTTGGTAAAACGGAATTTTTGAGTATGCTAAAAAATTTAGAGACCGAGCCTAACAGTTCGAATGTCATACACAAAAAATCCAACTTTTTTGCGGTAAAAAGTTGTGAAACTCCCGCGGGTTTTTACCCAAACCACGGCATCCCCCCATCCATTACCGTTGCCACCAAAGCAATCAGAGCTGCGCCATTTCGAGCATCCTTATTCGTTAGGACCTCTTTAATAAGCTTATTCATATTTAAGCTTAGTGAATTATTTGGATACTCTGAGGTATTCTGTGGTTTATTATAGCACAATTATTCAATTTTATAGCCCACGCCAGACACGGTGTGGATAAGTTTTCTTTTATTATTACATTCAATCTTTCTTCGTAAGTTCAAAATATGAGTCTCAATCGTATTAGTAAAAGGGTCAGCGTTCATATCCCAGACATGCTCCAGGATTGTTGACCTAGACAAAACTTGCCCCTGGTTTCTCATTAGGTATTCTAATAAGACAAATTCCTTGAGGGCTAAATGCACTTTTTTTGACCCGCGTTGGGCCGAATGACTGTCAGTATCCAAAACTAAATCGTCGATTTTTAAAATCCTGTGTTCCATTTTTTGGGGCCGGCGCAAAAGCGCTTTAATACGGGCTAAAAGCTCTTCAAAAGAAAACGGCTTTGTAACATAATCATCGACTCCGATATTTAGAAGGTCAACTTTGGAATCGATTTCCGATTGTACGGATAACATGATGATCGGCACTTCGTCGCCTCGGCTCCTTATCTCAAAGCATATCTGCCGACCGTCTTTTTGAGGCAAATTGTTATCTAAGAGAATCAAATCGTATTTGTTGGTCCGCGCCTTATAAGAGCCAATTTCACCGTCTTCGGCCGTGTCAACTACAAATCCCTCTTCTTCTAAAGATAATCTTAAAAAATCTATTATTTCCTTTTCATCCTCTACAATCAACAAATTCATAGTGTCAATCCAATATTTTATAGCTCCAAAAAAAAAGACGCAACCCTATGATTGCGTGTTAGAGAGACGACCGGCCGGGCATCTTGGCATACTCGGCGATCATATCGAGAAGGATCAATGGGACGGTCTCCAGCTCCTCGACCACCAGGAATTCCTGCAGGCCATGGAGGTTCTTGGCGCCCGTGCCCATATTCGGCGCCGGCAGGTTGGGATAGACCATGTTGACCATGGCCCCGTCCGTGCCGCCGCGAACGTCATGCAAGTCACCCGAGAAGCCATGCTTGCGGTGGGCCAAGATTCCGGGCTCGATCAGCGCCATACGCGGCTCGATAGCGGCCCGTGCATTGATGCAGATCAGGCGATCCTTGACCTCGTAGGTGCAATCGAAATCCCACGCGCTGGATTCGGCAAACTCCTTGATCGTCCCAAGCATCCGCTCGGACTCATTGAGGTCAAAGGTGCGTGGCGCGCAATATGCGATCGCCTGGCTGGCATTACCCTCGATCTTGGTGACGTAGTAGAACGAGGTGGACTCGTCCGTATCCCACGGGGCAGGCTTCTCATCCACGAGATTGGTCATGAATGAAGCGGCGGCATAATGCGCCGGGCAGAGCTTGTCGCCTTGCACTCCGGGATGGGCGTCACTGCCCTTGAAGATGACATCCACGAAGCGGCATACGAAACAGCCCACATCGACATTGCCGACGCGCTCGCCATCCACGTTCCAGAAGACGTCCCATGACTTGACGATCTCCTCGTCCACGACCGTGATATCGATAGATCCTATCTCCTCGTCCACGCAGAACCAGAACGAGAGCGGGCCGTGCGCCATGCCTGAGGTGAGAATCTCATGGATGGTCGTGACCATCGCGGCTACGCCAGCCTTGTCATCACCCCCGAGCAGGCTTGTGCCGTCACTCGTGACAATATGTTTGCCCTCGAGGCCGACCAGATCTGCCGTCGGGATCACGACCCCGTCGTTCGGCAGCTTGATATCGCCGCCCTCGTAGGCATGGACAATTGGCTTGGCGTCTCCGGGAACACCGAAGTACGTATCCATATGGGCCGCAAAGGCCACATGCGGGGCTTGCTCGCAACCCTTGGTCGCCGGCAAACAAGCCAGGAATGACCCGTCAGTGAACTCGGTGATTTGCCCTGTCCAGGCTGAGCCCATACCGGCTATCTCGCTCCGAATGACGCTGGCCAGCTCTTTCTGGCCGTTGGAACTCGGCTTCACGCGCTCCTCGCCTGACTTGGGCAAAACTGACCTGGTGTTGATCTGAACGTATCCCAGGAACCGCTGCAGAATGGCACTTTGCTTCATTGAGACTTCCTCCGGCTGAAAATTATACAGCGTTCACTCCGACGGCCATATCTTAGTCAAAAATCCTTGTCTGTCAAGGGCGTTTACCCATAATTTAACCCATTATGATATACTTTCCCCATTAATCTTTTTAATATCTTAACAATATATGATCCAAGCCTCGCTTGCCGTGGCCTTGGCCAGCAGCATATTTCTGACGGCTGCCGCCAACACACCTGCGGTTAACGTGCCGCCTCCTGTTGACTTCTTTAACCAGAGCTGGAAGAAGATGAACGACACAACGTCATATAAAGCTGTCTGTACCACTATGCCTGGTACGGTCATTAAAAACGGTTACCTGACAGATGCCCAACAGGCAAACGCCGACTTGTTGATCTCAGCCGTCACTCGCCTGGCGCAAAAAGAAACCGACATTGTGATGGGAAAAGACAAGAAAGCATCCGCCACACGGGAAAAGACACCTTCCTTGCTCCCTTACTTAGCCTACGTTGGCAACAGCCTGACTTACGAACAGGCACAAAGCTACACGGAAACAACTCCACAATTCAGCATCCAATTTGCAGTCAATTCGCAGGGCCTATATTACCACGCCAAACCGACCGACCCATGGAAGCTGATCAAATCAAAAGACCTGGCTAATAGCATGCTGGAAAACTGGACATCAAGCGCCATAACATCCGCGGTTGATCAAAAAAGTATGCATTTTGACTCCTGGAGAGGAGGCAAGCCAGCTTTAGCTGTCTACAAGGGTAAGCTTTCCGGAGATGGCATCCAGGGCGTAATCACAGACTCTATCGGCAAAACTTTTGCCGATGATTCGAACCAAAATGAGGCCACGATATATATCGACAAAACAACCAAGACTTGGAACAAGATGGAGGCTGTCATAACAGTCAACACGGGAAGTGTGACTTTCCCTTTAATCAGGACTTGCCAATTTTCTTATGGCAGCAAGGATGCCAAGGTTACAATCCCGACCAAGGCCACGAGTGTTGATGCCAAAACCGGCGCCAACGAATTCATGCAATTGGTTAATTACGTCCAATAAATAACAAATATAAAGTAGAGACGTCCCTTGGGACGTCTCTACTTTTTTAAACTTATTATTTTGATTTGCCGGACGATGCCAGAGGAACGGGCTTGAGCGTTAAGTGTTTGATCTCCCTTGTCTCGACAGTCACATTGGCAAAGCGAGTCACTTTCAAAAGCATGAAAAGCAACCTGGCAATCGCAATCGGCAAGAACCCCAAAACTAAAAGTATTGTCTGCAGCAAGAAGAACAAGAGTACGCCAAGCACATAAGGTATCATGTACTTTATTGCTTGAAACTGCTTTTCCAAGTCATCCACTGTGGTCTTAACCTGTTTATTCGCTGCTTCCACGGCAACCTTTTTCTGGGCATCGGTGGCTTTCGCTTGATTGATATTGGCTGTTGCTTGGCTTAATAACCCGCTGGCAATCGGCGCTTTTATTTCTGGCGGCAACACATAGTTCCGGCGTGCTGAGTCTTGGATGTATCCCAACCCAAAAGCCACACAGACTTGCGCTACCAAAAGAGATAGGAGCAGCAGCTTCATATCTGAAAGAGGGTGGGCCGAGAAATTGATTTGGTTTTTCAGCTGCCTGGCGATATACAATAAATAGATGCACATGAGGATTGCAAAAACCCCCGCTACGATCCACGTCGCTAAATTCATTCCAACAATTAAAGGATATAACAACGCTGACAAAAGAAAGGCGACAATGACTATCCAGTACGGACGTACCAAGATAGCCACCACGCCGGCCATAATCGCAAAGACTAAAATCGCCACGCCAAAATTGATGAGCCAAGTGACGGTGGCGTACGTGGTCGGCATTAACAGGAGCATGTAATTGTCTGACAGCTGGCGGCAGACGTAGGCAAAGAAAGCTACTGCGGCTAAAAATAACAGGACGCAAACTATGGTTTTTATAACATAGCCTGCATCAATTTTTGACGGAAGGCGCTTCTCGCCTGATCCGTTGGTTAAAGGGCGTTTGGACATATTAACTTTAATTATAGCAAATTCTAACGAAAAAATCGCCTTACCTTGCGGCAAGACGATTTTTTCATGGCGGGTCCGAAGGGATTTGAACCCTCGATCTTCTCCGTGACAGGGAGACGTGTTAACCAGGCTACACCACGAACCCATCTTTATTTGCCGTGAGAGCTTAACATATTGATTTTACCCACGCAAGCCTCGAATACACCAAAACTAGCCAAATTTAACCTATATGCTACGCTGTTAATATCTTATGGCCTATTGGCTAATGAAAGCCTCACCCGAAGTATTTGGCTGGGAAATGCTGGCTGAACGCGGCAAAACACGTTGGGATGGGGTGCGCAATTACCAAGCGCGCAATTACATGCGGGAAATGAAACCCGGTGATTTGGTTTTGATTTATCACCATGGCGATGAACCGGGAGTGGTTGGCATTGCCAAAGTAGTTTCTGAACCTTACGACGATCCTACGACTGAAGAAGGCAACTGGTCAGTCATCGACATTGAACCGGTCATTAAACTGACGCGCGCCGTCAGCTCGGACGAAATCCGCTATACCCCCGTCTTGAATGTCTTGCAGCTTTTTAACCAACCAAAGTTGAGCGTCATGCCGGTCACTAACGCCCAATGGGAACTGCTGCTTAGAATCGGCAAGACTACTCTACCTGCTTAAATTTTTCATCGTCTTGATCACGCTGTCCGGATTCAATGAGATCGAGTCGATTTTTTGTTTAATCAAGAAGCGCGCAAAATCGGGATAATCAGATGGCGCTTGGCCGCAAAGCCCAATCTTGGTTTTAGTCTGTTTGGCTACGGCAATAACTGACTTGATGAGCGAAGTGACTGCCTCGTTGCGTTCATCATATAAGTGGCTGACAAGCGAAGAGTCGCGATCAACGCCAAGAGTGAGTTGCGTTAAATCATTTGATCCGATGCTAAACCCATCAAACAACTTGGCAAACTCCCTGGCTAAAATGACATTGGACGGAATCTCAACCATCATATAAACCTCCAGCCCATCCTGTCCCCTCCTGAGTCCGTACTTGCTCATTGTCTTCAAGACTTTCTGGCCTTCGGCCACCGTGCGACAAAACGGGATCATGACTAAAAGATTCTTAAGTCCCATTTCCTTCCTCACTCGCTTGATAGCCTCGCACTCAAGCTTAAAAGCCGGTTCGTAATTGGGGTCATAATAACGTGATGCACCGCGCCAACCAATCATTGGATTATCTTCTTTTGGTTCGAAACACGAGCCACCCAACAAGTTGGCGTATTCGTTTGTCTTAAAATCAGAAGTCCGCACAATAACCGGCCGCGGATAAAAAGCAGCGGCCAGTTTGCCGATGCCTTCGGATAGAGTCGAAACAAAATATTCCTGTCTGTTCTTAAAGCCTGCCGTTAGTCTAGCTATCTCGGCGCGGACTTTGGGGTCTTTAACCTTATCCGGGCGAAGCAGGGCCATGGGATGGACCTTGACTGCCTGGTTGAGGATAAACTCCATACGCGCCAGGCCTACGCCATCGACAGGTAAAGCTGCCTGCTTAAAAGCCGCATCAGGATCGCCCACAATAGCCATGACTTGAGTCTTAAGTTTCTTGGGACGTTTAAGTGCCTGATGAGAAATCTCGAATAACAGCTTACCCTTGTACACAAAACCCTCCTCACCCTGCGCTGCGCTGACAGTAATCTCCTGGCCTGTCTTTATGAGCTTTGTAGCGTTTTGTACTCCAACGACGCAAGGTATGCCCAACTCACGAGAGACAATGGCCGCATGGCAAGTCCTGCCTCCAGATTCAGTGACAATGGCCGCGGCTTTTTTCATAATCGGCACCCAATCAGGGTCAGTCATGTGCGCCACTAAAACTTCGCCTTGGCGAAAGTTCTGCATTTGTTTGACGTTGGAAAGTATGCGGGCCTTGCCTGCTCCGATCTTATGGCCGACTGCCACGCCCTTCAACCAAGGTTTGGTTGAAGCCTTGAGACGGTAGACTTCCAAGAAATTTCGGGATTTTTGAGAGGCAACTGTCTCGGGCCGCGCTTGGACAATATACAACTTTCCAGTCTTGCCATCCTTGGCCCATTCAATATCCATTGGCTTGTGGTGCCCGGCTTGTTTGGAATAATAATTTTCAATTTCAACAGCCCAGCGCGCCAACTTGCAGATGTCCTTATCATCCAGCACGCGCTTGACTCGAGATGCAACCGGCGTCTTCTCTTCAAAGGTCGAAGCTCCCCGATAAATAATCCGCGTTGCCTTATCCCCTACCCGGTGTTCAATAATCGAACAAAAGCCATCCTTCAACGTTGGCTTATGGATAATATATTGGTCAGGATTAACCTTGCCCTGGACAACGCTTTCGCCGAGTCCATAAGCAGCGTTAATGACGACTACGTCCTTAAAACCTGTTTCAGTGTCAATAGTGAAAATCACACCCGCGCTCCCCACGTCTGACCGCACCATTTGTTGCACACCAACTGACAAGGCGACTTTTAGATGGTCAAAACCTTGCTCAACGCGATAAACAACTGCCCGATCAGTAAACAATGAAGCGACACATTTGCGCCAGGCTTCGAGCAATGCCGCTTCGCCCTGGATGTGCAGGTAAGATTCTTGCTGCCCGGCAAATGAAGCACTTGGTAAGTCTTCAGCCGTAGCGGATGAACGAACTGCTACATCAATCGTATCAGCCCTCAACGCCCTGCGAGCTAAGTCATGGTAGGCTTTGACGATTTGTTGGCGGAGCTTGATTGTAATTTCGCCAGCTAAAAAGGCCTCACGAATCGCCTTAGCCCGCTGATTAACGTCGTTGGAATCTTTGACGTTCAACCCGCGTAAAGCTTTTTTGATGATTGGGCGCAACTTGTTAACATCCACAAACTCCCAATAAGCTTGGGCAGTCGTCGCGAAACCATCAGGAATCGGTATGCCGCGCGGCTCAAGCGAGTGGATCATCTCACCCAAGCTCGCGTTCTTGCCTCCGACTAACGGAACGTGTTTGAGACGTAGACGGCTAAAAGGCAAAATAAATTGCCTAGACTGTTTTTTAGACTTCATATTTTAAAGTGTCCTCAGCTCAACGAAGTTTATATGTCCGGAGATGCCGACCGGTTCGCCGGCGATAACGATCATTGAATCGCCTGCCTTGGCGTAGCGGTTCTTCTTGAGATATAAGATAGACCTTTCGATCAGCTCTTCGATGGTTTGGCAGGTGGGCATGACAAACGGCACGACGCCCCAAGAAACTGCCAGCTGGCGATAAACACGTTCCTGGTTGGTTGAGACAAAAATCGGCAGCTCTGCCCTAAAGCGGCTGACAATGCGGCCGGCCGTGCCGGAAAGCGACGCGACTAGTACGAGCTTGGCCTTGGTGGAACGCGCCAACATGCTGGCCACGCTCGACATAGCTTCCTCTTCGGTGGCATAAGTGCGCATGCGCGGCATGTCCACGTCATCGAATTTTGATTTTTCAGTGCGTATGATAATCCGTGCCATTGTCTCAACCGCTTCGACCGGATATTTGCCGGCCGCTGATTCGGCCGAAAGCATGACAGCGTCCGTGTGGTCGATGACCGCGTTCGCCACGTCAGAAACCTCAGCCCGCGTGGGACGCGGATTTTGGATCATGGACTCCAACATTTGAGTTGCCACGATAACGGGCTTGGCAGCGGCCAACGCTTTTTCTATCAACTTTTTCTGGATAAGCGGTACATCCTCGGCCGGCATTTCTATGCCAAGGTCGCCACGCGCCACCATGATGCCATCAGCTGCATCTAAAATTTCATCAATCTTATCGACTGCCTCGCGCTTTTCTATCTTGGCGATGATGCGGATCGGCGGCTGGCTGGTCGCATCCTTGCCAAGCTTGCGTTCCTCACTTTTTATCAAATACCGTAAATCCAAAATCTCCTTGGCCGAGCGCACGAAAGACAAAGCCACCATGTCTACTCCGGCTTTAACTCCAAAAGCCATGTCTATTTTATCTTTATCCGAAATCGCACTGACGGATATGGTCGTTTCCGGCAAATTAAGGCCTTTATGTGATGTCAGGAGCCCACCTGTTACAACTTTGGCATGCACGTCACGACCAACGACTTTAGTGACTAGAACATCCATCAACCCGTCGGCCAGCAACATCTTTTGCCCGGTTTGGACGTCCAAATGGAGCTTGGGATAAGTGACCGGAATCATGCCTTTGGTCGGTTTGGCCTGGGTTGTGAAGATGACTTCCGTACCAGCTTTAAGCGTTACGCCCGCTTCAGGCAACTCACCCACGCGAATTTTAGGACCTTGCAAGTCCTGCAAGATGGCGATCGGTTCATCGCGCTTGGCTGCTTCAGCGCGGATCAAGTCCATCATTTTTTGATGTTCAGGATATGTGCCGTGCGAAAAATTAAGGCGAGCCACGTTCATGCCCGCTTCCATCATGGCGGCGAGAGTTGAGGCTTTGGCACTGGCCGGGCCAATGGTACAAACAATCTTTGTGCGTTTTCGCAGAGACGTCATATTATTTCTTAATTTCTTCAAGCGTAGCAGTTAAAACCTGCTCTTCGCCACCGCGCGAAATTTTAATTTGTATTTTGTCACCCGGCATACGGCGCGCAATCAAGGCTGACAAGGAATGCTCTTCATTGATATCAACTCCATCCACTTGCAAGATGATGTCATTTTCCTTTAGCCCGGCCTTGTCTGCCGGCGACCCGGGCAGTACGGCCAGTTCCGAAGCATCTTGCCCGCGCGTGACTATGGCCCCATGCGTGACCTTGAGTTGGTTCTTGCTGATCAGCTCATCATTCACAAGTTGATAGCGCACGCCCAAAAACGGGCGGATGATTTTGCCGCTTTGCTGGACCTGTTCAACATCGCGCTTGATCGAGTTTGAGGGCAAGGCAAAACCAACCGATTGACCGTCCAAGGCCATGGCCGTGTTTATGCCTATGACCTGGCCGTTAACATCCACCAATGGCCCGCCTGAATTGCCGGGGTTAATGGCCGCATCAGTCTGGATGGCGCTTTCAATCAGCTCAGCCCCGCCGTTATCGCCGGCCGTTAAGCGCCGATTCAAACCAGAGACAATGCCTGAGGTCACCGTATTCCTAAACTCATCCAAAGCGTTGCCAATGGCCAAGACAGTTTGCCCCAACTTAAGTTTGTCAGAATCACCAAAAGTCAAAAACCTAAAATCCTTACCCTCGACCTTAAGTATAGCCAAATCCAAAATAGCATCGCGAGCCAAGATTTTGGCTGGGTATTTTTTGCCGTCACTGGTGACAACCGTATAGTCAGCCTCCTCGTCGCTCACCACATGCCGGTTGGTGACTATCATACCGTCAGCCGAGACAAAAAAACCTGAACCGCCGCCGATTCGCGTTTTTTCTGTCTGAGGCGGGGTTGGATTGTTTTGGGGAGGATCTGAAAAAAATCCATTGAAAAAAGGGTCCAAGCCAGGCGAAGCCACATACTTCGGCAAATCCTTGGTAATGACTATGGTGACAACGGCCGGTTGGACTTTTTCGATGGCAGCAATGACCCGCATTTCCTGGGTGGGCGGCGTTCTGGTTATAACCGGAAACCTTTCAACCCAAGCCGACGACGTTGGGGCCAAATCCAAACCATAATAACTAATTGTCCCATACAGGAGCAAAGCTCCCAGGACGACCCCGCAAGCCGTAGCGAGGATAACCGTTAAAGCCGATGTTTTCTGTTGAAGCTGCATATGATGGCTATGATAACTGTGTATTAGGATAGTCTAAAAACACCCGCTTGTCATCCGCGGGTGTGGGTCAACTAAATGCTATTTCTTATTCTTTCTTTGCTTTTTTGTCTTCAGGTCATCCAAAATGCGTTGGAAGGTTTTGACATCTTCAAACGAACGGTAGACCGAGGCAAAGCGGATGTAAGCCACCTTATCAAAGCTCCTTAACCTTTCCATGATCACTTCCCCTATTTCGGGGGCTGTCACTTCATTCGAGCCTTTCTTGGCAATATCGCTTTCAATCTGGTTGATAAGCGACCTGAAGGCTTCCTGGGTAAATGGCCTTTTTTCAAGCGCCTTGCGGATGCCGGCCGCAAGCTTTTCGCGCGAATACATTTCTCTATGGCCATCGCGTTTGACGACCGTCACATCCAATAACTCAACTTCCTCGACAGTTGAGAAGCGATATCCGCATTCATCACACTCCCGGCGCCGGCGGATAGCCGTGCCGTCAGCCGTGAGACGCGAATCAACCACCTTGCTTTCTTCGTGGTTACAGACCGGACAATGCATATCCGATATTCTACATCATTTTCTTGCGGAAGAGGGCTGGGATTTCTACGGTTTCGTCTTCGACGCTGGATGAGCTGCCTTGAGCCGGCTGGTTGGATACCCTGGGTAAAGGCTGTTGGGGCGGTGGTGAGCTGTGGACCGGCGCGTAACTCGGCGGCTGAACATGAGGCTGGTGGGCAGCCGGCTGGGGTTCTTTATCAACAACTGGTGCGTTGAACGAACGACGCGCCTCAGTGGCCATTACCTCCGGGGCTGGTTTGCGGAATGGAAATTTCTCGGCGCGAGGTTCATTAGCAACCGGGTTATAGGCTCCGCCGGCGATGACTGTCTTGGAAGACCTGGGCGTTAGCCTTTGGTCAAAACCAGTGGCGATGACTGTTACTTTAATTTCATCCTTTAAGGTCTCATCGATAATGGCGCCAAAAATAATCTTGGCTTGCGGGTCGGCTGACTCGGTAATTACCTTAGCAGCTTCAGTCACCTCGTACATGCCCAAATTCGAGCCTCCGGTAACGGTAAATAAAATGCCTTTAGCGCCGTCAATCGAGACTTCAAGCAAAGGCGAAGCGATAGCTGCCTTGGCTGCATCAACTGCCCGGTTCTCGCCATGCCCGCGGCCGATGCCCATCAAGGCTGAACCGCGGTTCTCCATAATGGCCCTGGCATCTGCAAAGTCCACATTGATCAGGCCCGGGACTGAAATGATATCTGAAATGCCTTGGACGCCTTGGCGCAAAACATCATCCACAATTTCAAAAGCATCCATCATGGAAGTCTTGCGGTCTATGATTTGCAATATCCTGTCGTTGGGTATGGTGATGATCGTATCGACATGTTGCACCAACCTCTCATAAGCCTGGTCGGCAATCACCTTCCTCTGGTGGCCCTCAAACTGAAAAGGCTTGGTCACGACGGCCACTGTCAGGATGCCCATGTCGCGGGCAATCTCTGCAACCTTGGGACTGGCTCCTGACCCGGTACCGCCGCCCAAACCGCAGGTAATGAAAACCATATCCGATCCCTTAAGGGCTTCGCGGATTTCATTTTGGCTTTCTTCGGCTGCACGCCCTCCGACTTCGGGATTCATACCGGCGCCCAAGCCGCGGGAAAGCGTGGCACCCAATTGGATTTTTTTGCTGGCCAACGACTTGTGCAGGGCTTGGACATCCGTGTTCATGGCAATAAAATCTACTCCGCGAATTTTGGAGTTGATCATGCGATCAATAGCCGATCCCCCTGATCCACCAACGCCAAGAACTTTTATTTTGGCTAGAGTCTCTATCTCGGGCTTTATCTCAGGCATAACATTGAATAAAAAAGGTGAACAAATGGCTTAACAATGAACCTTTTTTTGATTTGTCATGAACATACCTTAACCACTCCGGCACAGCCAGTCAAGCTAACCCAAAAAAGTCCACAAAGCCTTCCTGGCTCTATGGGCTATGGGTTAAACTCTTTGCCCTTTAAGGCATGAAGCTCTTAAAGATTTTCTTTATCGGATCGGATAATCTCGTGAAAACACCCGACGCTTGCTTTAGGGACCGGTTGTACAATCCACCCGTCTGGTCGCCCTGCCTCTCTGCCTCAAAGCCCCATTCCACTAAACCGACGGCTGTTGAAAAAGCCGGGTCCTTGATCAGTTCGGGCATGGAACTCTCAAGGCTGGTAACTCCAATGCTAGCTGGCAGGTGCAAAACTTGCTTAGCCACTTCAACCACGCCCGGCAACTTACTTCCGCCGCCAGTCAAGACAACGCCGGCCGGCAATAAACCAGAACGGTCTATTTTTTTCAACTCATCTTCCACCTTCTCAAAAATTTCTTCCAAGCGCGCCTCGATGACTTCGGAGATAAAAGAAAGTTGCACCGCCTCTTGGATATCCGAGCCGTATTCTTTCAGGTCAACCATATCTTGTTTACCAAAAAAGGATGGGAGCGCATGCCCCTTGGTCCGTTTGATTTTCTCCGCCACTTCGATCGAGGTCCTTAAGGTAATGGCTATGTCAGATGTAATGTGATCTGCGCCAATCAAGAAAGTCGCCGCGTGCACCAATTCGCCGTTCTCATAGACAGCCATGCCAGTAGTAGCTGCCCCCATGTTGACGATGCAAACACCCAATTCTTTTTGGCGCTTATTGCTGACTGCTTCAGCAGCTGCCAAAGGCGCATAAACCAGCTCGGCAATATCAACATTTGTGCGAAAAACAGTTTTGGTGACATTTTTTAGGTGGTTAGACAGGCCTTGGATGACTTTGGCAGTAACTTCCAGCCTGATTCCCTGCATGCCAATGGGATCTTTGATGTCTTTTTGGCTATCTACCGTAAAACTGACGGGCAGGACATGCAAAATCTCGTAATTTGGCGTCTGGGCAAAAGTCCTGGCTGCCTCCAAGACCCTGGCTACATCTTCCCGCTTAACATCCTGGTCGCCCCGGCTGACACCAATTATGCCTTTAGCCTCTTGGACGGTGATCTGCGACCCGCCAACAGCCACATAAACATCCTGCAAAGGCAGTCCGACCATGCGTTCTGCCTGGTCCAAGCAGGCTGATATGGAGCTAACGGCATCTTCCAGGGATGTAATGGAAGCTTTGGCAATGCCTTCTGACTTTGTTTCAGCCGCCCCGATCAAGGTCAGCTGCGCCTGGTGGTCTTGGCCCATGCTAACCTGGCCAACCGCAATGCGGATAGCTGAAGAGCCGAGGTCTAGCCCCGTAATTAGCCTTCCCTTCATAGTCGGGTTAAAAGCGGCATATACGGCCAAAAAATAATTAAAGCAATTATAACCGCCGTGCAAGCCATGACAAAGACGGCAGCGGCAGCGAGATCTTTGATTTCCTTGGCATACTCATGGACACGGGGTTTTACCATGTCTACGAACCTTTCGACCACGCTGTTCAACAATTCTAACACAAGAACCGCACCTGAGGCCAGGATGAGCAAGCTGCGCTCCCAGCGCTCAAGCGGTAAGAGAAAAAGCAGGATAAGAACCAGTAGGGCGGCCATTAATTGTAACCTAAAACTTTGTTCACGCTTAAAAGCCAAAAGCAAGCCTTGGCCGGCATGCAAAAAACTCGCCTTAATGGATTGCCATTTGGTCATAGCGATTTAAGGATGCGCTCTTGGAGTGAGAACATACGTTTAGCCTGGGCCTTAATGACATGGTCATAACCTGCCAAATGTAACAAACCGTGAATCAATAGCCTCTTCAGTTCCTCGTCTAGAGGGACTGAGGCTTGTTTGGCCTGGCGAGCTGCATATTTAGGGCAGACGAGGATATCCCCTAAAAGCATCTTGCCTTTTTTAGGTAAAGGATAGGCAAAGGACAGGACATCTGTCGGCCCTGACTTGCGCCTATATGTTTTGTTTTTCCGCGCCATCTGGCTCTCAGACAAAAAGGCTACCCCTAAAACCGCTGATTTCAACTTAAGAGATTGAAAAACTCTAAGGATCAGCCGGCGAATTTTGGGCGCTGACAAGGAAGGAGGGATCTTCCCCGAAATAACTAGATCTAAATTCACCTTGCTCATGGATTTGAAGTCGACGTGGCCGTAGTGCTCGTAGCTGACTCGAGTTGGGTCGAAGTAGCAATAACCGGAACAGGTTGAGTTACAGAGCCTGGCTGGGTGGCAGCCGGTTCAAAAGGCAGTTGCCCTGTGCCGGCAGGTACCATTTCCTGAGGCAGGCCTTTCAGAACCAAAGAGTTCAGCATCAAGGAATAAGTCGTCCGGTAGTTGATGAAAGGCTGTTTCTTCATGTCATAATGGAAGACAAAGACTTTGTTGCCCCAAGGTATATATGTGGTTAGCAGATCAGGCCCGATAATGCCTTCATAACCACCTTTGGACTTATATTGCATGATGAGTGACTTATCCGTGCCCGGATACTTGGCCATGAACCAATCCACGACTGGCAGATTATTGTCATTCTTCTCAATGGTTACCTGGAAGCTTTCACCATGGTCAGACTCGATAGTGGCCGTGGAACCGTCAGTCGCGTCCAGGGTCAAAGTCCATTTGGTCGGTATAAGCATGGTCCAACCGATGGAGGCGCTGACCTGTTTAACTAAACCGCTACCCAAAAGTTTAGACGGGGCC
Organism: Patescibacteria group bacterium; assembly: GCA_029004215.1. Taxonomy (GTDB): domain Bacteria; phylum Patescibacteriota; class Patescibacteriia; order 2-12-FULL-60-25; family 2-12-FULL-60-25; genus MWCR01. The sequence goes on along the minus strand of JAQULH010000005.1, from coordinate 26,623 downwards.
TTGCCATTAGGGTTATAAAGGTTAAACACCTCGTTGCCATCAAGATAGCCATCACCATCCGTGTCAGGATTTCTGGGATCTGTGCCGTAAAGCACTTCCTCAACATCAGACAAGCCGTCCGAATCCGTATCTAAACCAGCCGGCGGCAATGGTTCTTGTTTAGGCGGAGGAGGAGGCAGGGCTCGAGTCGTAACTTGGACTTCGTTACTTATTGCTTCGCCCGAATCGTTGCGCGCTAAGACTCGATAAAAATACGTTGAACTGGCTTGGACGGAATTATCTAAAAAGCTGGTGCTGTTTGGCGGCAAGTCAGTCAAACTGTCATAAATTGTTCTGTCGACCGTCCTGCGTTCGACACGGTAAGCTGATTCGTTGATAGCCGTGTCAGTCCAAGTTAAAGATACGCTCTGTGGGCTGGTTGAGGTAGCTGCTAGGTTAGCCGGAGCGCTGGGCGGAGGTGGTGGAGGAGGAGGTGTTGGTTTGGTTGGCTGGGTCGTAGTCGGCTGGACAACGACGGCCGGTGTTGGCCTGCCGAACAGAGCTTCGCGGTTCAAATAAGCAAAAGCCGCTCCCCCGCCCAAAACAGCCAACAACAAAACTACCACGATGACGATTGGTAACTTACTTTTTTTAGCTGGCATGGGCCCAGCGCCTTCTCCCTGTCCGGTTGAAGTCGGCTTAATCTTGGTTTTCAAAGCCGCACCATAAAACTGGTCTGGTATGACATGAATCTCGGGCGCAGGAGCTGGTCCGCTTGATGCCTCTGCTTGGCGCGGAACGGTTTGCGCCGGCGGCTGAGTTTGGTTATTTGCCAATTGGTCGTCTGCCATAGCTTAAATTTGTTCAAGGAAGAACAGTTTGCGCTTGCTTAACCATGATGTATTCAAAAATCATCCCAAAATCCTTAGTCAAAGCGCTATTTGTGTTGTAATGGAATTTATAAACCGTATTGCCTGCCAATAGCCAGGCTGTCATCCTGTCTTTTGAGTATACCACATCTATGCCAGAAGCAGTCTTATCAGACGAAAAATCCTGAGCATTGGCTCCCATGTTTTGGGCAACCACCCAATCCAATAAAGTCTGCTGCGTGGCATAGGGCTGGAGGTCAATTGTAATTACAGCCGGAGTCCCAGTTAATATTTGGACAGAACCTCCTAACCCGGGCTTTCTTTCCCAAATAGTAGGAATCAATACATCCAATGTGCTCACTGTTTCCTTTTTAAGATACTGTGAGTCAATTAACTTGCCATTCTTCTTTGCCGGATCATAACCGCTCTTGACCTCACTCCCGTCAGCAAAACCATCACCGTCAGAGTCGGCCTTATTCGGGTCAGTGCCCAATAAGGCTTCCTCCGAATTAGTCAGCCCATCTTGGTCAGAATCCAATCCCGGGCTAAGTTCAGTCGGAGCTGTGGGCGAAACCGATTCAGGCAAAGGGATGTTAGGAGGGGCGACCGGAGGGCTAGTGACTTCTGATGTAGCGGTCGCTGTCAGTTCTTGTACCTGGGTGGAAGTAGCTTCGGATAAAGTTGAAGTTGTCCCTTCTTGGTATCCTTTGGCAGCCTGGGCTTGCATCAAGGCCGTAGCAGCCTGTGAGGCTGCCAACTGGGTTTCATCGGGTTGTTTTATTGGGTTTGGAATAGCCTGCGTATTATCCGGCATGGCCGTAACCGGGACACTGGATGGAGCGACGGCCCCGTTGGTCGGCGGCTTAACTGTCTTGGTCGCCGATTGATAGCTGGTGTAAACATACCAACCGCTGACGCCTAATCCTACCACCACCAAGGGGATGCCTATCCCAAAAACCACTTTCCAGGGGAAACCTTTGACAGTCGGCGTACTCTGCATGGGCATTGCAGCTTTTGTCTGTTCAAGTTCCGGTTCTTTGATGTCAGCAAAAATATCCTCGGGCTCCTTGATGCCCGTTTGGTTGATGCCGCCTTGGACAGGCGCTCCTGTAGGCGAGGCTTTGGGTGCCGGCTCGACTGGTAAGTTTGGTGGTGAAGAATCAAACATAGTTTATTGCGGTAGGGATGAAGTTTTTACAAATTTACAGTTATCCGGCGGAGGCCATACAAAATTCTGGGGACAGGCTTTGGTATCAACTTCGATCCACACCTTGCTCCCGTTTACAAAATTAGCGGCTGAGAAGGCATCCGTCGTCTGCGTTATATAACCACACTCGCAAATACTCGTCAGGCTTGTTGTTTTGTTCGTATCGTTGGGATCATACAATCCGGCAATACTTCTTTCATAATTGGACTTCTCCAACACCAACCTGTAGTTGGAACATTCTTTACGATTGTTCAGATTATCAAATTCAAAATAACCTTTATCATCCGAGAAGACTTGAGTGATGTTCAAGCCGTTGTATTGCAAGGTCACACGGGCTCCGGCTATGGTATCCAATTCCCAACCCGGCGAGTCGGTATCGAGCGCCTTATCCTTACCGATCACATACCCGGAAATTTTCGTATTGCCGCTTTCATCTATGCAGCGGCCGCAGCCTGCAATCTGGCAGTTGACTTCGCATAATGGCTTGTCATTGGCCTCGCCTACGACCTGGAAACCGTACTTGGAACCAAAGCTGTTAACGCAGTTCCAAAATCCTTGCCTTGTCGGCCACAGGCTCGGATCAATCCAATAAAAATCATATATCCCATCACTGGCCTTCTCCTTCCTAATCAGGCCACAGACATCAAAGATCGTGTTAAGCAAAGCATTGTCTTGGAACCTATTGATAAATACAGGGTCGTTGGTGGTCTTGACTAGGTTCAAAATTCTGGGTGGTTTCCCATTAAGAATTTGGTTATGTATGGTGTTAGCCTCGCTTCCCCAGTAATTGACAAACAAACCATTGGGGCCGCTGTCCAAAGTAATGGACGGTTTGTTGACCAGAATCGCTGCATTAGCCCAGCTGTCGACAGCAAAATCATAACCCAAGGCCTGGCAGTTGATGGAACCGGAATTTTTCATGACTTTTACATTGTCTGTGAGTGGATTCAAAGTGCCAACGTAAGATTTTGCTTGAGGTTGGGCCCAGGTGGCTGTCAAATCCGGCTGGAGAATATAGTGTTGCTTGGTGTAAAGCCCGACTAACTGGGCCGACGGGTCATAGACCTTGGATGCAATCACATCATTGCCATCGCATTGTTCATTTGTCTCAATAATATTATTGCCGCAATAACCGCCTGAGGCTGTCATGTTCTTGCATTGCAAAGTGCAGTCATTGCAGGTTGACTGGTATTGGGCCTTACAAACTTTTTTGCCATTGTTAGTTCCGTTGTCGCATTCTTCAACATTGTTCCACAGGTTGCCGTCACCGCATGTGTTTTTCTTACAAGTCGGGAGGCAGGCATTAAAGACCGTGTTGTTTGATCCATCGTCGCACTCCTCACCAGGATCAATCACGCCATCGCCGCAAAGATGCTGGGGTCGGCACTCGCTCCAAGACGACTCATACTTGCATTGGTTAGGCGTGCCGGGCGCATTGCACTGGCGGATATGCGCCGTATCATATTGGACGCATTTACCGAGCAGGTTGCCCACTGTGCACTGGTTGTCGCTGGTACAGCCGCCTTCTGGCCCGCCGGCATTGGCCAAGGCCACGCAAACTTGGCCGTTGGCGCAATCGCTCAATTTATTGCATTGGGTATATGTATGCGCTGTAACGAACCAACCCTTTGAAAGGTAAAAAGGCATCTGTCCATTGTCCACGCAAACCATCACATCAGTGGCGCAACGGCCGATTTTGACGTTAGCGCATGATTGATGGTATATGTCACCGCCGCAAACGTTGGGCGTCTGGCCCAGATTACAATCCTTATCTTCCTTGCATGGCTGATTTGTTAGTGGACCCGAGTTGCATGTCGCTCCTGCCATGGTCAAAACAGTACCATCACATTCTTCAAAAGCTGGGTCAGGATAAACTTGTCCGTCGCCGCAATAAGCCGCCTTATCCTGGCAATTCGAACTGCAGCTTTGGCCATAAGTGACGCCCGGAATGCCCAGATAGCCATAACAATTGGTTTTGTCCTTGCACCAAATACCGTTGCCTCCAGGCCCGACTCCCCTGTCACAATTTTCACCCGGATCAAGCTTGCCGTTGCCGCAATATTTATCGATGCCAGTGCAATCAGTGTTGCAATGGCCATAAGTGCCGTTTAACACGCCATCGTCGCATGCTTCGGTGTGGGGTGGCGAACCGACCAGGGCCGGCACACAAGCATATGAACCGTTGCTGTCAGTGCAATCATTGCCTGAACTGCAGGCAAGATGTCCATAGACACCGCCGCTGCACCATTTATCAATGCGGCCATTGCCACAAACTGCAGTTTCACGGCAAACCGAAACCTTTGGATCATCATTCCATCCCGTGCAAGCATCGCAAACCTGGAGCTTTGTCCCTTGTTTAGCACCCAGAAAACATGAGGCAACGTGCGTCTGGCCAAGTTCGCAAGTTTCATCCACGCATTGGCCGCCCGGACAATCACTGGCAGCCTTGCAACCCTGGCCGTTCTGGCTGCCGCCTTGGCAGACCTGGCCGATAATCCCATCACCGCAAACTCCGCCTTCGCCAAAAGTCCCGTTGTTACAAATATCTCGGTACTTGAAAGTCCCTAATGTCCGGCAAGAACCAACCGGCCCGTTAGCTACCTTGCAGTTATTGGTGTCGTAAGGGTTAGCACAAGGCTTACAATCAGCATCAGCCTGGCACTCGCGGCCGTCCGAAATAGTCGAAGAGGTATAACAAACTTTGATGTTGGGTGCATACTCCGGATACCACCAATTCTTGAAGTTATCGGGGCTGGGCGGCGGGATTTCAAAGTTCGAACCAAGCTCAAACCTCCGCCCGCCATCTGAAGCACGATAAGAGTAGAAATTTGAATGAGGCACCTGCGCATAATTGCCGGGATAAATATCCGGACACAAGAACTGGCGTTGCGTGACATTCCAACAGGTTTGCGGGTCAAAACCCTTATCAGGTTCGCAACTATAGGCATCTGAAGGACAATCTGTAGCCACTGTACATGGCAGGTTATTCATTAACTGGCCATCAGACTTCCGCAAACAAAAGCCGCATGACAAATAACGGTTGACCGGATCAGTCGGGATGGAGTTGCCTAAACCTAGGGCTTGGGCAAAAGTTTCTTGCCAGGACGGCCAGCGGGAATTGGTCCGGCCGTAAAGGAAGGTGCCTTCGGCCAGCTGCGGGTAATAGCCCTTATTCGTGTAATAAGATTTTAAGGATGACTTAAAAATACTGAAATCCTGCAAGCGCAGCAAATCTCTTTGCAATTTATATTTGTAACTGGCGCAATGCGTGCTGGTGCTGGCCGTGACACAATCAAAATCAGCCGAACAAGTTATCGGCCTGCCTTTGGTTAAAACTGCGCCAAGTTGGGTTGTCTTGGAATCAAAAACATACTTGGTTGGTAAACCTATGTCGTCAAGACAGGTGTTGGTATTGTCTTTTTCAAAATTGATGTTAAAGGCCAGGCTCTCGACCATTTGGTTAAAAATTTTGGTAGTTTCCGCGAACGAGTCCAGATTGTGGGAAATGACCAAAATGTTTTGATAGATATTCTGGCCGACGGTTTCGGTATTGGCAAAACCCACATAAACCGTGCCAGAATCTTTCAGGGCTTCATAGCCATCCACTTTGATTGACTGCGGTGATCCGGTAAAGCCTTGGCGCCTATACCAATCGCGCAAAGTATCATGGTAAAGGTTGCTCATGACGCGGATACCGATGCCATCATGCTTAAAAGTCGGTTCTTTAAAGGTTAACAAATACTGGCGCAGGATGCCTTGCAACTGATCAACACCAGCAGGTGGCACGGGATGGACTTCGAGTTCGGGTAATAATCCCGCGTCACTGTCACGGCAATACATTGTCTGGAAGTTGAAAAATGGCCCTTTTACAAAAATCGTCTTAGCCAATGATTTGGTAGAATCTTTGATTGGATCCATGTCCCTGAACGGAGCTTTGGACAACTCGGGCCAAGGATTTTCGCAAATGAAAACCATGATGGGCAAGGCACCGAAGATGACTTGCGGCTGGCTGAGCTTCTGCTCGCCGTCAATCGTATCGCTGGTCACTTCCAGGCCGGCCGAAATTATGGCGCTTCCGTTTTGAGTTTTGGCCGCGACCGTCGCTTCAGTGACTGACCCCTGTTCAACATCACTGCCTATCACAATATCAGCGATTAGCAAATTATTTGAAGTCCAACCCCACCACTTCCATTGGTACTGATCAACCGGTGAAAGTTTTTCCACTTTTCCGTTATGCAAGGCCAAAGCTGTCCCGCGGAAGGGATGCTGTTCATTGGCCGTTTGGAAATAGGCGGGGTGGTCGGGATCCAAGTCTTCCACCAAGATACTGTTGATGCGGCAAATATCCTTGCCTGTCTGGAACCACCAAGTGTAATTCCAATTCTGCGGCGGAGGAGAATTCAAGTCACCCACGTCTTGGAAGGCCACGACGCCATCTTTTGTCTTGATGCCTACGTGCTTGGACAAATCATTTAAATCAACATACGGCGTCCCGTTCAGCCTGACGATATAGCGCGTATTGGCATCCAGCGCCTCGCCCAGCGTGTAATAAAATTCTTTGGTGCTGGTTGATGCTTGGAGATTGCCTGCCACCATGTTGCCGCACCAAATACCGGCATAAGCTGGTTGGCCTTTTAACCATTTGACCAAAGAATGCCACTTGGCAACTATCCAACCCCATAAACCCTTAACCTGCGGCGTAGCATCAGTCAGCTGGATGGTGCCGGTCGGGCATTTTGCATCGCTTATCTCTTTAGCCACCACAAAATTATTCAAGACTGTTGGCACATCCATCTCAGAGTTGAATTTAACCGAGATCATGGTATTGCGGCAAACGTCCTGGCTGCCGCTGGCCGGATAACTTTCGATCTTTTTGGGACGTAAATTGCAGCAACCATCCTTGTCCAGGCCGTAATCCGGGTCAATGAATGTCCCATTTAACCCGCAGGCCGCCTCGCTTAAGAATCCGCAGCGTACGCCAAAAGTAGCCTCGGCTTTTACGCCTGAGTATTCAACACCGATTTGTGTCTTTTTAATCTTGTCCTGGTCTAACACTCCCTTGCCAATGATTTCAGCAATCTGCATGGGATCAACCAGGCCATTGCCTTTTTGGGCTTCACAAGTCTCACCTTTCTCTATAATGCCATTGCCGCACAGACTTGGGGGGGTATACCTCCAAGAAGAGCCTTCGTTCAGACAAACCGCACTGCAACCGTCGCCGTTCAGGTGATTGCCATCATCACACTCTTCGCCCTTGTTGGCATCGATCACGCCATTGCCGCACTGGCCAAGCGCTGGACCGAAATCTTGGTTGCCGAGCGTAACGCATTTAATCGGATCGCAATACGGCGGCAAAGGTTCGCCAAGGCCCGGAGATTCACAGGTTTCACCCTGTTCCAAAATACCGTTATGGCAAAGCGCCCCGACATCACTGCTTGAACCGATGTGTAAGCAATCCATCGAGCAACCACCGGTTCCATTATTCGATCCTTGATCACAATCCTCGCCATAACCCACACTGCCATTGCCGCACTCCGAGCTTTGGACAGATGAGGCGCCTAAATTTTTACAACCAGTGGAACATCCGAGATAATTGCGGATTTCACACTTGCCACCCGCTGCTTGGCATACGGCTGACGTAATATTGTCTGTTTGGCCCGGAGAATCGCAAGGCGTGCCTGAAGCCACAGTTGAAGTCGTAGTGTCGAAACAACGCAAACCAGGATCGCACATCTCGCCCTTATTTGAATCCTTCAGAAAATTGCCGCAAGTGCCGGATTGGTTGATGGTCGGCGTATCCATCCAAAGACAACTGGCCGTATTGCATTTGGCCGCCGTAGGATCGTTGGGCAAATTGCCGTCGCACTCCTCACCTGCCCCCGAGATGGGTGGCATGAGTTTACAAGGTTGACCCGCCTTGGTCAGCTTAGTCAACGGATCACAATAAATGTCATCAGTAGTTTCAACTATTCCATTACCACATCTGGCAGTTAACCCGAATACGCCGTCTGAACCGGTCGCCCTGCAATCAGACGAGCATCCTTTAGGCAGCGTCCCATCGGCATCAATGCCATTAGAATAAGGCGCATACTTGGCCACCTGTTGCGTCAAATCAGGTTTGTGGTTCTGGTCAACAAAATTCCAAGTGAAATCCTTGGTCAACAACAGCATCTGGCCATCGGCCCGGCATTCGTCGGGTGCGCTAAAGGCTTTTGACTGGAAAAGCTCGCGGTCGCCTACGCGATTCTCAATGGCCCTGGAAGGATAAACCAGCAAGTGATCGGGTTGGCAATAGGCCCTGTCGCCTGTGGCTGTCCTAAACTTCCAAACAAAATCTTGCGGCATCAAAGTATCATATTTACTGGCAATGGCTCCGGACACCCCGCCCTTGAGGCGCACCGTATAAAATTGGCCCGCTTCCAACACCAAAGGCGGTTTGGGATTGTTCGGATCTGTCTTGTAATCACGCGGGTCCACCAAGATGAAGCTGTTGGTTCTGACGGTGCTCGTGCCAAAGAAGTCGCTTAAGAGGCTCGAATCAAGATTCAACTTGTCAGGCCAAAGCTTGATTTGGAAATTATATTTTTCACTTAAATTCTCGGCCCCGATCAAATCGTTTTCCAAACAGTTCTCATTCTTGCATTTATAGACTTGGATGTTCTTGGTATTAATAGTCGAAAGCTTGAGCGAAGTGTTGAACCTGGCCCAGATATAAGCATTCAAACAGGCCTGGTTGCAATCCGGTGAATGGTCAATGACCTGGGGGATGACGCGCCCGATGAAAAGATCGCCGATGCCTTCCTTGGCAGAGATGATCTCCTTAGCCACTACCTCGACCGGCGGATTGGTCGCCTCCTGATCTCCGGGCACTACGCCCTGATGACACGAAACATAAGTCTGGCCGTTATAAAGCTCGGTCTGCAAAGGAGTGGCTATGCTGGCCAGAGTCGTCGGCCCATTTAACCTTGTTGACCACGACCAATTAAATCCTTTGCAGCTTAAAAGGTTACAGACCGCGTCCTTGGTAACCGGCAAAGCTTCATAAGGCAGGGGTGTGGGTTGGGCACCTTCAACGGCCGTTGAATACGGTGAGACATAGACAAAGCCCACGTCGCAAGTATTGTCATCATTGCGTGTCTTGAACCTAAAACAAGCCCCTGACCCTGGTTCTGCACAAGACTGGTCTTCCTGCATCTTATCGCCAAACTGGCCCACGCTCGTCACGTCTTGTGAAACATAAACTTCAAAAGTCGTATTGGTCGGCAGCTTGCTCTTGGGCTCGAAGGTGATGTAATCCCGGCAATCAGCCACATCCGGCGGCTGCGAACAGATGACATTGCCGTTCAGGTGGATAGTTGGTTGTTTTGTAAAATTAGCAATATCAACCGGCGTCCTCTCCAAACACGGGTCAGCGCCACTGCCGGTACACTGCATGAGTTTGAATAGGCTTTGTAAGGCAGCCGAATCGCCGGACACGGGCATGTCGAACATGACTCCGATCTTAGCTTGGCCCGTGCAAACGCTGTCACCACCCGGCCACTGGCTCGAAGGCGAGGGCGAGGGCGGGATCAAAGACGTCGTAGTCGCGGGATTGAGTGTGCAATTTTGGACCACGCTCGGCGCCCGGGGGATTATGCCGGTCGTCATTTGCCAGCCGTACATGGCTTGGTACGAGGCCGAGGGACATTTGTCGCTGGCGCATGAACCGCCCGGGCAACAGATCTGGCCGGCACTGCATAGCTCTGGAATGTCGCGGCAATCACCAACCAAAAACTGCACTTCATTCGAAGGTGGCGGGGCTCCCGGGCTGATGAACATCTTACCGGTCACGGCTGCACTCGGTACTACAACATCAATCTCTTCTGGCCCCCAATTATTATAAGTGTCAGCAACTGCATTGTTCGCAAACACGACTTTGTCTGATGGGCCTTTGCTGGCGCCAAAACGCTCACCGTAAATTTGGACTACTGTTTTGGTTGGCCCGGCTGTCGGGTTAATGCGGCAAATGCCCGGGCCTAAAGCCTCGTTGGAAAACAGGAAATCAACTTGGTTTGATGGCTTGTTGTCTTTGCTGCGCAAAACATAAACTTTAAAGTTTGGAGTGCTTCCCGGATTGAGCGGCTGGATTGCCTTGCCAGCCTGATCCGTCATGATCGGGACTTTGACAACTATCTGGGTGTCAGTCCACCAGCCCGAGCCGCAGGCTTGCGGGAAGTTAGTATCACCCGAAATTTCGCTATTAGTGGCGACATCAACAAATTTAACCAAGCCTTGGCTGGAACCGAAATGTTGACCAATGATTGTCATGTATTGCCCGGTCGGACCATGGTTGGGAGTTATGGCTGAAATGGTCGGCGCCACTTCAGGCGGTTCAGCCTGCAAGTTAAACGGCACGTTATTGGAAATAGGGTCGCCGGCTTTGTTCTTAATGCCCACGCTGAAATAACCGGCGTATAATTCAGGAATTACAAAAATGACATTCTCATTATTCCAACTTTTGGTTTGCGGAATAAGTGTCTTGGCGCCAAAACCAATAACCCTGTCACCTTGGGTCGGGCCGAATCCTCCGCCGATGAGAGTGGCATCAATCCCCGACTTGCCTGTATCCGGTTTGATCAGACAAATACCCGGTCTGGTCACGTTGTTGACATCAAAGTCAGGCAGGATTGGCCCCGGATCCTTATCCGTCCGGTCGGACAACTTGCTCTGTGCATTATAAACCTGGATCGGGCCGGCCTTGGCTTCTTTGGGGACCTCAACCAAAATGTAATTATTAGTCCAAGTTTTTACGCCCAAGGCCACGCAGGCTTGCGGGGCGTGGGCTTGGAGGGCCGGCGGACCCATAAAAGTCGTGGTGCCGGACTCTCCGAAGTTTGCTCCCCAAATTGACACGAACGTGCCGTCCTTGCCGCTGGTCGGGCTGACATTGGTAATCACCGGCTTGTCGATACAAACACCATTCTCACAAAATCCGCTGGCGCATTGTGCATTGTCCGAACATGGGGCATTTGAACAGCCCAAACAATCCTTGCCGCCGCAATCAACATCCAACTCATCAGCATCTTTGGTCTTGTTGCAGCAATGGTTCTTGAGCACGATTAAATGCAGGCTTTGCGACCCGGTGTTGTTGTCAGTGTCAGTAGCTTTAACCGAAATGAGGTAAGGCTGCTTCAAGATCTTACCGACCGTTGACCAATCCATGGCTGAACTGAATTCCTTGGGCGTGGGTATTGTGGTCGGACCGTCAGAGTCCCATTGGACTTCATCTTCCAGCCATTGCATGATCGAGACTCCAAAATCATCCACTGCCTTGGCCGGTATGCTGATGTATGGTTTGTCATCGCAAAAACTTTGGTAATCGTATAAATCAGTGATTGTGACATTGGGCGGCGTAGTGTCCATCTTGTCGCCAATGTAAAACTTAAAGTTACAGGCCGGATAAAAACCGCCGCATGCCAAGGCCTCCTTGGTAGCCGAAGTGAACTTGCCTTTATCAATCGAGACCAGGAACAAAGTATTTTTGGCAAAACATTTTTGGCTGGGATCTTGTTGGCAATTGTCGGGCGGCGTAAACCTCATCCATTTGGCATTGCCGTTCATCAATTCCCATGCGCCATTTACGTTCACGCCGGCCTGATCAGTGACTTTAACGTAGTTTTGCCAATTTTTTGGAATGTCAGGATTAATGTCCTGGCTAAAAGTGACATTAATCTTGGCGTTCATGTTATACGGATTGCTTTGGTCGCCTTGCGGGCTGGCAGCCGTAATCCTAAACGACACGGCTCCCCCACCCCCTAAACCTCCTCCGCCTCCACCACCGCCCCCGCCTCCTCCGCCTCCACCACCGCCTGTCACATTAAGCAGTACATTAATTACATAATAAGCAATGGCCCACGACATGAGGATGATAATCAACCCGATAATGGCATTGCGGATGATATGTTGTGCCTTCTCGACTTTGGCTGCATCGCCGCCCGAAGTCATCCAAAGGAAACCTGCGTAAAGGATCAGGGTCAGTAAGATGATGCCTATCACGCCCAAGGCCACGTTGATGATGCGGCCGGCTATGATGCGCGGATCAGTCCCCGTCAGCTTGATAGTATTCCCTATCTCGTTCAAACCGGTGTTAAGCTGGGCATGGGCCGGAGTAACCAAAGCCCCTGTCGTGATACAGAGCGTTGAGACGGCCAAGGCCGCAAAGAAAAGGCGCAGCTTCATGGCTTCTTGATAAAGTCGCAATAAAAGTTACCTCCGCCCAAATCAGTTCCCAGGGCCGCGGTGTCATTGCAAAAATTCGGTTTGGGAGCTGAAGTTGTCTTTATGCCGTTCTTGACCTTAGCTGCCGGATTAAAACAGTTTTGGTAAATATTCATCACATAGTGCCGGACATAAGGGTCATAATAATTATTCAAGTCCTGGCCTTGCTTGGGAATGTCTGAATTGATGAAAGGCCGGTGGTAGATGGTTGCCAAAGATTGGACATGCTTACTGGTCGAGCTGGCCTCCTGTCCGTTGTCATCGACGTTTATCATTTTAGTAAAGAACCACCAGGTGTTGGGATCCGTTTCTTGCGGGCCTTCAGTATAGATCCTAAAACCCCTGGACGTGACAGTTTGCGCCATAAGCACGCCGTTCATGTCGTTAGGGTCTGAGAGCCAGGCTATGTCGATATTCTTATCGAGGGGAATTTTATCCGCCTTAACTCCGGGATCAATCGTCTTAATGAACGGCGGGTCGCGATTGATTTGCGCGTTGGTCAGGAAAGCAAAAGGCGGCGTTTTGGGTTTGGAAGACGGAAAATCGTCATAGCCGCCGGCCGGATCGTCTTTCGGGCCAGTAGCCTTGCCATCGGCATCGCCATCCAAAGAATTAAAAGCCATGTCAACCGCCCCGTTAAAAATTCCAGTCTTATAACCGGCCGCCAATGCAGACTCATTGTTCAACAAACTGGCCGCTTTGATGATGCCTCGGATAGTCTTATCGGCCGGCAAACAACGCATCTTGACCAAACAGGAATTCACCCCGCAATCGTCGTTGGTTATAAACTCAACTGTCCGATAACCGTTTGAAAGGCGGAACTCCCCGTTAATCTGCTGTTCGTTCTTGCCGCCGTCGCTTTGGTAGATCTGGACGTTTTGGAAACCGCCGTTATTGTATATGCCTGCCACGCCATTCGGGAACATGGGCTCGTTAAAATTGATTTGGATGACAATGTTCCTGGCATATGGCCCACCGGCCATGGGAATGACGGAAAGGACTTGGGGCGGCGTGTTGTCGATTTGCGTGGATACTTGGAACCTCCAGTTATAACCCGTGGAAAAACTGCCTCCAAAAATCTTAGTGCCTGAAGCATTCAATATGCCGGGATCAAGCACGACCTCGTACCAAGTCGGCTTTTGCGCATTGCCCAAAGGATCATTGGGTTTAATCATGACTGTCTTGCCATCAGGCGAAACAGCTGCCAAGGCCATATCAGGCGAAAGGTTTTGGCTGGCGCTGCCTTCCGGATGGATACGCACCATGGCATCGTTGAGCTTACCTGATGTGGGCTGGCCCTGGGTCCAACCGCTGATAAAAGAAGCTGGATCAATGTTAGGCACAAAAGTAATTACAATGGCCGTATTCCTTGGCACATTCATCTGGCCCGGTTCCGGATAGTGGTATTCGATAATTTGGGCATTGCCCAAGCCGCCAGTATTGCCCCACTGGCCAAAACCGCCACCCGGTCCAGTGCCGCCGCCTGTTCCAAAAAGGTTCGTCTGTCCTGTCAGCCAACTCAAGATGAAGTTAACGATAACGAAAGAAAAAGCGATTATCAGCAGACCGATGACAGCGTTCCTGATCCTGGAGATGGCTGATTTGATCTTTTCCGGGTCACCGCCGGCTGTCATGTATTGGTAACCCGAAAAAAGCATCAGGGCCAAAAAGATGACACCGACCGTGCCCAAGACAACGTAAATTATCCGGCCAATGATGGTCGGCAAATCCGTCGAGGTATTGGCCAGGCCGGCTGATTGGGCGGTTGTGTTAACTACAGTCTGGCTCTGGTTGAGCTGGGCATGGGCTGAGTTGACGAAAGGCAATGATGCCAGGCCAACCAAGGCAACCAAAACCAATGACAAAAGTACCTTGCCAAAAAGGTTCTGAAATTTTATTTGAAAACGGCGTTTCTCCAGCATGGAAGAGATAGCCCTTAAAGAATGAAAAGATCGCCCTCCTGAGTTTTACTATTGGTTTCCGGACAATAGTCTCTGGACGATCGTACGGACAGCAGAACCGTCCGCGCGGCCGCCCACGACTTTCATGACAGAACCCATGACCTTGCCGATATCCGAAGGTGAGACTGCTCCCATCTCAGTAATGACTTTTTGGCAAATCGCCTCAAGTTCGGCTTCGGGCATGGCTGGTGGAAGATAGCGTTCCAAAATCGCAATCTCGCCTGTTTGCCTTTCGATTAAATCTTGCCTGCCTGCAGTCGTAAAATCCGTGAGTGCATCCTTGCCTTGCTTGATCATGGAACGGATTACGGCCTGCGTCTCTTCCTCGCTTAACGGGTGCATGACCTCTATCTCTTTATTTTTCATGGCTGTCCGCATAAGCCGAAGCACTGCGAGCCCCAACTCGTTCTTGCTCTTCATTGCTTCCTTCAGATCAGCATTTATTTTTTCAGAGATGTTCATGTAAGTAGTTTGCCGCCTGAGGGAAAGGTACTTCTCTTGCTGCGGAACTCGCTTCGCTCAAACAGTCCTCGCGGCGTTCAGCACCTTTCCCTCCGGCGTCTTCGATTTTAACTTCGTGGAGGACGACGTGGGGCTTCTTCCTTAAGCTGGCCTGTCTTGAGCAAGTACTCGTACTGCTGGCGTTTGGTTTCACGCCTCAAGGCACTCTCACGGGATTTGTTGCGGTTAGGCTCGTGTTCGTGGAAACGTTGTTTACGAGCTTCTAACGCAATACCGCCCTGTTGCATGCGGCGTTGGAATCGGCGCAACAAAGAATCAAATGTCTCGCCCTTCTTCTTCTTGACTTCAACCATGGAAAACACTCCTTTCTATAAAGATAAGATTTATGACATCCGAGATGTCCACAATAAGATACAACATGCGTAACCATGCGTCAATGGAGCGAAAAACAGTAAAAAGTAACTAGTAACTGGTAACTAGTCAAAGCCATCCACTCGATACTTTTTACTCGTTACTCGCTACTGGCACCTGCGTCATCTTCTTCTGCAGTTCATGGACCACTTTGCGGCCATCCACAATCTCCTGCGTTCCGGCATCCATATCGCGGATAATGGCCGTGCCATCCAAAACTTCTTTTTGGCCGACAATGATTGCCCACCTGGCACCTAAACGGTTGGCGATCTCCATCTGCACCTTGATTGAACCTTTGGCAAAAGCCTCAGCTGTTTTGATGTTAGCCAGCCTCAATTCCTCGAACAAAGCCAAGGCCCGCTTGCGGCCGGCTTCGCCCAGTTGCGCCACAAAAACTTCCACTTTCTTTTCCGGCAAAGTTGGCTTTAAAGCCTTAAGCTTACTGATTATGCGGTCAATGCCCAATGCGAAGCCGGCCGCCGGGGTCGGGCGCCCGCCTAAAATTTCCATCAAACCATCATACCGGCCGCCACCACCCAAGGCTGATTGGGCGGTTTCGTCGGTTTCCGATGTGTCATACAACTCAAAAACAGTTTGTGTATAGTAATCCAAGCCACGCACCAAAAACGGATCGAGCTGATAAGGCACTCCGACCTCATCAAGATATTCCAGCACGCGCATAAAATGGTTCTTGGAAGGTTCGTCCAGCCAATCAACAATTTGCGGGGCTTCGGCTTTGAGTTCTGCCATGGCCGGATCTTTCGAATCTAACAAACGCAAAGGATTTTTGAGCAGACGTTTTTTATCTTCTTCTGAAAGGCGGTTGCGCTTGGGGCGGAAATAAGCCACCAAAGCATTGCGATAATTGATGCGCGACTCGGGCGTGCCGATCGAGTTGATGCGGACCACCGTATCAATGCCCAAATCTTTCAGGAAACGCCAGGCAATCAAGGCCAACTGGGCATCAATCACCGCATCACTCTCGCCAATCATCTCAACCCCATATTGCCAGAACTGGCGATAACGGCCTGATTGCGGACGCTCGTGGCGGAACTGCGGGCCCCAATACCAAAGTTTGACGGGTTGCGGCAAATTAAGCATGCCATGGTGGATATAAGACCGACAAATGCTAGCCGTGTTTTCCGGACGCAAAGTCACATGCTCATTACCGGTTGTCTCGAAGCTGAACATCTCTTTCTCGACAATATCAGTTTGCTTGCCAACACTACGCACAAATAAACCAGTCTCCTCAAGCACCGGTGTCTCAATCCGATCTACGCTATAAGCATCACAAAGGCTCTGAGCCATTTCGAAAGCCTGGCGCCAATAAGGCTGGTCAGCCGGCAGAATATCGCGCACCCCGCGCACCAAGCTAAAAGGCTGGGGGGCTTTCTTGCTTGGACCTTCCGGCTTCTTGGGTGCGGGCGCTGTTTTTTTTGTGAGTGGCATAATTTTTACAAGTTATAGGTTGGTGAGGAAAAAATTTTCCAACGGTCTAAAGGCCAGCCGCGCACCCACACGCGACCCACGATAACTTTGTCCGAAATCGGACCAAAGTAACGCGAATCAAGGCTGGATGGACGGTTGTCGCCCAAGACAAAATATTCATTGGCTTTTAGGGTCTCGCGCCTGGTCTGGGCAGTATAAACATCATCCAGGTAAACATGTTCATCCAAAACAATACCGTTGGGATATTTGTCGTTGTAAATCTTGACTTGCCCTTCAGCTATCTCAATCGTTTCGCCGGGCAGACCGATCACCCGCTTGATGAAATAATTTTTAGGATCGTTCGGGTAATGGAAAACCACAATGTCGCCGCGCTGAGGTTGGTGGAAGCGATATGAAAGCTCATCAATCACCAAATATTCATGGTCAAAAAAATTAGGCTCCATGGAAGCGCCTTTAACGTAAAACGGCTGGACCAGAAAATACCTGACCGGGATGATGATGGCCAACGAAATAGCCACGACCTGCACCAGTTCCAGAAAGAACTTCAAAGCCAGCCGCGATGAAGTGGCGGGTACGTCGGGTTCGTTGGTTTTTGGCTTTGGGAAAAAATCCATATTTGTCGGTAAAAATCTTATTGAGGTTTAGCTATGTTAACCGAAAAAACTTCTCCTGTCTACTCCTAATTCTAGCCTATTTACCAGGCATCTGAGGTCAAAATAATGGCCTGTTGCCACAGTTTCTTGAGCTTGCGAGTATAAAACCATTTGTCAAGCCATAGTTCAAAATGGGCGTTCAGCTCAGCTATAACCAACGGCAGGCCAGCCAAAATCGCGAGTAACCAAATCTTACCGTCGATTGATGGGTATGTGCCAAATAACCAACCCATGATAATGATCGAGATTAACAAACCAGTAACCCGGGCCACAGATCCCCTTTCCTGTTCCAGTAATGATTGCGGCCAAATGGCTTGCTCCAGGCTAGGGCTGATCTTGCCGATGGCCATTAATCTCTGTAAGCCAACCCAAGACCGTTTGATATGGCGCAAAACATAATACATCGGGATAAGCATTGCGCTGACACCAAGCGCCATCCCGGCTAAATACCAGTGGCTGCCTTGGACAAATAAATATCCAACAATAAAGCATAAAACAGCTCCGGCCAGAGCAACCAAGTCCCAGATAACCAGACGTCGCATCAGCCAAGGGGCTTTGGCTTTGGCATAAGCTTTGTACCAATCCAAGGCAATCAAATAAACACTTGGCATCAAGATGGCTATCAGCAAACCACTTCCAGACAAAAGAGACTCAGCCCACTGAGCCAAGGGTCCGACAATCAAGGCGGCTAACAGCAGAGGTAAAAACCATGGCAACTTCCAGGCAGAGACTTGGCCCCTCAACAAATTCAAAAGCCTGGCAGCGGAAACAGCTGACAAGTCTTGGTTCATTTCTTTGATGCAAGCCTCATCTTGTTGGGTGGTTTGGATGCCGGGAAATTTTAATAACGCAAAACGACAATGCGTCTCGCGCAAATCTTTCAACAAATCTATTTCCTCTTTAAGATTGATGCCTTGGGCTGAAGCTGCATCCTGTTCTGCCTGATTCCAGACGGGCTCTTGGTTTAGCCTGACCAAATTTTCTAACCAACAATAGGTCAAGCCTTCGTGTGTCAGGTTGGCTATCCTTTCAACTGCTTGGCTAGTCCTTTCCGGCACACGCGTCTGCTTGGATATGCCTAAACCGCAACCACGCTCCAGCATTTGGTTGACTAAGGCCTGGCGCGAAGGACGCAAAGACAAAACATATTTTAATTCCAACGGCAAATTTGCATTCGACGCCAAAACCGACGGCGCTTGGATTACAGTCCAATCCGTATCTTGCCCTTGGCCTTTTACACCCTCCCAAAGACCACCCACGTTCATGTGATAAGTATACCATAATAGCCATCACACAGTCTGTCATTGCGAGGAGTCAGACGACGTGGCAATCTACAGAATAAACATGCCGATCATCATTTCCGAGTTATTGCACAAAACAACCATTGATCCGCGCGAAGCAGAATTGCTTTTGGCATTTGTTTTAAAAAAAGACTGGCCTTATATCATAGCGTATGCCAAGGACAAAGTTGACTCAAAGGTTGCTAAAACTTTTTTGAGTTTGGTGCAGCGGCGCAAAAAACACGAGCCAATTGCCTATCTGACAGGCGAGCAACCTTTTTTTGGACGTGACTTTCTTGTTAACCGTCACACTTTGATCCCACGACCTGAGACGGAAATACTGGTTGAACTCGTTAAACATCGAACGTGTCACATGTCACGTGTCACGATTATCGACGTAGGCACTGGCTCCGGTTGCTTGGCAGCGACGCTAGCCCTCGAATGTCCGAATGCGAAAGTCGTTGCCTCAGATGTTTCGAGCGCTGCACTCAAAGTCGCACAGCAAAATACCGAACGTCTCGGAGCTGATGTTGAGTTTGTGAAAGACGATTTGTTGGGTAAGAAACTGATTCAGACCCTAACTCACCCCCTCCCCTCTCTTAAATTAAGAGAGGGGTGCCGAAGGCGGGGTGAGTTATGTTTTGTTGCCAATCTCCCCTACCTGCCATCATCAGATAAAAAAACCATGATGCCTGACGTAGCTAAATATGAACCAGCCAAGGCTCTGTTTGCGGGCCGTGACGGATCGTCGCTGGTCGTGAAACTGCTGCAACAGATCTCTTCCCTCTGTCATTCCGAGGGAGTTCGACGAGTCGAGGAATCTTCGTTAACTAAGATTTCTCCACTTCGTCGCCTTCGCTCCTTCGGTCGAAATGACAGAATTGCTGTATTCCTTGAGGTTGACCCTCGACAAACAAAAAAGTTGGCGGCCTTAGCTCACCAACTTTTTCCAAAGCACAATATTTTAATCAAACAAGACCTGTGTGGACGTGAGAGGTTTTTGATTATCGTTTAGACTCTTTCCAGGCGCTGACCGCCAGTACCACGCTGACTGCAAACAAAAATAAAAATAACCCATCAAAATACGCGATGCCGACATCGGAAAATTTGGATTGCGCCCAACGAATTCCGAAAAATGCGAACAAAAAAACAATGGCCGCGAACAACCTCGGCTTCCAAAGCACTTTTGGCGTAAAGAACGACAACGTAGATGCTACACTCTCACTGGTTTCGCGTTTGACGAAAATCAAATTATGTTTGACTCGCCGACCTGGATCGCAAAGGCCAAAAATGCTGGCGGAAAAAAACAACAAACCCACTGGCGGAAAAAAATAAATTATAACCGCGGTCAAAGCCGCCCAACCAACAATGGCCGCGGCGATCAACCCCATGAATAGCCAAGGCATCTTCATAGCATCTTAGATGGCCTTGATATCCGCACCCAAGGCGCCGAGTTTGCCGATGATGTTCTCGTAGCCGCGTTCAATAATCTCCACGCCCGTGACTTTGGATTCTCCGGTGGCCATCAAGGCCGCAAGCAGATAGGAAAAGCCGGCGCGCAAATCTGGGATGCAGATATCAGCGGACTTGAGCGGCGTTGGGCCGGAAATAATGCAGGAATGCAAAAAGTTTTGATGTTTAAAGCGACATTCTTTGCTGCCCAAGCAGTCAGAGTGCAGTTGGATGTTGGCGCCCATTTTTACCAATGCCTCGGTGTAGCCAAAACGATCTTCAAAAATAGTTTCGTGGACAATCGAGACACCCTTGGCCTGGGTGAGTAACATGACGAACGGCTGTTGCCAATCAGTCATGAATCCGGGATGCGTATCTGTTTCCAGCACAACGGGTTGATATTCATCAGCATGGCCAAACAAGATGCCATCTTTTTCAACTTTGAACGGCACGCCGACGCGACGAATGGCGTTCAAGAATGAAAGCAAATCATCCTGGCGCGCATCACGCACAAAAATCGAGCCCTTGGTCAAAGCAGCTGCGATACCAAAAGACGCGGCTTCGATCCTGTCAGGAATAACCGAATGTTCAGCACCGCCTAATCTTTCCACGCCCTGGATAACCCAAGTGCGGTTAGTTTCCAAATTGATGATAGCACCCATTGATTGCAAAAGCTTGGCAGTATCTAAAATTTCCGGCTCAACAGCTGCATTGGTGATGACAGTCGTGCCTTTGGCCTTGGCAGCTGCCAGAATTAAAGTCTCGGTCGCCATGACGGACGGAAAGCGGAGCTCGATCATGGCCGCCTTTAATTTCTTGCATTTGGCCTTATAATAGCCGTCACCTTCGCTGACCTCTGCCCCCATCTTTTCCAAACCTGCCAAATGAATATCAATTGGCCTGGGGCCGATCTTACAACCGCCCAATGCCGGGATGCTGGCTTCGCCAAAGCGGTGGATTAACGGGCCCATGAGCAAAACCGGGATGCGGTTTTTACGGCTCAAGGCTTCTGAAACCTGGCTGGTATTCAAAGTCCGCGGGTCAACAGTGACGGTCGAGCCGTCAACAGTGACCTTGACCCCCAAGCCCTCTAACATCTCAATAGTGGCTGAAACATCGCCAATTTGCGGTACATTATGCAAAATCACCGGCTCATCGGAGAGTAGGGCTGCCACTAACTGCTTGGTGGCTGCGTTTTTGGCGCCGCTGACAAGCACTTCGCCCTTAAGCGAATGGCCGCCTTGCACCAAATAAGCGTTTGTTTTGTCTGGCATAGTCACACCACCTAACGGTTAGTGCTCGTGGCGGATGACGCAAGCGAAGCCTTAGGCATCTGCTCAGCCAGAGTAACTACTTCAATCCAAGTTGTACCACGGTTTATGGCCACTGCCCTGCCATCGGTCGTTTCAATACGTAAATTTTCCCCTGGCGAGCGGCTCCAACGCACTTCTGATTTAAATCCGCTCCTATATAGCTCGGCCTTGCCTGAGCCAGCCGTGCGGATATAAAGCCGTCCAACATCATCCAAGACCCTTTGTTCTGTCACCATGACCAAGATATTCTTGGCCTCAATGGCCGAACCGTCGGCATCCCTAAATATCCTGCCGCCCTGGTATCTCACATAAACACCCCTGTCTTTGTCATACTGCCAACGAACATTATACGAACCGCCATAAGGGATTTCGACGATATTATAATCACCACGGTCAGTGCTCGTGCTGTCATCATATGTCCAGCTGCTAAAATCTTCCGGCCTCCAGGATTTAGCTTGGACTGCTGAGGTTACGAGTTTCTGGCTGATGTAGGTATTATGCGGCGCCGCGCGGTTACTGTCGCGCCAAAAATATTTGCCGCTGGTAAACTCGTCCAAATTGCGGAACTTCAACAGGCCGCCAATCCGATTCAAAGCTTCCGGGCTGCCGCCCACATGGGCATAAGCAGCATGCAAGGCATCAGCCCATTCTACAAAATAAGGACGGGCGCTGCGGACAGGGCCAACGCTGGCTACTGTGGTGGTTGCATCATAAACAACCATCAAACGCGTGATACCGCCTTCCACCGGCGCTTCAAAAACCAAGTTGGCCTTGGAAATACCGGAAAGAGGCCTGGCGTCCGGGTGCATTTCCACCATTACGGCCCAAGGCAAGAGCTCGGCATCTTCGGGTTTGACCAAAACTCCATCCAACTTGCGTGACACGAGTTCCGTGGTCGAAGTGGCAGCCAGATCTGTTTTGGCAGTCAAATTGTTTTCGGCCTGAACATTATTGCGGCCGCTGACAGCGAACTTGAACAAACCAAAACTAACCAATAAAACCAAGACCGCCCCGCCTGCCAGGTAAGGCCAATAGCGCTTCAAGAACAGTGTCGGGTCAAACTTCGCTTCGGTCGGGTTTACCACTTTTGGTTTGGTAGGAGTTACCTCCTTGTTCCTATAGATCATTCTTTAGGTTTTTCAGCGGCTGCCTCTTCGGCTTCAGCTGTTGCTTCCTTTTCCTTCTTTTCTTCAGCTTCTGTCTTAACGGCCGTCACATCACCAACTTCAGCAGCTTCCATCTTCTTGATTTCATCTTCGGTGAGCGGGGCTTCAACCGTGGCTACAGCATCTTCCAAAGCATGGGTTGATTTTACACCCTGTGGCAAAACCAGTGAACCCACAGTAATCATGTCGTCAAAAGTTACGAGTTTGCTTAAGTCAACCACAATTTCCTTAGGCAAGTTGCCTGGCAAACATTCAACTTCCAATTCATCCAAAGATTTAACCAAGGTGCCACCCAAAGCTTTGACAGCCGGCGCTTCGCCGACAAACGACAGGGGCACGGAAATCGTAACCGCCTCGTCCATACGAATTTGGCGGAAATCAACGTGCACAGGCTGCATGTTGATTGGGTTTACTTGGACCTCGCCTACCAGGACCTTAACCGGGCTTTCGCTGCCAACGGCCAAATCAAAGAGGCTGGAGTGCTTAACTTCGCGGAAAAGCTTAAGAAAATCGCTCGTTGCGACTTGGATGGAACGGCTGGGCAAGCCATGGCCATAAACTATGGCCTTGAGCGTAACGCTCGGGTTTTCCTGGGTTCCGGCTTCCTTTTTTTGACGCAACTGCGCCTGCAATGTGGTAGTCATAAATATTTTATGACTTTTGCGTTTTGGATGCAGATCGAGGAAGAAACGAGGCTTTCCGCGAGACGTACTGTTTGGTACGTTGAGCGGAAAACACAGGTTCTGACGAAGATATGCGCCAAAAGCGAAAGTCTATTTTGGGTGCCTGAATATTAGGCCAACTTGCCTGACATGTCAAGAAGTCGCTGGCAAAGGTCGCGGCTGTTTTCCAGGATTAGGCGGTGGGCAGCCACGCATTCCTCAGCCGTAACCAATGGGTCATTGGCTAAACGGGCCATATCTACCCCTGAAGCATCGGTAATTAAGCCCAAAGAACTGACCCCTCCGGCCACCTCAAGCACGTAGGCTAACAGGCCATGGCAACAAGCTTGGCAATAAGAATGGTAGAGTTTTGCCCGGTCCTTTTCCTCAACCAGCCTGACATCTTCCTTGGCATACAATGCATGGCAAATCGGGCAGTGGTTAAGCAAAGGATATGAATTGAGGTTAGACATAAAGTTAAGATATCGTGCATGGCTTAGCGGGTCAACGCTCTGCTGCCTGGCTCTTGCCATGGATGGCCGCGCTTTCCGCTACACCTAAAGCCAAGTATCCGCCGACCAGGGCTGTGGCCGCGGCCGAAGCAAAAGGCAAGGGTATGCCGGTCACTGGCATGACACCCATGTTCATGCCGGCGTTAATCAGTACGTGCAGGCCTAACATGCCGGTTATCATGCCGCAGTAAATACCCACAAAAGGATCAGCTATGCGACTACCTAAAAGCAACAAACGCAATAAGATGACGCCAAACAATCCCAAAATCAAACAAATGCCCAACAGCCCCAGTTCTTCGCCCATAACCGCAAACATAAAGTCAGTCGAGGCTTCTGGCAAAAAACGCAAACGCGATTGGCTGCCTTGGCCAATGCCTTTGCCTAGGATGCCGCCTGACCCAATGGCAGTCTGTGCTTGTATAACATTATAACCGGCACCCAATGGATCCATTTGCGGATTAATGAAAGCCATTAACCTATCTTTTTGATATGGTTTAAAAGCGTATTGCCAGACCAGCAAAGAGCTGACGACTCCCACTAAAAGCAAAAGCATCCAGGCGCGGGGACGCAAGCCGGCAAAAGCCACGCCCACCAGCCACATGGCAACGATAACCATGGCCGAACCAAAATCCGGCTGCAAAAGGATGGGCGCCACATAACCCAGCATGGCAAACAGGCTGCCAAAAAACGTGACCCAGTTCAGGCGATGGTAAACATGCTTGGCAAAATACGAAGCCAAAAAAATCGCAAAGGTGACTTTGGCAATTTCCACTGGCTGGATGGCGATTGAACCAAACTTAAACCAGCCCTGCGTGCCGCGCACGGTCGAACCGAAGATCAAGACGCTGACCAAAAGGGACAGACCAAGGGCATAGATGACAGTGCCTAAACTTTTTATCTGGCGATAATCAACAATGGCCAACAATATGAAAGCAATCAAGCCGATCATGACGGCAATGACCTGCTTCTTGAATTGCAACAGGTTGCCAACCTCGTTGGAGGCGCCAATGCTGTAAACCATAAGCAGGCCAATGACAGTCAACGCCAACATGGACCCGAAAAGGATCCAATCCGTCTTCCACAGCATGTCAAACCAAAGCCTGCGCATGGCAACAATCTTCTGTCTTTAGGACACGGATGTCAACTGAAAACTTTGTCATTGCGAGAAGCAGCAGCGACGAAGCAATCTCCGGAGATTGCCGCGCTACGTCGAACTTCGCTCGCAATGACAGAGGCTACGGAGTTGTCAGGCGGGCGGACGGGAGGTAGACGCTGGGATCCAATAAATTGATGATTGGGATGACTTGGGTCTTGCTGACACTCGGGATCTTATCAAACCAATAAAACTCGATCGGCCTGGTCTCGCCCGGCTTAAGGTTTTGGATGTTAATGCGGTTGACTCCCACGACAGTTGTCCCGCGCAAAAGCTTGATAACATAATCAATCGACCAATAGCCAAAGGCTCCCCTGTTGGCCACATCTAAAGTGGTCCGGCTTAAGGTCTCCCCTTCAACCGGCGAAGCATAATCAAAATTAACATGTTCCACAGTTACCCCGCCAAAACGCTTGCGTATAAATTGGTCGTAGTTGTTTTCAACTTGGTCTGGCCTGACGCGGTGCCAGCGGATATTTTCGACGACTAGTTGGGCTGAACGGCCTCCTTTGGCTTTGGGAGTAAATCCCAATTCAGTCAAAGTCGTTTGCGAAGCCGGCAGGATAAAACCCTGGTGGGTCGGCGTTTGCTCGCCTGAGACATTGAAACGGTAAACAAATTCCATCCACCACTGGTCATTGGGGTTTTCCAGATCAACCATGATATCGAGCCGGTTCTCAGTAGCCGCAAAAACTAAGACTTGCGAAGTACCGACATTGCGCGGCCGGTCTTGCTCGATGCGATCCAATATCTGTTGGTTGGTGGCAATTTCCTGGGTCAAACGGGATTCGCGCGGGTAAGATATGGCATAAGCATCCAGCAAACCCCAAAAAGTATAGCCCCAGACCAGGACATTTGAAGCAATCAAAATTAAGCGCGACCAAAATGTGATGCGCCTCTTATTCCTGACCCACCAGTTGGCTGCTTGCAGGTCGCCGTTTGTGAAACCCGAATAGGTTTCCATACGGAGCTATTATACAGTAACTAGTGACGAGTAACTAGTAACTAGCCGGACTCGCTACTTTTTACTCGTTACTCGTTACTAGTTGGGCGTATCCCACTTCAGTTCAGCTGACACGAACTGGTTGTCTTCAAATTTGAGTTCCCAGACGCTGGCCACGTGCATCGGCAGATCATGGATGGTTGAGAAATCTCTGCCTTGGAGCTTGAGGATGGCTGAAGCCATGCTCTCGCGATGCGAAATTATGAAAATTGGCTGGCCATGACATTCCGCCACTAAATCATGGACGACGTTAATGACGCGGTCAGCTGCCTGGTCATGAGGTTCCAAGCCTTCCATTTTCATGGGCACTGCGTAATAACCTGAATTTTTATAAAAATCTTCCGTCAACTTCCCTTCCCATGGCCCCTGGTCCCATTCTGTCAGGCGTTCGTCGACTTTGATTGGCAAGTTACCTAAAACTTGAGACACGATCTGGGCTGTTTCTCTTGCCCTTTCCAAGGGCGAAGTCTCAATCACGCAAGGCTTGATACCTAGGCTCAAAAATTTTTGGGCAGTGGCTTGGACTTGCTGAATTCCGTTTTGTGTCATGTGAAAACCGGCCAAACGCCCGTATTCAATCTTTTCAGGATCAGACACTTCGCCGTGGCGCAAAAGGTAAATCGTTGTTTGCATGCTGCTTATTGTCCTATGCAGGAGACTATGTGGCAAGCCTCGGAATGACACATGTAGGGCTTGCTTTTTACGATTGACGCTGCTCGTTCAGCTTGGTATAATTTCCCCGCAATCTATGGCAAAAACAACCAGCAAAGCAGGCGCTTACGGCGCAGAACAGATATCAGTCCTGGAGGGCTTGGAGCCGGTGCGCAAGCGCCC